>CAYZBA010000001.1:0-37341 GCA_964476555.1 uncultured Flavobacterium sp.
CTACCATTCCTATAGGAGTTTCTTGCTGTTTGAATTTGGAGTTATACTTAAATGCCCCGTCCTTACCATCGATATTCCATCCGGTAGCAGTAGAAACATTCTTTGAAGAACTCTTACTACAACTCGATACTCCCGCTGACAAAGCAGCAAGCATAAACACATTTAAAATTAGAACTCTGTTTGTTTTCATACGTTTTAACACTACTGATTTTAGCGCTGCAAGATAATAATTAACTACCAATATGCAACATTTTTTAAAATTTTTTTCTTGCCCAAAAAATGGCTTTACGTTCAAAGAACGCAAATTTAAAAGTTTTATTATACAAAAATCGATTACAAAGAATTATTTTTACCCCTGAATAATATTTTTTGGAACGCCTCGTTATCGATAAGTGATGAAAACCTTATACACCCTTACTATTTCGTTAATTTGTCTGACATTGTTCGGGCAAAAATCGCAAACCATTGTTCTGGAATGGGACAATACACCTCTTGTATTTTCTAGCAACATTCAATATTCTGTTCCACATTTTCAAACAGAATATTATTATTTTGACCCGTCTACTAATGAGATTTTCTTCAATTACGAATTTCCTGTTAGTAACTTTATAACTTATAACGACCTTGAAGTATCTAATATTGTTTTTGAAACTATCAGAAAAGAAGATTTAGGAACACTGGAAGTAAACAACATCCCTCCAAACACTAAAGCTTTAGTTAGAAAATCTGTTGGTCGGGATAAAACATCTCTTTATTTACAACTATCCCCTATTATTAAAGACGGAAACTCTTTTAAAAGAATTAAATCTTTACAAATCACTCCTCGAAACAGTCAAACTAATTTTCATACACTAGATGTCAACTCCGTTCCGGGAATTTCTAATTCCGTTCTAGCTACCGGAGAGTGGTTCCGATTTTACGTAGAAAAATCTGGAGTTTACAGACTTTCGAAAAATTTCATTCAAAGTTTAGGGATGAATTTAAACAGCGTAGATCCTAGAAAAATTAAAATTTATGGTAACGGGGGGCGGATGCTTCCTCTCAAAAACAATGAGCCTTATCCGTTTGATCTTCAAGAAGTAGCCATTCAAGTCATTGGAGAAAATGATGGGAGTTTTGACAATCAGGACTATATTTTGCTATATGCGGAAGGAGTAGATACATATAACAGTGAAACCGACACTCACGTTAACATATATAGTGACAGAAGCTATTATTATATTACGGCCAATGGCTTTGAAAACGGAAAACGGATGACTGATATAGTAGAACCTACAGAAGCTCCTACCCTAACGGTTTCAGAGTTTGACGATTATCAATTTCACGAAAAAGACCTTTACAATTTTGCTTATTTAGGCAGAAAATGGTTCGGAGAGCAATTTATCGTTCAAAACGAACAGACCTTTCAATTTGATTTTCCTAATTTAGTTACCTCTGTACCCATAAAGGCAAGAATTGTAACGGCCATCAATAACAACTTAGGCGCATCCTTTAAATTTAAAGCCAACAATACAGAATTTGGAACATTAATTTTCCCGAACGGAAGCCCAAACTCTGATATATTAGGAAAGGAAATGGCTTTAAATACTACCTTTACATCGACTTCGAATTCTGTATCCATCACTGTAAATTTCAATAATAATGGAGTTCCTACTCTAAACGGCTATTTAGATTATATTGCTCTTACTGCTCGAAGACAACTCAAAGGTACAGGCAAGCAGTTTCTATTTCAACACGAAGAAGCTGCCTCAGACACAGGAGTAATAGCATATCAACTCTCTAACACGAACTCTATCACTCAGATTTGGGATGTTTCGGATATTTATAACGTAACTAAAAAAGAGAATCAAGGTGGTAGTACCATGAGTCTAAAAGCTCATATGGGAGAAATCCGTAAATATGTGGTGGTAGAACCTTCTGACTATTATACTCCTAGCCGTGAGCAAAACTCGAGGGTAACCAATCAAAATTTAAAAGGGACTATCTTTAAAAACAATCAAGGGGCTTTCACTGATATTGATTACCTAATAATTACTCCGGCTTTTTTGAATGCTCAAGCCGAAAAATTAGCTTCTTTCCATAGGAGCAATTCAGGGTTAGTCGTTAAAGTGGTGAACTTAGAAAATATTTATCATGAATTTTCTTCCGGGAAACAGGATATAGGAGCTATCAGAAACTTCGTAAGGTATGTGTATCACAATGCATCTACTCCCGAAAAAAGAGTAAAATATCTAAACTTATTCGGAGATGCTTCGTATGACTTTAAAAATAGAATTCAAGGCAACACGAATATTGTTCCTATTTTTCAGTACTATATAAAAAATTCCGGAACTGGTCCTAATACTTTCAATGTAATCACCTACTACTGTTCTGATGATTATTTTGGAATGATGGATGATAGCGAAGGTTCAATGCTTGCGAGTGACAAAGCTGATGTTGCAGTAGGGAGAATGCTCGTAAGCACTACGCAACAAGCAGAAGAAATGATTCAAAAGGTTTTTGATTATTATGACGAAAAATCTTATGGAAGATGGCGAAACAATATCACACTAATTGCCGATGACATTGATGGAGGCAGTGACGTAGGGTTACAATTTAAACTTAATGAGTTGGCTGATGCTATTCAAGCCAATAAACCTTTTTTTAACGTAAACAAAATCTATACGGATGCTTATGTTCAAGAAACATCTTCCGGAGGCGCTCGTTATCCTCAGGCCAGAAGAGACATTATCAGCGCTTTTGAATACGGTTCTCTTATGTTTAATTACTTAGGACATGGAGGCGAAGGAGGGCTAGCTCATGAGCGAATATTTGAAGCAACAGACGGGCAAAACTTGTCTAATCGTTATAAATATCCTCTTTTCACCACAGTAACGTGTGAATTTACAAAGTTTGACAATCCGTTGCACCCGACAGCAGGGGAATATGTGTATTGGAACCCACAAGGTGGCACGGTAAATATGATTACCACTACTCGTCAAATCGGAATTTCAACAGCAGAAAACTTCAATATTAAATTAGGAGAAGTATTGTTTTCTTATGGCAGCTATCAAGGTTTACCTTATCCAACCGTAGGTGAAGCTTTGCGATTAGCCAAAAACGATGGATATATTACAGGTACTCGCATGGTAGCTTGTATTGGTGACCCGGCACTCCAATTGGCCATCCCAAAACCAAAAGTAGTCTTAACTCACGTAAACGACATTCCTTTTCATGAATTTACAGGAAGCCTAGAGGCCTTGTCTTACGTAAAACTCAAAGGAGCTATTCAAACAGAAACCGGACAATTGTTGTCTAATTATAATGGAGAACTTGCCGTTCAGATTTTTGACAAGAAAATTAACCGCACCACTTTAGGTAATGACGGTTACATGAACAACGGTCAACTCGTAACTATGGATTTTGAAGTGTTAGGAGAAACCATTTTTAGGGGGAATGCTTCTGTTACAAATGGAAGGTTCGAATTCGGTTTTGTAGTTCCTAGAGATATTCGAATTCCGATAGGCAATGGGAGAATTAGTTTTTATGCAAAAAGACTTTTCCCTAATCTAGAAGATCAAAGTGGGTTCTCTGATGAAATTAAAGTAGGGGGCATCAACGAAAACGCTCCGATAGACAACACACCTCCAACCGTAAAGCTCTACATGAACGATACAAATTTTATTTCGGGCGGAATTACCAATGACTCTCCTATTTTCTTGGCTTTTCTGGAAGACGAAAACGGGATGAACACTGCCGGAGGAATCGGGCATGACATGGTAGCTATTTTGGATGGTGACGAAACCAATCCGTACATCTTAAACGACTATTATCAAACAGAATTAGACAATTACAAAAAGGGAAAAATTTCTTATCCGTTCCGAAATTTATCTCCGGGATTACACACCATTACTTTTAAAGCTTGGGATGTATACAACAATATGGTTACGGCCGAAATTCAATTTGTGGTGGTTGGAGATGACAAAATCAAACTGGAAAACGTATTGAATTACCCAAATCCTTTTGTAAACTATACGGAATTTTGGTTCTCTCACAACCGACCTTTTGAACCTTTGGAAGTGCAAGTTCAAATCATGACCGTTACCGGAAAAGTGGTTCGTAGCATTAACCGCACGATTCTAACCGAAGGTTTTCTTTCTCGAGAAATCACTTGGGATGGTAAAGACGATTTTGGTGATAGAATCGGAAAAGGAGTTTACATATACAAACTCACCGTCAAATCAACTTTTAGCGGAAAAAAGACAGAAAAATACGAAAAACTCGTTATACTTTAAGTTAGAATCTTATATTTGCAGGTTGCTAGTCGATATAGGGCAACACAGAAGTAAAATTAAATATGAATATGAAGAAAATCGGTTTATTTTTTATTTGTTTATTAGCTTTTCAAAGTTCTTTGGCTCAAGAAAGAGTAATTACAACAGCTGTTCCATTTTTGCTGATTCCGGCCGATGCTCGTGCTGCGGGTATGGGAGATGTGGGAGTAGCCACTACTGCAGATGCCTTTTCTCAGCAATACAATCCGGCAAAATTTGCTTTCTCTCTTGACGAACAAGGAGTCTTTCTGAGCTACACCCCTTACTTAACTGAAATTGTAAACGACATAAACCTAGGACAATTAGGATATTATTACAGACTTAACGAACGTAGTGCTGCGGCTGCTACTTTGCGTTATTTTGGGTTAGGAGATATTGTGCTTACAGAAGGTCCTAACGATCCAGGAAGAACCGTGAGTCCTAGCGAATTAGCCCTAGACCTTTCTTATTCTCTTCGCCTAAGCGAACGATATGCAATGGCGGTTGCGGCTCGATACATTCGTTCTGGTTTAAAAATTCCGGATGCTTATTCGGATGCTTCGGCAGCCAATACTTTTGCTGTGGATATCGCGGGATATTATCAATCAGAGCAAATTGCTTATAGTGATTTCGACGGTCGTTGGAGAGCCGGATTCAACATTCAGAACTTGGGTCCTAAATTGAGCTATGACAATGATGAATTCAGCTCGAACTTTTTACCTACAAACCTGAGATTAGGAGCAGGGTTTGATTTCATCATGGATGAATACAACACTATCGGATTCACTTTGGAGACAACCAAACTCCTTGTTCCGACTCCGCAATATGAAGAAGGAATGACAGCAAACGAAATTGCTCAAGCCTATGACGATTATCAAAAAACGAATTGGGTTTCCGGCGTATTTCAATCATTCGGAGATGCTCCGGGCGGGCTCAAAGAAGAATTACAAGAGTTCACTATAGGAGCCGGAGTAGAATATATGTATCAAGAGTCTTTCGCGCTACGCTTAGGATATTTTAGTGAGCACGAAAACAAAGGAGCGAGAAAGTATTTTACTTTGGGAGCCGGTTTCAAATACAACATTATGAAAATTGATGTTTCTTATTTGATGTCAACTTCAAAAGTGCAAAACCCACTAGAGAATACCCTTCGTTTTTCTCTTACATTCAACTTTGGTGACAAATATGATGAGTATTAGCATTTAAAATCACTATAACAAACCACAAATACCCACCTGAGTATTTGTGGTTTTTTTATCTTTTTTCGTAACTTTCGTAAAACTTTAAACTTTGATTTTACACTTGAAAAAAATAACAATCCATACCGAATTTTCAGTTTTTGAGTCTATCAATGAGCTAGACCAACAGACTCATGATTTAATGCTAAAAGCTATTGAAATCCGCAAGAAGGCCTATGCTCCTTATTCGAAGTTTCGAGTAGGTGCAGCGGTTTTGTTAGACAACGGTGAAATCATTTTGGGCAACAATCAAGAGAGTGCTGCATATCCGTCAGGATTATGTGCGGAGCGAGTAGCTGTTTTTCAGGCCGGAAGCTTGTATCCTGATGCTAAGATTCTGAAGATTGCGATTTCAGCTACTTCTGATATTCACCCGACTCAAAAGCCTACTCCACCTTGTGGCGCTTGCAGGCAAAGCATTTCGGAATACGAGCAGAAGCAAACTACTCCTATTGAGATTTATTTTATGGGAGAAACCGGAGAGATTTACAAATCGGATTCTTTAGAGAATTTACTTCCTCTGAGTTTTGACAAAGACTTTCTCTAAAATCTTTTATCCAACTCTTCGAGTTTCATGGTGATAAAAGTGGTTTTCCCGAAAGGTGAATAATCTGGCTCTTTACAAGCGAAAAGAGCATCCACTATATTGGTTTGTTCTTTTTCTGTAAGCAAAGTACCCTTTTTAACGGCCAGGCTTTTCGCCAATGATTTAGCTATGCTATCGTTTTGACAGAATCCACTCTCAGGGACACCTTCTTTTAAATCAGCGATTAATTCTTCAAACACTTTTTGTGCTTGTTTTTCGTTGATATCAATTGGTAAACCAACCAATACCGTTTTATCTTTTTCGATGCTTTCAAACTCAAACCCAATCTGTTCTAAAACAGGCTGAAGCTCTTTCAGCAATGCGATTTCGTAACCCGAAAAATAATACGTAATCGGGAATAGTAACTTTTGAGTTAGTGTTTTAGATAAGGTAATATTTCTCAAAAACTCTTCATACAGAATTCGCTCATGAGCTCTTTGTTGATCAATTATCACGATTCCGGACTTAATTGGGCTCACAATATATTTCCGGTGGATTTGATAAGTCCTTACCGAATTTTCTTCTTCTTTTTCGTCAAAAAGCGAACCTAAAATTTGCTCGCTTTCCGGTTCTATCATAGGTTCATAAACAGGTTCGTGAGTGATTTTTTCTTCCTTTAATCCCGTATACAAGCCTTCCCAACTTGCAGTACTCTTTTTATAAGAAGAGTTTGATGAGGTAGTATATGATGACTTTGGTTTTGTTTCCTGCTGAAACGGATTAAAATCAGCACGAACTTGAATGGTTGGGAACTCCGTTTCTTTGTCTTTGTAATGATATGGTATATCCAGTGTAGCATCCTTATCAAAATCCAAAACCGGAGCCACATTAAATTGTCCTAAACTATGTTTTACCGAAGAGCGCAAAATAGCATATAACGCTTGTTCTTCTTCAAATTTCACTTCGGTTTTAGTCGGATGAATATTGATATCTAGTGTATGAGGAGGTACTTGAAGGTAAATGAAATAACTAGGCTGAACACCTTCTTTCAAAAGTCCTTCATAAGCACTCATAACCGCATGATGCAAATAGCTGTTCTTTATGAATCTGTCATTTACGAAGAAAAATTGTTCGCCTCGGTTTTTCTTAGCAAACTCAGGTTTTCCGATAAACCCTTCAAGAGTAACAATTTCAGTTTGTTCGTTTATCGGAACCAGTTTTTCGTTGGTTTTTCCTCCGAAAATATTGACAATACGCTGTCTTAGGTTAGAGGCCGGAAGGTTAAATAATTCGTTTCCGTTCGAGAAAAGCGAAAAACTAATTTTCGGATGAGCCAGGGCCACTCGTTGAAATTCGTCAATAATATGTCGCATTTCGACCGTGTCTGACTTCAAGAAATTTCTTCGGGCCGGGATATTAAAAAAGAGGTTTTTTACTAAAAATGACGTTCCTTTAGGCAACACTGCTACGTCTTGAGAAACGAATTTACTTCCCTCAATAACGATATGTGTTCCTAACTCGTCCTGTTCTTGTCTGGTTTTCAACTCCACGTGGGCAACAGCTGCAATTGAGGCCAAGGCCTCTCCTCTAAACCCTTTTGTATGCAATGCGAAAAGATCTTCTGCTATTCGGATTTTGGAGGTTGCATGCCTTTCAAAACAAAGTCGAGCATCCGTAACACTCATTCCGGCTCCGTTATCAATCACTTGAATTAGTGATTTACCTCCGTCTTTGACGATGAGTTTGATATCGGTTGCTTTGGCATCCACGGAATTTTCCAGCAATTCCTTTACCACAGAGGCAGGTCTTTGCACGACTTCACCTGCTGCTATCTGATTGGCAACATGATCCGGAAGTAGCTGAATAATATTTGACATGAAAGGAATTTGATTTTTGAAAGAACGCAAATTTAATCAATTCCGATTAGAATTTCGGCTTCACCACTAAATAATTCCTTTACAAAAAAGGAATTCTAAAACGTATTACAACTCTCTTGCCTTAAAAATAGAGTGTGAACTACCTCCTCTTCCTGTATTTTTTAGGAGCACAAAATGCGAGCGAATCGCCTTTAGGACAGGATAGCATTTATACGGCAAATCGTATTCCTGCGCATATTTCCTAATAACAGGGGTAATTTTCGGGTAGTATAAATGTCCTACTGTCGGGAACAAATGGTGAGCCACATGATGTGTAAAGCCTCCGTACAAAAAATCTGCGACCGGATGTCCGGCACTAAAATCTTTAGTCACTAACATTTGGTGGTATGCCCAAGTCGTTCCCATTTGTCCGTCTTCCGGGACAACCGGGAAAATCGCATCTTCATCCACATGCGTTGAAATCAAAGCTACCACTCCGAACATACTCGAACTCAAATGCATCACTATCCAAGCCCAAAAGATGGTTCCGAAACTTTGATCTAAAACCAAATACGGAATCACCAACATATAAAATATATTAAATAACTTAGCTACAAATAGTTTTACGTATTCTTTTTTTGGAATGGTATAAATGCGTTTTAAGTAATTGTCTTTTGTTCCGAAAAAGTCTTTGAAATCGCGACTAAAGAGCCAGATAAGCGTATAAAACGGGTATAAAAACCACATATACACGTGTTGGTAACGATGGAATTTATACCATGGACTATTCGGGAAAATACGAACCACATCACTTTGTTTGATGTCGCAATCCCAATCCTGAATGTTGGGATATGGGTGATGTAAGGCCGTATGTCTTCTGATCCAGATTTCGCTGTTACTCCCGAAAAGTTCAAGGACATAACAAAACAAGCGATTTTGTTTTTCTGAAAAGAAAACGGCATTATGAGCGGCATCATGAAAAGAATTCACAAAAATGACAATCATCGACAAGCCCATCAGTATATAAAACATGAAGAGCAGCGGTGTCGAATTCCCGAAATAGAGAATGCAGCCATAAAAAACAAAATACAAAGTCAACATTCCCAAAGCTTTAGCTATGCTTTTTCGCTGTATAGACTTGTCTTTGAGTATGTCTTCTTGTACTTCTTTTATTAGTTTTTTAAAAAAATCATCTTTAGGTGGTCGGTTAAAAGTAGGCTTTTTGTTCATTACAGTTGGTTTTTAATGAGAAAAAGTAACCGTTGATTTTGACAAATTTAGAACTTCTAAATTAGAACGCCAAATCAAAAACATACCTGGTTAGCAGCAAAAATTTAGCCAAACAGGTATGCGAAAAATAATTCATTTATTCATCTACATGATTATGAACTTCTATTTCACTCCACACAACCTGCTGATTTCCGGAAGCATCGACCGCATATACTCCGAAGTGATAATGACCTTCTTCGGCGTCTGTCGGAATAAGAATATCTATATGTATCGTATCTGAAGTTCCCGAAAGCGAACCTGTAGTTTCATAAGCCCATTGTTGATTCTCATCTTCCGACAAAGTTCTATGTTGATGACCATCTCCGGCATAGTGAATGTCTATTTTATAAGATGCCAAAGCTACATTGTCTGTAAAGTTAGCTTGAACATGAATTTGCTCTCCTGCTTCAAACACTTGTTCGTCTTGAGGTGTTATCAATGTAATTGTTGGTTTTTGGGTATCTTTGTTGGAATCGTCATCAGAACAAGATACTGTAAATAAAGCTGTTACAACAGCCAAAACGGTAATAAACTTTATGTTTTTCATGATGTATATTTTTTTAATTAATAAAGGTTTGTGGTATTGTCTAAACAAGGATTAGAAAACAACAGGCGGACCTTTGTTTTGGATGTTTTCAAGGAATATATTTTTATAAAACATCTTATATAAAGGAGTTTCTACTTCTTGGAAAATCACACATTTCTTAAGTTCTGAACAACCAAAATCAAAAAGTTCCGTAAACGGAAGTTTATAAATACTCTGTTCACAATCATGGGTTTTGTGGTTTTTATGGAATTGTTTCGTATCGGAGTCAAAAACTTCGAGATGATGTTCTATCACAAAATAGTGTAAAGCATTGTTGGCTTGTGGCAACCCAAACACCACAAACAACAACATCGCTCCTATTCTGTTGAATAAAAACTTTCTGTGCCCTTTTATTTTACATTTCTTATTTTTCAAAACGTGTAACTAAACATGAGCTGTATGTTTCTTCCTTGCTCGGGAATTTCCAGAGCTCTATAAAAACTGGTGTGATTATAATATCGGGTATCAAAAATGTTTTGCACCATAAGTGTTGCTTCCAGCTGAGTTTTTCCCAGTGATAGTAATGACGAAATTCCCGAATTAAATAGAGAAGCAGCCTTCGTAATTTCTTCGTTTTGAGCGATGCGTTTTTGTGCAGCAAAATATTTTCCGCTTAGGAAAACCTTAGTATCATCTAAAATGGTATAATTTAGTTTAGTAAAAACATTCAAAGGCGGAGTAAACGGAAGCGGGTAGTTCTGCCCAATTTGTCTATTATAAATATACTCCAAAGCGATTTCGGTTGAAAAACGATTGACTTCCAACGTGTTTTCTACTTCAAAACCTGTCAGAAAGGCTTTGGTTTGCGAAAACTCATACAACTGGCCCGAATGTGGCAAAACCGAAAATTCTCCTGTAGGCTTTAGGAACAAATAATTCGAGAAATAATACAAATAAGAACTCACATTCCAACCTATCTTTCCTTTTTTATATCGAATTTCAAAATCGACAGAGTAACCTTTTTCAGAATCCAATTCCGGGTTTCCTTTTTCGTGTCGGAAAGCGCCGTGGTGAATTCCGTTGGCTCCCAACTCAATCGCTGTTGGGTTTCGGAAACTGCTTCCGGTATTCAAAGCCAAATCTAAATACGGATTCCAACTGTATAAAATTCCAATTTTCATGTTGAAATTGCTAAAATTCCTTTTCAAATCCGGGCTTCGCAAAGCATAATGAGAAGCCAGATTTTCAGTATAATTTCTATCAATCAAATACTCATACAAAATTGGGTCGAAATACTCTTTTATAGTAATGTCTGAAAAGTCAAATCGAACTCCTGCATTGCATCGAAGTTTATCTGAAAAACGAAAATGATGCAAACCGAAAACGCCATAATTATTCCTTTTATATTCCGGGAGCAAGAAATTATAGCCTTTTATCGAATTCGCCTGATATTGAAGTTGAACACCAAAATCCGTATGATGTTTTTCATCGAAATAATATCGAAGTTTCGCATTCGAGCTAATCGTATGAAGATTAAAATCAAGTTCTACATCCGGATTTTTTTCAGGTGGGGTTTGGTTAGAGAAATGCGTATGAAATTCACTGATTTCTTGTCTGTGATTGGCCTGATAAGCCACATCAATACTAAAGTCTGACTTTGAAAATTTCCATTTATGAGAGTTATGAGCCGTAAAGTGATTGGTCTGCTGATACGGATATCCAATATTTCTTGAATTGCCATCGTCTTGTAGTCGATTCAGATCAGGAATTCCGTGCGAACCTGGGAAAAATCCGGTTTTATTTCGGTTATTAGTCAGCGTAACAATCGTTTGATAATTCTCTGACACGTATCCGATTTGCCCCAAAGCATTCCACTCAGTACCCGCAGTGTTCTTGAGTCTTCGATTGTAAGTCGGGATTTTTCGGGTTAAATAAATAATGGTGTCTGTCGGGATGTTAAAATCTCCGAAATCAGTAAAAAAGCCTTTAAGCTTATAGAACAACTTATTATCTCGTTTTCTAATATCGAGAGCTGTTCCTACACCATTGTTTACGGACTTTCCAAACAGAGTAACTTTTCCTGAAAAGCTATTTTCATTAGGAATCACATCATTTTTTACGTTCAAAACACCTCCTATAGCTTCGTTACCGTATTCGATGGATGCGGCTCCTTTAATAAGCTCAACCTGTTCGACCGTAAAAGCATCTATCTCTAGCTGATGGTCTGCTCCCCATGGTTGCCCCTCGTGTTTGTTACCGTTTTGAGCCACCACGACCCTATTAAATCCAAATCCTCTGATAATGGGTTTAGAAGCTCCCGAACCAATCGTCATCGCATTAATTCCCGCCACATTCTCGAGAGACTGTATCAAAGAACCCGAATAGTTCTTCAAAATAACGTTACTGCCAATTGATTGTTTGTTTTCTACTTGTTTTACTACGCCGTGAATCTCTATGTTTTCAAGCAAGCTATTATCTTGTTGCAGAACAACATTCAGCTGTTTATCTGCAGTCATATTTAATATTTCTTCGAATGGAATGAAGCCTAAATACGACACGAGTAGCCTATATTCAGAAGCTTTTAAGCCTGAAACAGTATAATCGCCTTTGGCATCAGAAAAAGTATGGGTGTTTCCTAATCGTATGAGTGCTCCCGCTAATGGATTTCCACTTACATCTGTAATTTTCCCGGAAAGAGAATATTGGGGATGTGATAAAAATCCGATGAGCAAAAAAGCAATCGAAATGTATAATCGCATTTTTGTTATCTTAAATGATTATTGAAAAAAACTCAGTGAATCATTAAGATACAGGTGGTGCGCGAAGGGAAAAATACTCTACATAAGTTGTAGAGAATACAGTATTAGGGGTGACTGCTAACTTAGTATTTATAGGAAGTAGTTGAAAACTGTCAAAGGATAAAACAGCTACATCGGTAGCTGCACTAAAGGTAAAATCACAAATAGAACAATCTTCTTTTTCTGAAGTATGTTTATGTGTCGTACATTTGTGCTCTTGGTTGTCTTGCTGAAAATGCTCCACAACGTGAAGGGATTGAAATCCTATTACGAATAGGAAAATCCCAAGCAGAAAAACACTTATTTGTTGAGCTTTTGTTTTCATAGGCAAACTGAGTGCAAAGATAGTAATTTTAATTCTAAAAAAGTTTTGGAGTTTAAAATCAAATGATTACTTTTGCACCCTCAATTAAACACATAAATAATATTAGTATGAAACATTATGAAGCTGTTTTCATTTTAAATCCCGTTCTATCTGAGGCTCAGATAGAGGAAACAGTAAGCAAATTTGAGAATTTTCTTACTTCCAGAGGGGCAAAAATGATTGCAAAAGAAAACTGGGGCTTGAAAAAGCTAGCTTATGAAATCCAAAACAAAAAAAGTGGATTTTATCATTTGTTTGAATTCCAAGTATCAGGTGATGTAATCGCTGATTTCGAAACAGAATTCAAACGTGACGAAAGAGTAATGCGTTACCTTACTGTAGCTCTTGACAAACATGCTGTTGCTTGGGCTGAAAGAAGAAGAGAAAAACTTAAATCTAAATCAAACTAATTATGTCAAACGTAGAACAATCAGCAGGAGGAAAAAAAGGTGGAGACATCAGATATTTAACTCCGCTTAACATAGACACAAACAAACAAAAAAAATACTGTCGTTTCAAAAAAGCAGGTATCAAATACATCGACTATAAAGATCCTGACTATCTTTTGAAATTCGTAAACGAGCAAGGAAAAATCCTTCCAAGACGTTTAACAGGAACTTCTTTGAAATACCAAAGAAAAGTATCTGTAGCTATTAAAAGAGCACGTCACTTGGCACTTATGCCATATGTGGCAGATTTATTGAAATAATTAATAAACTCAGTTGTTGGTTTCTGCCTTTTGCAGAACCTAACTTCTCAATACAAGGACAACAACAATGGAAATCATTTTAAAACAAGACGTACCAAATTTAGGATTCAAAGACGATATCGTAACTGTAAAACCAGGTTATGCTCGTAACTATTTGATTCCTCAAGGAATGGCAATTTTCGCTAGTCCGTCTGCTAAAAAAGTATTAGCAGAAAATCTAAAACAAAGAGCTTTCAAAGAGCAAAAACTAATTGACGAGGCTAAAAAAGTTGCTGAGGCTCTTAAAGGACTTGACATTAAAATTACTGCTAAAGCAGGTGGTGATAAACTTTTTGGTTCTGTTACAAACATTGATTTGGCTGAAGCTCTAGAAAAAGCCGGTCACTCAATCGACAGAAAATTCATCACTAGCGGAACTGTAAAAAGAACAGGTAAGTATACTGCTAGCATCCGTCTTCACAGAGATGTTATCGTAGAATTACCATACGAAATTATTGCAGAACAATAATTGCTACGCAATAATAAATAGTTTTTTTCATAATTATAAGTTTTAAGGCGGAAGAGCCTCCCTTTTTTTGGGGAGGCTTTTCTGTATAAAAATACGTTTACCATGAAATATACTCGACTTACGAAAGAACAATTTGAAGAACTTCATTTGGAATTTGCTCGTTTTTTGGCTTCTCAGAGCATTGATAAGGCAGAATGGGAAAAGCTCAAAGCTGAAAAGCCTGAAGTAGCCGAACAAGAACTGGATGTTTTCTCTGATTTGATTTGGGAAGGCGCTTTAAACAAAACAGAATATCTGGAGCATTTTTCAAAAAACCACATTTTCTTATTCCGTTTTTTCGAGAAAGAAGCGGAATCTATAGTGATTTCTGCCTTAGATCAATCTATTGACTTTTTAAACAAAGATGGGCTAATGTGGTTGTCTGAAAATTTACAATCTGACCAAATAGAAATTCGAAAAGGAAAGAAAGTATTACAAGACAGAAACGAAGAAATTTTCAACCTAATCAAACAAGGAGCTTCAATCAGTAAAGGGGAGCTGTATGAAACCCTTAATTCAAGTCAGAACGCTCTTTAACTAATCGCAATATCTCTTCAAACTGTTGTTCCTTGGTCAAGTAAGAGTTATCGATTTCGATGGCGTCATCTGCCTTCTTGAGCGGAGAATCGGCTCTGTGAGTGTCTATGTAATCTCTTTGGTTTACGTTTTCGAGAACTTCATCAAAGGATACTTGTTCTCCTTTATTTGTAAGTTCTTCAAAACGTCGTTGTGCCCTGATTTCCGGTTTTGAAGTTATAAAAAGCTTAAGCTCTGCATCCGGAAAAACAACAGTTCCGATATCGCGGCCATCCATCACGATACCTTTGTTTTTCCCCATTTTTTGTTGCTCTTTCACGAGTTTAGCACGAACTTCAGAGATTTCGGCTACTTTACTCACGTAACCTGAGACTTCGAAAGAGCGAATTTCTTTTTCTACATTTTCTCCGTTTAAATACGTTTCAGAAATAGCTGTTTGAGGATTGTATTTAAAGCAAATTTCGATCTTATCCAAATTTGCCACGAGTTTTTCTACTTCGAAAAAATTCTCCCCAATAAAACCTTGGTTCAAAGCATACAAAGCCACAGCTCTATACATTGCTCCTGTATCTACATATACGTAGCCTAAGTGTTTTGCTAATTGTTTGGCAATGGTACTTTTTCCGGTCGAAGAAAATCCGTCTATGGCAATCGTAATCATGGGGTGTGAGTATTATTTATTAGTCCTTAGTCCGAAGCCTTAAAAAGGCTAAGCACTAAGGACTAAGTACTGATGTTTATAAAAAATTTAACTTACGTCAACAGTTTTTTCTGAAGCTATTTTCAGATAAGTTCCGTTAGTAAGTTTTTCTCTAATTGCTTCGAAGGCCTCAAGTGTTTGTTCGATATCTTCCATAGTGTGTGACGCCGTCGGAATCATACGAAGCAAGATAATTCCTTTTGGAATCACCGGATACACTACGATTGAAAGGAAAATTCCGTAATTTTCACGAAGGTCATTCACCATCATCATCGCTTCAGGAATACTTCCGTTCAAATATACCGGAGTTACACAAGTATTAGTATCTCCTATATTGAAACCTCTTGATTTCAATCCGTTTTGAAGTGCATTTACGTTTTCCCAAAGCTTTGCTTTTAATTCCGGCATCGAACGCAACATATCCAAACGTTTTAGAGCTCCGATAGTTTGAATCATCGGAAGCGCTTTTGCAAACATTTGAGAGCGCAAGTTATACTTCAAGTACTCGATAATATCTTTATCCGCAGCTACAAAAGCTCCGATACTTGCCATGGATTTAGCAAAAGTTGAGAAATACACATCGATTTGGTCTTGAACACCTTGCTCCTCTCCTGTTCCGGCTCCTGTTTTTCCAAGAGTTCCGAATCCGTGAGCGTCATCGACCAATAATCTGAAGTTGTATTTTGATTTTAAAGCACAAATTTCTTTCAGTTTACCTTGTTGACCTCTCATCCCAAAAACTCCTTCAGTAATCACAAGGATTCCTCCGCCAGTTTCTTCTGCCATTTTAGTAGCACGTTGAAGGTTTTTTTCGAAACTCTCCAGGTCATTGTGCTTGTATGTAAAACGCTTTCCGTGGTGAAGGCGAACTCCGTCAATAATACAAGCATGAGAATCTACATCATATACAATTACATCGTTTTTAGATACCAAAGCGTCGATGATAGAAACCATTCCTTGGTAACCGAAGTTCAACAAATATGCTGCTTCTTTGTGAACGAAGGCAGCCAATTCTCTTTCTAACTGTTCATGAATGTCTGTATGACCACTCATCATTCTGGCTCCCATCGGGTAAGCCGCTCCGTATTGTTGAGCTGCTTCGGCGTCAACTTTTCTGATTTCAGGATGGTTAGCCAATCCTAAATAATCATTTATACTCCAGTTTAGAATTTCTTTTCCGTGAAATTTCATTCTTGGTCCTAGCTCTCCTTCCAATTTTGGGAATACATAATATCCTTCTGCTTGTGAAGCCCACTTTCCTAACGGACCTTTATTTTCATGGATTCTTTCGAATAAATCTTTTACCATAATCTGTGGAATTATTTGTTTTTATAGAACTCGCTGCAAATTTAGCAAAATGAAGAGTAAACTTTGGATATTCTTAAATATATTTTTAGTTGAATTATATAGTTTGAGACAGCTCTTTAAATCTTCTTTGCAAAATAAGTCGCTAATACTTATCTTTGCGTGGTTTACACTTTATACAATAGTAATGAGTACAGTACAAAATAAAGAGATTCTTTCCTTCGAAGATTTTAAAACCGAAGTCCTCAACGATTATAAATTAGCCTTAATCAGTAGAGAATGTAGTTTGCTTGGAAGACGTGAAGTGCTAACCGGTAAAGCTAAATTCGGGATTTTCGGCGACGGAAAAGAAGTTCCTCAACTGGCAATGGCAAAAGCCTTTAAAGATGGGGATTTTCGCTCAGGATACTATCGTGACCAAACCTTTATGATGGCGATTGGTCAACTCAATATCGAACAATTCTTTGCCGGATTATACGGGCATACCGATATCAACTATGACCCGATGTCTGCCGGACGTCAGATGGGTGGGCACTTTGCTACCCATTCGCTGGACGAAAACGGAAATTGGAAGAACCTTACTAAACAAAAGAATTCCAGTTCTGACATCTCTCCGACAGCCGGACAAATGCCGCGTTTGTTAGGGCTGGCTCAGGCTTCAAAAATATACAGAAACGTGCCCGGAATAGACACGACCAACTTTTCGGTAAACGGAAACGAAGTAGCTTGGGGAACTATCGGAAATGCCAGTACATCTGAAGGGTTGTTCTTCGAAACCATCAATGCTGCCGGAGTACTTCAAGTGCCGATGGTGATGAGCGTGTGGGATGACAATTACGGAATTTCGGTTCACGCCAAATACCAAACCACCAAAGAAAGCATTTCTGAAATCCTGAAAGGCTTTCAAAAAGAAGAAGGAACCAACGGTTTTGAAATCTTTACCGTAAAAGGTTGGGATTATGCAGATTTAGTAGCTACTTATCAAAAAGCGGCTGATATTGCCAGAGAGAAACACATCCCGGTACTTATCCATGTTCAAGAGCTTACTCAACCTCAAGGGCACTCCACTTCGGGATCTCACGAGCGTTATAAAAACGAGGAACGCTTGAAATGGGAGGCAGAATTTGACTGTATTCGCCAGATGAAACTCTGGATGATTGCCAGCGACATCGCCACCGAGGAGGAATTAAACGAATTACACGAACAGGTTAAAAAACAAGTATTAGAAGGCAAAAAAGCCGCTTGGAACAATTACCTGAACCCTATAAAAGAAGAACAAAAAGAAGCGATTGCTTTGCTTGAAAAAGCGGCTTCAACCAGTTCCAACAAAGTATTTATAGAAAGTCTTATCTCTGAGTTAAAAGCTTCCAAAGAACCGATTCGCAAAGAAATTCTAAGTGCAGTTCGCAAGGCTTTGCGCCTTGTAATTGGAGAAGCTTCTCATAGTGAATTAGCTCATTGGATTGCCAATTACAAAGAAAAAATCCAACCTAAATTCAGTTCGCATCTATTCTCGAATTCAGATAAAAATGTTTTCTCTGTAAAAGAAGTAAAACCGGAATATGATGAGAATGCAGAGTTGGTGGATGCAAGACTCGTTATCCGTGATAATTTTGACGCTATTTTCTCGAAATATCCTGAAAGTTTAATCTTTGGTGAAGATTCCGGACATATCGGAGACGTTAACCAAGGTTTAGAAGGGTTACAAGAAAAATACGGAGAGCTCCGCGTGGCAGATGCCGGAATTCGCGAAGCAACCATTTTAGGTCAAGGAATCGGAATGGCTATGAGAGGGTTACGTCCGATTGCAGAGATTCAGTATTTGGATTATCTGCTGTATGCTATCCAAATTATGAGTGATGATTTGGCTACCCTTCAATATAGAACCAAAGGAAGACAAAAAGCTCCGGTAATTGTCAGAACCCGCGGACATCGTTTAGAAGGGATTTGGCACTCCGGTTCACCGATGGGAATGATTCTGAATGCCATTCGCGGAATCCACGTGTTGGTTCCTAGAAATATGACCAAAGCGGCAGGATTCTACAACGCTTTGCTACAATCTGACGAGCCTGCTCTCGTAGTAGAATGTTTGAACGGATATCGCTTGAAAGAAAAAATGCCTAAAAACTTAGGCGAGTTCACAACTCCTATCGGTGTGGTAGAAACTATCCGCGAAGGAAACGATATCACGATTGTCTCATATGGTTCAACTTTGAGAATTATCGAGCAAGCGGCTAAAGAGCTCTCAGAAGTGGGTATCGAAGCCGAAATCATCGATGTTCAGTCGTTATTGCCATTCGACATTCATAAAGATATCGTGAAAAGCATAGCCAAAACCAACCGTTTGCTTGTGGTGGACGAAGATGTTCCGGGTGGAGCATCGGCTTATATCCTACAACAAATCGTAGAAGAGCAAAACGCTTATCAATACTTAGACAGCAAACCGCAAACACTGACTTCTAAAGCCCACAGACCGGCATACGGAACCGATGGAGATTACTTCTCTAAACCTTCTTCAGAAGATGTGTTTGAAAAAGTATATGCAATTATGAACGAAGCGAATCCGACAAAATATCCGGATTTGTATTAATTCCGAATTACATCCTAAAAAACAAAAAATCCTGATAAATAGGTTATCAGGATTTTTTATTGACGATAATTTAGAATGGTTAACCATATAAAAAATCCCACTCTTTAGAAATGGGATTTTTCATTTTATAATTAAGAAAATTATGTACGGTCTTGGCAATAGAAAATCATAATGTAGTAATCAGTCTGTTGACTTCTTATTCTTGCTCAGCTTTCTTTTTAGCTTTACGTTCTTTTAAAAGTTCTATTGATGTTCCTGTTACCCAATAAAAAGCAAATCCTGCTAAGAAGAGCAACAACCAAAAACCCATTGTAAAAATGGTTAGAAACAATAAAAAGCCTAAATATTGTTGAAAGTCAAACATAACTGTATCTATTTTTTGTTCTTGAAAGCACAAAGGTAAAAAAAAATCTTTTATTTCCCATCACTATAAATGATTTTTTTTATACAAATATTTAGGTGTTTCTCTTCAACAATTAACAGTAAAAATTTCGGTAGCTCTTTTGGGTTTTATACTTTTATAGACCTAATTTTATTTTTATGGATTATTCTCAAAAAATGCTTAGAGACGATGCTCTCAAAGGAAAAGTAATTGTGGTAACAGGTGGAGGTAGCGGACTTGGAAAATCAATGACTAAATATTTTCTGGAGCTTGGTGCCCAAGTAGCAGTTACTTCAAGAGATTTAGAAAAACTTCAGACTACGGCTCAAGAATTGGAAAGCGAAACAGGAGGAAAATGCCTTGCCGTTCAGTGTGACGTTCGTCATTATGACCAAGTAGAAACCATGTTAGAGGAGGTTTTGAAAGCCTTTGGCAAAGTAGACATACTACTCAACAATGCAGCCGGAAATTTTATTTCTCCAACCGAGAGATTATCTGCTAATGCCTTTGATACGATTATTGATATTGTATTGAAAGGAACCAAAAATTGTACACTGGCTTTCGGAAAGCATTGGATTAGCACGAAACAACAAAACACAAATATTCTGAATATCGTCACGACTTATGCTTGGACCGGTTCTGCTTATGTGGTGCCAAGTGCTGCGGCCAAAGCGGGAGTTTTAGCGATGACTCGAAGCTTGGCTGTGGAATGGGCAAAATATGGAATCAGAACCAATGCTATTGCCCCAGGTCCTTTCCCTACTAAAGGGGCGTGGGACAGGCTACTTCCGGGTGATCTAAAAGATAAATTTGATTTGGCTCAGAAAGTTCCTCTTAAAAGAGTAGGTAATCATCAGGAATTAGCTAATTTGGCAGCGTATTTGGTTTCTGACTTTTCAGCTTACATCAACGGAGAAGTCATCACTATTGACGGTGGAGAATGGTTAAAAGGAGCCGGGGAATTTAATATACTCGAAGCGATTCCAGAAGAAATGTGGGATATGCTGGAGGCTATGATAAAAGCCAAAAAGAATAAATAAGTTTATCTATTCCAGATCTCCCAAGCTTTTTCGGCTTGGTACATCAGCATTTGATATCCGTTTTGAATAGTGGCCCCCTGCTGTTTTGCCTTTCGAAGAAAAGCTGTTTCAGCAGGGTTATATATTAAATCAAATGCCAAGTGTTGGTCTGTAAAATAGTCATAATTAAGCTCCGGACATTGCTCCGTGTTTGGAGAGGTCCCTAGCGGTGTGCAGTTTATCACTATCGTATATTCTTGCATCACTTCTTGAGAGATAGCATCATACGATAATTGATTTTCTATGGGGTTTCGGGAAACAATTTTATACTCTAAACCCAATTTTTCTAAAACATAAATCACAGCTCTTGAAGCTCCTCCTGTCCCGAGTACTAAAGCTTTTTTGTGATGTGGTTTCAAAAGTGGTTTTAAAGACTTTTTAAAACCATATACATCGGTATTATAACCTTTTAATTTCCCTTTTTTTGTAACTTTTATCGTATTTACGGCTCCTACTTCTTCTGCTTTGCGAGAGAGTTTATCAAGATAAGGGATGATTTCTTGTTTATACGGAATCGTGACATTCAGACCTTTCAAGTCTTTGTGTTTTTTCAGGATTTGAAGAAAGTAAGTAATCTCAGGAATATCAAAATTCTTATACAGAGCATCTGTAATACTTTCTTTTTGAAATTTTTCTGAAAAATAAGCTACCGAAAACGAATAGTTGATGTTTTTACCTATTAGCCCAAAAATCCTCATATTATTACAACCATCCTTTTTTATTCTCGCCTAAACTTTTAAAGTTCCTCTTAATAACTCGTTGTACGTCTCTTCTCTTAAAAACCTTCGGGAATAAATCTTCTAGAATTCCGCAGTCAAGCTCGCTTTCGCTCAACCATATAGAGCGAATCAGGTGATATTTACCGGTAACTATATTGTCTTTGCTCCCCATAGTAAAATACAATCCGGCCAAGCGATAGCCTATCTGAATGTTGTATTCATAAAAATTATTTGACTCTAATAACAACTGAGCTGCTGCTTCGTAGTTTTTGAGTTCCGTATAAATATCGGCCAAAGCAAGAATAGTGTTTAGCTCATAATCGCCATGCTCCATGGCTTTTTCGTAGCCTGTCAGCGCCTCGTTAATGTCTCCGAGTTCTTCATTGATTTGAGCATACTTTTTCCAATACTGATAATTTTCTTTATCCGTATCTAGAGCTTTTCCACAATAATGTAGTGCCTTTTGGTAGTTTTTGTCTTCGATATGCAGGTTAATAATCGAAAGCCACGCCTTATCCAACAAAGGGTCTTCTTGAACGGCTTTGTAATAATATTGCACAGCCATTTCTTTGTTGTCCATTTTGTGATAACATCTTCCGATTCGATGTAATGCAAATGAAGTCGGGTCATCGAGCTCAATGGTGTAATTATAGCAAGCAATAGCCTCTTCATATCTTTTGAGATGCTCCAATGATTTTGCTTTCTCTAAATATGCTCCTAGAAAATACTCATCAATTACGATAGCATATTCAAAAGCTCTGATAGCTTGTTCGTATTCTTTCAGTTCATAGTGTTGCACGCCAAGTTGATGCCAAGCCACCTCGCTATACGGATTTTCGTCTATAAACCAATTGAGGAATTCTATAGCCTCTCTGTGTTGTTCCAAAAAGTCAAAACAATACACTACGTTATAGAGCGTAGAATAATCTTGCGGGTCTTCTTCTAAGCATTTGATAAAGTTATCTTTTGCTTTTTCGAACTCGTCCATAAAAAGATATTCCATACCGAGAAATGAATATATCTCGGCTGTATCTTCAGCGGCATATTCTAAGGCTTGGGTTAAGAATTCTACAGCCTTATGATGTGCTCCTCTTTTTGAACACACATTAGCTCTAAGTATATATATATCTTCGTTTGTAGGTTCTATCAACTCCAATTCATCCAACAATTCGTCTGCCTTATCAAGTTTATTGTCATAAATCAATATTTCGACTTGCACCAACTTCAATTCTGTTGAATGCGGATGTTGCTCTAATCCAAGCTTTAATGCCTGTTTTGCCATGTTACTTTTTCCCGTATCCAAATAATAGAGAATGATATTCTCAAACTCTTCTGAATCAAAGAAAAAAACTTTATTCGTCTTGAGCATCGCTTCAAAACGAGTGAGAGACAACTCATAGTTATCTTCTTCTTCTTCTTGATTCCAATTCATAAGCAAAAAAGGTTTTTATACTTTTATAAAAGTACAGGTTTTTAAAAGCGTTTTGCGAGCAAAAACAAAGTTGTTTTAAACAATTTAATCAACAAAAACAACCTTTTAAACCACTACAAAACAAGGTCTTACAATTCAAACAACAAGGTTAAGAAAATACTGTTAACCTTCGCATCGAGTTTAGGAGCTTCTACTAATCCTATATTGAAAAAACTTTGGTTATATTCTCTTTTTGCAGAAGAATAAGCCAAATCTACTTTTGTAGCTCCAAAATTATACCCTAAACCAAGGGAATATTGTCGCAAGTCACCTATAATATTTGTGTTTTTATAAGGACTTTCTTCATAAGTATATCCTCCTCTGAATCTCCAGTTTTTTACTCTCCATTCCGTTCCTAATCTAATTTCAGAGGCGACACTTAAAACCTCAGACATATATTCGTTTTGTGAAATAAAATATGGGTCGTCTGATGGCTTTAACTTTGCTGTAGAGTAGTCTTTTATACCGTAATCTACAGACACTAATCCTTTACTTCCAAATACGTAAGCTCCACCTATTGTATACTTCATAGGCGTTTGAACTTTATATTCCGGATAAACATTGATGATTCCATCGTTAAAATAGGCCGGAGTAGTGGTGGATTCTCTAACCGTTCTTAATGACTGGCGAGTTTCATCAAACAATCTATACCAAGTAGGCGATTCAAAACTCAGCCCTAGGCGAAGTTCCTCAGTTAGTTTAGCAATACCTCCTAATTGAAACGAAAATCCGGAACCATATGTATACAATTCATTTCTGAATCTAACCTCTCTTATAGTTTCCCCGCTGGTATTAGACGGGTTGTCGTTCGTTTCATAAAAAGTATGGACGGTATTATAATCAACAAAATGAGCATTCAGATTCAAGCCAAAATAAAAGCGATCATCATACTGAGTAGCTATATTAAACCCTAACTTTCCGTTGTATCCTTTTGAACTTACATAACTTGACTGTTCATAAGTTCCAGCGGGAATATTAGAGTAATAGGCCGTGTTATTCGGGGAGTTCTGAACCGCTTCTAATATATATGTATCATATCCTAAAAAGGCATTCTGATATCGACTCCCGAAGTTTTCACCTAAGTACATATAGAGTTGTCCTGCTGTTTCGTTCGGAAGGGTTTGCAAGTTTTCTAGAGCTACCCCATTGGCTTGATTCAAAAAGAAATCTCCGATGGAATGATATGGATTCACGCCAGCAGCAAGAGTGTTATTGGTAAAGTTATTCTGAATATCATAGTTAATTCCCAACGTAAACTTCTGCCAAGGACTTGCGTGGTCATCGTTATAGAAAACAAATACTGCCCCTGCCTGATTCAAATCAAACACTGTCTCTTTAGAATCCCTATACGTATTAAAAAAACTAGATTCGTTTTTCTTGTTATAGTTAGAAAGTGTTACTCCAAACTGATTGTCATTAAATACAGCCGAGCTGGCAGGGTTGATAGAAATAGCTGACAAATCACCCCCTAAGGCAGTAAAAGCCCCACCCATAGCTCTAAAACGAGCTGTTCCGTTAATATTGGATTGAGAATAGCGCAACACATCGGATATATCTTGAGCCGAAGCTCCTAAAGCTATTCCGAGCGCAGACAAAAGGATATACTTTTTCATGGTTTAATTTTTTAAATCTTAAAAATGTGGGAAGTAAAAGTCATAGGATTCTGATTATCTTCTTCCTCCTCCTGACGAACGCCCTCCTCCGGATGAACCTCCTGACGAACGCCCAGAGCCAAAGCTTCCACTTCCATAAGAAGAATTTCGGCTGGAGCCTGAACCAGAGTTTATATTTCTGGTTCTATTTGAATCTGAATTTCTGTTATTGTTAATTGTCCCTCTATCGTTCTGATTGATATTGGTGTTTCTACCCGTATTGATCGTTCCTCTAGTGTTGCTATTATTGCCTCGGTTTGTATTAATGGTCGAGTTTCTAGTACCTGTATTTAAGTTTCGGTTATCAAAACGACTACTACGAGTGGTGTTCAATTGATTGTTTCTGGTACTATTAGTTTGAACTTCTCGTCCTCTTACTTCATAAGCACCTCTTCTCGTATTCATTACATTTCTTGTATTCCCTCTATAATCAGAGCGAGTACCATATGATCGAGGACCGTTATTATAGACTACATTGTAATAATGATATCCGTAATACGGATAATATCCATAATAATAAGGGTAACCCCAACCATAGTAACCCCAACCGAAGCCCCAATTCCAGCTCAAATAGTAGCTGGGATAATACCAAGACGACCAGCCCCAATAGGGTCTCCAACCCCAATAAGAACCATACCAGCCGTTCCAACCCCAATAAGAACCTCCGTAAATATTTACCGTTACATCACTAGTTTGGTTACCCCACCCGGCATAACCGCTGGAATAAGAACCATCTCCGTAATATGTATCTACATCAGTAAAGATTCCTATAGGTTCTCCGTTATCTTGCATGTAATCTATATCTTGGAATTGACTAAAATAGCTGCTTTGCACAGGCTGTGTTTCTTTGACTTCCGGAAGTTCTGTACGTTGAGCCGTATTACTTCGACCAGAATAAATGCCGTCATTGTCATAATACGAACTATTAGTGTATGAACCACAGGAAACCATCAAAACTCCTAGTGTTAAGGATAGCACCACAAAGGCTATTTTTGATTTGATAAAGCATAAAGTTTTCATATCGTTAGGGGTTTTAATCGGTTTAAATCTGTCATAAATTCCTATAAATGAAAAGAAAGAAATATACCTATAACAAATTTAAACGGTTACTTATTGTTATACATCACAAAAATAGTTAGTTTTGCTGAACTTTTTTTGTAATTAACTTAACAACAACATTTGTGCCAAATACCCTCGTATATGAGCAAGAAACTTACCACTCGATCAGAAGATTATTCTAAATGGTATAACGAACTAATTGTAAAAGCCGATTTAGCTGAAAATTCAGCGGTTAGGGGCTGTATGGTTATCAAACCTTACGGTTATGCCATTTGGGAGAAAATACAAGCTCAACTCGACAAGATGTTCAAAGAAACCGGACATCAAAATGCTTATTTTCCGCTTTTCATACCTAAAAGTATGTTTGAAGCTGAAGAGAAAAACGCAGAGGGTTTTGCCAAAGAATGTGCTATCGTAACTCACTACAGGCTCAAGACTGATGAGCAAAACAAAGGAAAGCTCATGGTTGACCCTAATGCTAAGCTAGAAGAAGAACTCATCGTGAGACCTACTAGTGAAGCTATTATTTGGAATACATATAGAGGATGGGTACAATCTCACCGAGATTTACCTTTGCTGATTAACCAATGGGCTAATGTAGTTCGTTGGGAGATGCGAACTCGACTTTTCTTGAGGACGGCTGAGTTCTTGTGGCAAGAAGGCCACACCGCTCACGCAACTCAAGAAGAAGCACTTGCCGAGACGAAAACCATGCTTGAAGTATATGCCGACTTCGTTGAAAATTTCATGGCTATTCCGGTTATAAAAGGCGTAAAAACCGAAAACGAACGTTTTGCCGGAGCAGTAGAAACATATTGTATCGAAGCCTTGATGCAAGACGGGAAAGCCCTTCAGGCAGGAACTTCACACTTCTTAGGTCAAAATTTTGCCCAAGCATTTGATGTGAAATTCGCTAACAAAGAAGGTAAATTAGAATACGTATGGGGGACTTCATGGGGAGTTTCAACTCGTTTGATGGGTGCTTTAATAATGACTCACTCTGACGACAACGGATTGGTTTTACCTCCAAACTTGGCTCCTATCCAAGTGGTAATTGTCCCTATATTTAGAAGCGACGAAGAATTAGAGGCTATTTCTGCAGAAGCAGACAAACTGACGAAAGAACTTCGTAAACTAGGCATCTCTGTAAAATATGACGACAGAACCAATCAAAAACCGGGATTCAAATTCAACGAATACGAATTAAAAGGAGTTCCTGTTAGAATTGCTCTTGGTCCTAAAGATTTAGAAAACGGAACTTTCGAAGTGGCTCGAAGAGACACTTTGACCAAAGAAATTGTTGCTAAAGACCGAGTGGTAGCCCATATTCAAAACCTATTAAGCGAAATTCAAGACAATTTATTCAATAAAGCTTTACAATATCGTGATACTCATATCACAGAAGTTAACAATTTTGAAGAGTTTAAAGAAGTCTTAGAAAACAAAGGTGGGTTTATTTCGGCTCACTGGGATGGCACAACAGAAACCGAAGAAAAGATTAAAGAATTGACCAAAGCCACGATTCGCTGTATCCCTTTGACTCAAAAACAAGAAGAAGGAAACTGTGTCTTGACGGGAAAACCTTCTAAAGGAAGAGTGCTTTTTGCTAAGGCCTACTAAGTAGTTTTCGAGTGCAGAAAAGATTTTTAAAAAATTTTCACCAGAGGTATTGCAGATATAAAAAATAGTCGTATTTTTGCACTCGCTTAACTAAAGAACAATGGTCCGTTCGTCTAGGGGTTAGGACGCCAGGTTTTCATCCTGGTAACAGGGGTTCGATTCCCCTACGGACTACAAGGCTTGGCCCGTTCGTCTATCGGTTAGGACGCCAGGTTTTCATCCTGGTAAGAAGGGTTCGATTCCCTTACGGGCTACAAAAATTATTTTTTAAAGAAAATTCACAAAAAGAAATGGCAAATCACAAGTCAGCTTTAAAAAGAATCAGAAGCAACGAAAAAAAGAGAGTGCTTAACAGATATCAGCATAAAACTACGCGTAATGCTATCAAAGCTTTGCGTCTAACGACTGATAAAGCTGAAGCAGCAGAGAGACTACCTCTTGTTATCTCTATGATTGACAAACTTGCTAAAAAGAACGTGATTCACGATAATAAAGCGTCAAACCTAAAATCAAAACTTACAAGACACGTAGCTGCTCTGTAATCTTTGATAACCATCACCGCACTAACCTCTGACGAAAATCGTGAATGTTGGTTCGGGTCTTAAATTTTATAAAACTAAAGCGATGTCAAATTTAGTAAAATTCGTACAAGACGAGTTCGTAACAAAAAAAGATTTCCCTGATTTTGCAGCAGGTGATACTATTACAGTTTATTACGAAATTAAAGAGGGTGACAAAACTAGAACTCAGTTCTTTAAAGGAGTAGTTATCCAAAGAAGAGGATCAGGAGCGACTGAAACTTTCACTATTCGTAAAATGTCTGGTTCTGTAGGTGTTGAGCGTATCTTCCCTATCAATATGCCAGCTCTTCAAAAAATCGAAGTAAATCAAAAAGGTAAAGTTCGTAGAGCAAGAATCTTCTACTTCAGAGAACTTACTGGTAAAAAAGCAAAAATCAAAGAAAAAAGAAAATAATTCTTTATTTCTCTCGCATAGAAGTCCTTCAAAACCTTGTTTTGAAGGACTTTTCTTTTTTAGACCTATTCTAAAAATTAACAAAAGTTTAAATTACTTAGTTCGGTCAAAACCGAACTAACCTCCTATCTTTGCTGCTCGTAATTTTTATTAATCCATGCAGGCAGGAAATATACAAGAAAAAGAGGAATTGATAGAAATGCTTTCTATTCATTTTCAAAATTCCCACAACCTCTCTCCGCTCGGGGCCAAGATTTGGGCGGTTTTAATTATGGATAGAAACGAAGACGGCCTTACGTTTGAATATCTCGTAGAGCGTTTAGGTGCCAGCAAAAGTACTATATCTA
Organism: uncultured Flavobacterium sp.; assembly: GCA_964476555.1. Taxonomy (GTDB): domain Bacteria; phylum Bacteroidota; class Bacteroidia; order Flavobacteriales; family Flavobacteriaceae; genus Flavobacterium. The sequence goes on from CAYZBA010000001.1 coordinate 28,562, forward strand.
CTAATTTAAACGAATTACTCCAAAAGGAAATCATCTATTTTGAAACTCGAGAAGGAGACCGAAAAAAATACTTCAAAGCAGCTCCTTTTAGTCAGCGCTTTACCCGTATTTTAAAAAACATGGCTTTCGAAAAGCAACTCGTAGAAAAAATGATTGATTACAAAAGCAAAAATACCTCTCAATGTGCTATGGAGCAATGTGCTATGGAAAATCTCAAGGCTTTCAAAACCCACTTAATCGAAATGGAAAGGCTAACTCAAAAAATCATAGCCGACCTACAAATCATAGAAAAGAAAAACATTTTAAAACTAAAAGCAAAACCCAACTATTATGAGCAATAAATCCTTTTTCAGTATAGCAAGTGCTATGCTTTTATTAGTTTCTTGTAAAGATGCTCCTCAACAACAAGCTCCGGGAGCGTTACCTTTTACGGTAAGTGAAGTACCTGTTAAAACCGTAATCGGTTATGACACTTATCCGGCGATGATTGAGGGTACAAACAATAGTGCCATCCGAGCAAAAGTTTCGGGTTATATCACCAAAGTTTTAGTTGACGAAGGTCAAAGGGTAAGAAAAGGCCAAATTCTTTTCACTCTCGAAACCCAAGCCATGAGTCAGGATGCAAGTGCTGCTCTAGCTAGTGTTCAGGCAGCGCAAGTTGAAGTGGATAGACTTATTCCGCTAGTTGAAAAAAACATTATCGGAAAAGTTCAACTCGAAACCGCCAAAGCAAGATTGGCTCAAGCTCAAAGTGCATACAACAGCATTCGTGCAAATATCGATTACGCGAACATCAGAAGTTCCATTGACGGTTATGTAGGGGCTATCAACTACAGAGAAGGAGCTTTAGTAAGTCCTAACGACCCTACTCCGCTCACCACAGTTTCTACTACAGAAGATGTTTATGTGTTCTTTGCGCTTAACGAGAGTGACTACATTGACTTCTTGAATAATACGGAGGGGAAAACTCGTGAGGAAAAGCTTAAAAACTTCCCTGAGGTAGAATTAGAGCTCATCAACGGAACGATTTATTCTGAAAAAGGTAAAATCGAAACCGTAACCGGACAAGTTGACAAAGCAACCGGAACCATAAAGTTCAGAGCTAAGTTTGCTAACCCGGCCGGAATCCTAGCCAACGGAAACAGCGGTAGCATCAGAATCCCAAAAATTTATAATGATGTAGTTGTAATTCCTGAATCTGCTACCTATGAGCAACAAGGTATCGACTATGTTTATAAAGTTAAAAACGATACAGCTTATGCTACGATTGTAGAAATCGAAGACCGTGTAAACAAATTAGCTATAGTAAAATCCGGAGTTGAAAAAGGCGATATCATCGTGGTAGAAGGTATTGTGAAACTCCGTAATCAAACTCCTATTCTTCCGAAAAAAGTCGATATGGACAGTTTGATCAATTCGGTAAAACCAACTTTTTAATTCGTTTCAGTTATGCTAAAAACCTTTATAGAAAGACCGGTATTATCTACCGTTATTTCAATCATTATAGTCATCTTAGGAGGTTTAGGAATTGCCGTTTTGCCTGTTACGGAATATCCTGACATTGCTCCTACTACTATTCAGATTTCTGCCAACTATCCGGGAGCGAATGCTCAAACCATGTTGGAGAGTGTTATCATCCCGATAGAAGAGCAAGTAAACGGTGTAGAAGACATGGATTACATCACCTCTACCGGAACTAACAACGGTACGGCTACTATCAACGTAGTTTTCAAGCAAGGTGTAAACCCTGATATTGCGGCTGTTAACGTTCAGAACCGCGTAGCTAGGGCCACTCCGTTGTTGCCTGCAGAGGTAACGCGTTCCGGAGTTGTGGTTCAGAAACAGAACCAAAGTGCTTTGATGTTCGTTTCGTTTTATGACACCGACGGAAAATATGACCAAACTTTCATTCAAAACTATATCAACATCAATGTTGTACCTCAGTTAAAAAGGATAAACGGAGTTGGTGATGCCAGTGCTTTCGGACAGCGAAACTACTCGATGCGTATTTGGCTTGATCCTGTAAAAATGGCCAGTTATAGCCTAGTTCCTTCTGATGTTACAGCTGTTATCAACGAGCAAAGTTTGGAGGCAGCTGCCGGGCAATTAGGAGAAAACAATGCCGAGGCTTTTCAGTACGTAATTCGTTATAGTGGAAAATACAGAACTCAAGAGCAATACGAAAACATCGTTATCAAAGCTTTAGATAACGGGCAAATGCTATATCTGAAAGATGTAGCCAAGGTTGAAATGGGGTCTCAAAGTTACTCGGGAATTTCTCGTTTCAACGGGAGACCTGCTGCAGCAATGGCTGTGTATCAAACTCCGGGTTCAAATGCTCAAGAGATTATTACCAACCTGAAAAAGGAGTTGAAATCTATAGAAAGCAACATGCCGGAAGGGTTGAAATACACCGTGATGTTTGACACCAACCAGTTCTTGGAGGCTTCTATCTCTAAAGTGGTGAACACTCTTATTGAAGCATTCATCTTGGTATTCTTGGTGGTGTTTATATTCCTACAAGATTTCCGTTCGACTCTTATTCCACTTATTGCCGTTCCGGTATCTATCATTGGTACGTTCTTTTTCTTGAACCTATTCGGATTCTCGATTAACCTACTAACGCTATTCGCTTTGGTATTAGCCATCGGTATTGTAGTAGATGATGCCATTGTAGTGGTCGAGGCGGTTCATGCCAAAATGGAAAAGACTCATCTTTCGGGTAAAAAAGCGGCGATTAGCACTATGCATGACATTTCGGGGGCGATTGTGTCTATCACCTTGGTAATGGCTGCCGTATTCGTTCCGGTAACTTTTATTAAAGGAACCACAGGAGTATTTTACCAACAATTCGGTATCACGCTGATTGTTGCCATTGGTATTTCTGCTATTAATGCGCTTACCCTCTCTCCGGCTCTTTGTGCGTTGTTACTAAAACCACATAAAGAAGAAGAAAAAGGGAAAAAGAAAAACTTTATGAAGCGTTTCTTCTTCCACTTCAACCGTATTTTTGATGCCATGACCACTCGTTATACGAGAAGCTTCAAATTCTTGATTGCTCACAAATGGGTGACTTTTGCTATCCTTGGAGTGTGTGGAGTACTTATTTATTTTGCAAACAAAACCATGCCTACCGGATTCGTTCCTAGCGAAGACCGAGGTTTTATCATGGCGAATATCGAATTACCCCAAGGAGCAACCGGAGACCGTGTGGTAGCCTTCCAAGAGAAATTCAGACAACAGGCCATGCAAATTCCGGAAATCGAAGGAATCACTCTGGTGGCCGGATTCAGCTTCATTTCTGGTCAAGGTTCCAACTACGGGATGGGAATGATTCGTCTGAAACCTTTTGAACAACGTAAAGGCGAAGAATCATCTATTCAAACCGTAATCGGTAAGCTATTCGGAATTGCCTCACAACTTCCAGAAGGTAAGATGATTTTCTTCTCGCCTCCTAGTATTCCGGGATTCGGACAATCTTCGGGATTTGACTTGAAATTGCTAGACAAATCCGGAGGAGACTTGAAAGAATTTGATGGCGTAGCAAGACAATTTATCGGCGAGCTCATGAAACGTCCGGAAATTCAATATGCTCAAACTTCGTTCAACACTTCGTATGCGCAATACGAGATCGAATTGAACATCCCGAGAGCAAAACAATCCGGGGTTTCTGTTAACAGCATCTTCTCTGCCCTACAAGGATATATCGGAGGAATCTATGCAGCGGATTTCACACGTTACGGAAAACAATTCCGTGTGATGGTACAGGCTTTGCCAAAAGACAGGGCATCTCAAGAGGATTTGAATAAAATATTTGTACGAACCAATGAGGGCACCATGACTCCGATTACGCAATTTGTGAACTTGAAGCGAATCTATGGTCCGCAAACTGTAGACCGTTTTAACCTCTTTACTTCGGCTAGTATTTCGGGAGGAACCAATCCGGGGTACAGTTCCGGTGATGCGATTAAAGCGATTCAGGAAGTAAGTCAAAACAACCTTTCGACCAGCTACGGAATCGACTTTGCCGGGCTTTCGAGACAAGAGATCAATGCTGGTTCACAAACGGCAATCATCTTCGTGTTGTGTTTGGTGTTCGTATACTTCATCTTATCGGCTCAATACGAGAGTTATTTGTTGCCGCTTGCTGTAATTCTTTCGTTACCGGGCGGTATGATGGGCGCTTATTGGGCTCAGAAATTAGCAGGATTAGAGAACAACATTTATTTCCAAATCGCTCTGATTATGCTCGTCGGGCTCTTGGCTAAGAATGCGATTCTGATCGTAGAGTATGCTGTTCAGGGTAGAAGACGTGGGCAAACCATTGCGCTTTCGGCCATCTATGCGGCTAAGGCTCGTTTACGTCCGATTCTGATGACTTCGTTTGCCTTCATCTTAGGATTGATGCCATTGGTATTAGCAACCGGAGTAGGACAAGTAGGTAACCGTTCTATTGCTACCGGAGCCGCTTTCGGATTGCTTATCGGAACCATTATCGGAGTGTTTAATATTCCTGTATTGTATGTCGTTTTCCAATGGTTACAAGAAAAAGTAAAACCTATTGCTCCTAAAGCCGAAGGAAGCAAGCATACAGACGAAGTTTAGGAATTAGATTAATAATTTAGGAATATTCGATATTATGAAACATCATTTAAAATATATACTGGTTGTAGGGAGTGCCTTAACTCTACAATCGTGTTTTGTGGCAAAAAATTACGACCGTCCGAATATAGACACAGCAGACTTATATCGTACAGAAGTGGTTGCCAAAGACACTACTTCTATGGCCGATATGCCTTGGCAAGAGCTCTTTACAGACCCGATCCTACAAGAGCATATTCAAAAAGGGTTAGAAAATAACTTCGACATCCGTACGGCTATCCAAAACATTGCTGCTTCTGAAGCCGCTTTGAAACAAAGAAAAGCGGGGTATTTACCTACTTTAGGGGTTACTGGTACTTGGACACACCAAGAAATTTCCGGGAACAGCCAGTTTGGTAGTATGTTCAGTAGCCTAGACCAATATCAATTGGCAGCTAACCTGTCTTGGGAGGCCGACATTTGGGGGAAAATTCGCAGCAACAAAAGAGCTGCGAATGCTCAGTTCCTACAAAGCGTAGCTGCCAATCAAGCAGTAAAAACTCAAGTGGTGGCTAATATTGCTTCGCTTTACTACCAGTTGTTGTCTCTTGATGCTCAATTGCAAATTGCAGAGCAAACCTTAATCAACAGAAATCGCAGCATCGAGACGATTGTGGCTTTGAAAGAGGCAGGTCAAGTGAACGAAGTTGCCGTGAAGCAAACCGAAGCTCAAAAGTATGCTACGGAGCTTATCATCGAGGATTTAAAATACAACATTGAGATTTTGGAAAACACTATGAGCATTCTTCTTGGAGAAAGTCCTAAGAAAATTGCTCGCAGCAGTTTTGATGCTCAAGTGTTGAATCCTGAAATTGATTTGGGTGTTCCTGCCTTGTTGCTATCTAACCGTCCGGATGTAATTGCTGCGGAATACGGTTTGGTGAATGCCTTTGAACTTACGAATGTAGCTCGTAGCAACTTCTACCCTAGCCTTACGATTACGGCTTCGTCAGGATTTCAGAGTTTAGAGCTTTCGGAATTAATCAATGCGAATTCGTTTTTCGCCAATATCGTAACCGGACTTACTCAACCTATTTTCAATCAAAGACAACTTCGCACTCAAAAGGAAATCGCTTTATCAAACCAAGAAAAAGCGCTTATAGCATTCGAAAGAGCTTTGAAAACAGCAGGCAAAGAAGTCTCTGATGCTTTGGCGAATTACAAGAACGAAACCAAAAAACTAACTATCAGAACCCAACAAGTGGATGCGCTGAAAAAAGCTTCAGAATATTCAGAAGAGTTGTTGAACTATGGATTGGCCACTTATTTAGAAGTGCTTACTGCCAAAGACAATGCGCTTAGCTCAGAACTTAGCTTGGTAGACAACAAATTCAAACAAATGAATGCTATCATCACGCTTTACAAAGCTTTGGGAGGCGGTTGGAAATAAAACCTCAATCTTTTGATAGAATGAATATACAAGGTCGGTTGTGCAAATCGACCTTTGTTTTTTTCCACTCCGAAACTTTTTTGGTTTGAATGAATTCCGTTTCTAAGGTAATATCTGCAGCAATACAAAGCAACGTATGGGGTTGCAGGATTTGAAGCAAATCTTCAAAAAGCTTATTGTTGCGATAAGGCGTTTCGATAAATATTTGGGATTGGTTTTTCTCTGAAGCGAGTCTTTCGAAATACTTCAAAGCATTTTTCTTTTCTTGTTTGTCTATCGGAAGGTAACCATTAAAGGCAAAACTTTGTCCGTTGAAGCCCGAACCCATCATTGCCATCAAAATAGACGAAGGCCCAACCATCGGCACGACTTGAATGCCTTTTTGATGAGCTATTTTCACTATAGCTGCTCCAGGGTCTGCAATGGCGGGGCAGCCTGCTTCAGACATCAACCCTACGTTGATTCCTTCCAAGCAAGGCTGTAACATCTCTGAGAATTCTTTGCTATCGGTATGTTTATTCAACAAACGGATTTTAAGCTCAGGTTGTTTTTTTTCAGGGAGAATTTTTTTGATGTGTCGTCGAGCGGTTTTCTCGTTTTCGACTATGTAATGGTCTATCATTTCGATAGTTTTGGCTACACTTTCGGGCAACACATCTTTGGGGTTGCTCTCTTCTCCCATCATTACGGGAATCAAATATAATTTTCCTAAAACCTTGCTTTTCATAGGTCAAAAGTAGGCATTTTTCCGTAATTTTGTAGTCAATTTTTACCCTTTAAAAATTCTTTAAAATGAGACACAGAAGACTACGAGTAAATCAATCTGTTAGAGATTTAGTCAGAGAATCACACTTAAGTGTAAACGATTTTATAGTTCCGCTTTTTGTAACCGAAGGCTCAAATATAAAAGAAGAAATTTCGTCTATGCCTAACTACTTTAGGCTAAGTTTAGACAATCTGGAAAAAGAAGTAAAAGAGTTGTGGGATTTAGGCCTAAAATCTGTCCTGCTTTTCGTAAAAGTTCCCGACAACTTAAAAGACAATGCCGGTACTGAGGCTTTGAATCCTGACGGACTTATGCAAAGAGCTATCAAAGCGGTGAAAAATGCCGTTCCGGAAATGGTGGTTATGACTGATGTGGCTCTTGACCCCTATTCAAGTTTCGGACATGACGGAATTGTGGAGAACGGAGAAATCATAAACGACAAAACCGTTGAAGTATTAGCCAAAATGAGTCTTTCTCATGCTCAAGCGGGTGCTGATTTTGTGGCCCCGAGTGATATGATGGACGGAAGAATCAAAGCCATTAGAGCTATTTTGGAGGCAAACAACTTCCCGAATGTCGGAATTATGAGCTATAGTGCTAAATATGCTTCTGCTTTCTACGGACCTTTCCGTGATGCTTTGGATTCTGCTCCCGGATTCGGAGATAAAAAAACTTACCAAATGGATTATGCCAACCGCACAGAAGCCATCAAAGAAACCTTGACCGATGTAGAAGAAGGTGCCGATATCGTGATGGTAAAACCGGGATTGCCTTATTTGGATATCGTAAGAGAAGTAAAAAATGCCGTACGTATTCCGGTTTCGGTTTATCAGGTATCAGGAGAGTATGCCATGATTAAAGCTGCAGCCGAAAAAGGTTGGCTGGATCACGATGCTGTTATGGTAGAGCAATTGATGGCTTTCAAACGTGCCGGTGCCGATTTAATTGCCAGCTATTTCGCCAAAGAATACGCCTTGCTTGTAAATAAAAAATAATTATATTTGTCAATAACCTAAACTCTTTTTAATAGTATATGAAAAAAATCATCACTCCCCTACTTCTTTTCGGAAGTATCTTTTTTGCCTCTGCACAATATAAAAGCGAAGTAAAATTCAATGTGTTAAACACTATTGCAATAGCTTCTGTCGAAGTAGGCTACGAATACTTCTTAGATGACAACCAATCTATCGGAGCCGAAGTTCATATTAATGACCGCTTTTCGTATGCAGACGAGAACGACAGAAAAGAGTTTGACACCAATAGTATTTTGGTGAACTATAATTATTATTTCAGCCCGGAAGACACAGGTTCGTTTTTTGCTTATCCGTTTGTGAAATATCGCTTTGGGGAGCATAAAGATGAAGTAAAAGGAAATACTGATATGGATAGCTTTATCTTAGGACTTGGAATTGGTTATAAATGGGCTTGGAATGACAAATTTGCCATTGGGCCTTATGCCAGCATCGCTAGAAACTTTAATAAAGATGTAAGCGATCGTTTTTCGGCTATCGAAGCCAATGCCGGAATTAGTGTTGGATATCGCTTTTAGAATATTAGAATCATTAATAATAAACATTTTGATAACCCTGATTGGTTTTAACCTTCAGGGTTTTCTTATGATTTTTAACATAGTAGTAGTACGAAAAAACTATCTTTGCTCTTTAACCTTGGATATACTAATTTAGCTTCCAGTCCAAGTTAAGAATAAAATCTTATTTTTAACATATGAAACGAGAAAGAAAAATTTACGATCCGGCTTTAAGATAAAAGCAGTTCAATTAAGTAACGAAAGAGACAATATTTCCGAACTGGCTAGAGAACTTGGTATAAAAGTCACCTTGCTTTACAAATGGCGAAAAGAATACGAAGAATTTGGAGAAGGCAGTTTTCCAGGAAAAGGGAATCTAAAACTGACACCAGAGCAAGAGAAGATTCACGAGCTTGAGAAAAAGCTGAAAGATGCAGAGTTAGAACGAGATATAT
>CAYZBA010000002.1:0-33657 GCA_964476555.1 uncultured Flavobacterium sp.
TTTCTCGAAGGTTCAGGTCTCTAAACCACGGAATTCTCGAAAATATTTTTCCGTTGAAATGGTGCTCGAGTTGTAGGGTTAGGTATTCATCTGTGATGAGTTCGTAATAGTTCAACAAATTGAAGTTGGTCGGGATGACAAAATACGACTGATTTCCGGGAATCACACTCATAAGTCCTAGAGGCACTTGTCCGAATGTTTTTCCGACTTCGGTGGTGACGAAAAGTCTTCCGAGGAGCCCAATCATAATGGGTTGTCTGTAATAAAACTGTATTTTTTCGTATTCGAAGTCGCTATCTAGCACCCCTTTCAGGCCTTGGCTAAAGCTAGTGTAAATTCGAGCATAGTTTTCGTCTACCACACCTCGTTCTACTCCGTAACCGATGTTTTTCTTGTAAGGAGTAAAATCAACCATGAAGTTGATTTCTGATTGGGTGACTTTGTTCCGAAGATTTTGGTCGCTATCAAAATAATCCAGACTAAAGGTGGATGAAGCGGATTTTAGTGTACGGTAACTGAAAGCGGTTTTAAAGACAAGGTTCTTGACAGGTTCTATTTCGAACATCAGATTCGAGAGGTTGATAGAAGTCAGTTTAGTATTATCCCCTGAAGCAAAGAGTGCAGACGAAGCAAAGCTACGCCCTAGGACGTCGTTTGAAGTTGTTAGGCTAGCTCCGATTTGTTCGATATCTCTTCGGTTACCTGCGCTGATGATGATTCGGTTGTCTTTTTCGATCATCCATTTTCCGGAGATTCCGTATTTGACTTGGTTGTCTTTAAAACCATAGGCTGTATAACCTTCGATTCTCCAGAGGTCGTTTTGTCCGAAGTAGGTTCGTCCTCCGGCTCTCACACGTACGCCTTCTACGTCGTTGTATCCGAAGGAAGAGAAAATGGGGCCGTAATCGAAATTTCCTATTTGAACATATCCGCTACCTAGGATTGAGACTAGGTCATACATTTGTCGGAATCGTTTGACAGTTTGAAGGGTGTCGAGCATTTTATAGATGCCTCTTTCGTCTCTGCTTAAGGATTCGAAACGGTTTTGTTCCCAAAATTCGTCGTCTTTCAGATAGACAGAATCATCGTAATAGTTGACTTCTTCTTTATAGAAGTCTTTTGGTTTGACTTCGTTAAACTTGTGATTTTGGTAGAGGGTAGTTCGCTTTCCGTAAACTCCTTTGGATTCGTCTTTTTTCGAGAAGGCAAAATCAGACATAAAGTGGTCTCTTGAAAGCAAGAAAACCGAGTCGTTGAGCACCTCGAATTCTTGTTCGATATAGATATCTTTTACCCAGTTGATATTGGCGCTTTGGGTAATGGCCATGTTGATTTTTTTGATGGCGAAAGTGGTGTCGTTGACCCAAAAGTCTCCTTTGAAGGTGAGTTCTCCTTTACGCCTTGGGTAATAGACGATGTTATAGCACCATTTGTTGTCAATAAAGGCACTATCTGCCAAAACGTAGTTATAGGTGTCGATTCCGTATCGAGAAATCGGGCTGTGGAAGCTCTTGTCGAAAATGGTAATAAAGTTGTTGTAGATGTCGTATTCGTTATACAAGTCTTTGATAAAAGCCAAGATGTGTTGGTTGGTGTTGAAACCCGAGTTTTTGTTGGCGATTAATATTTCTTTTTTCTTTCCTAAGACGTTGTCTCCGTATAATTTGCTCAAAGCTTCGTTGATAAAAATCGGGAGGTAAGTTTTTCCGGTTACTTGAGAGGTATCCACTTGTTCGAAGATGAATTCCATTCCTTTGAAAATCTTCTTCTTAGTAAATGCACTATCGATATTGTTCAGGTCGAATTCGATTTTTTCGTATTTGTCAATCTGGTATTGGTCGAACATGTAAAGTCCGTTTTTTCGTTTTCGTTCCCAGATTTTTCTAAGGATATCAATGGCGGGATTGTTCTTTTTGGAGGTTTTTCCGCCATAAATTTTTACTGTTTCCAGCAAGTTATCACTTTTCAGGACGATTCGCAGGTTTAGTGTAGTGTTTTGCGTGAGGGAGATTTCTTCTGTAGAATAACCTATAAAAGAGACAACGAGGGTAGTATGGTTGTTTTTGGATTCCAGATAGAACTTGCCGTCTTCGTTGGTTACGATTCCAATAGTTGTGCCTTTAAAAGCTACAGTAGCATAGGGTAGGGGCAAGTTGTTTTCGTCGACAACGATACCGCCTACCTTGGTTTGGGCAATAAGCGAAAAGGGGAATAAGACAATAATTAGGAATAAAAAAACAGCTCTCATATATAATTGAAACGAGGTACAAATATAACTTTTTTGTCTATGAATTTTTACATTATTTTAGTGTCCGGCAAGTTTTTGCACACTTCAAAAAACTTTGTACCTTAGCCCGAGTCAAAAATTAAGTTGAATGAAAGTTAAAAAACAAGGAGGGACAACCATCATTAAAGATACTCAAGGCGATATACAAGCATTATCGATGAAGATAGAAGAGCAATATGCCAACTTTTCGGGAGTAAATCTTATTATTGATGTTTCTTCCTCAAAAGATTTGAGTTGTTCAGATGTTTCTTTTTTTTCAAAATTGGCTTCAAAGCATGCAAAAGGCAAAAAATCTTTTGTTTTGGTGGCAGCTTCAGACTTTGATTTTAATGAGGTGACCGATGATGTTATTGTAGTTCCAACGCTTCAGGAAGCTCACGACATTATTGAAATGGAAGAAATAGAGAGAGACTTAGGTTTTTGATGCAAGGAATAAGGATGGATTTGAAGACTGTATCCATTCTATGAAAACTAAATTATGAAAGTAACCGTTTTAGGCTGTTATGCTGCTACTCCCAGAACTTTGAGTAACCCGACTTCTCAGGTACTTGAAATCAGCAATCGACTTTTTTTGATAGACTGTGGGGAAGGAACTCAGGTTCAGCTTCGCAAAAAGAAAATCAAATTTTCGAAAATCAATCATATTTTTATCACTCACCTTCACGGAGACCACTGTTTTGGTTTGATAGGGGTGATTAGCACGTTTGCGATGCTTGGCAGAGAGACCGATTTACACATTTATGGTCCTAAAGGCATCAAAGAGTTTATTTTGACTCCACTTCGGTTGTCGGGTTCATTTACGACTTATAATTTGTATTTTCACGAGCTTTCGTCTTCTCATAGCGAAGTTATTTTTGAGGACGAAAAAGTAATTGTTAGGACTATTCCTTTAAAGCATCGAATTTACACTAACGGTTACCTATTTGAAGAAAAACCGAAGGAGAGGAAGCTGAACCGAGAAAGAGCCGAGTTTTATAAAATCGACAAATGCTATTATCAGAACATAAAGTCGGGGAAAGACATTACTTTGGATAACAATGAAGTCATTTCGAATTCAGAGTTGACCTTTGATCCTGAGCCGCCAAAGAGTTATGCTTTTTGTTCGGACACGCTGTATAATGAAGAGGTCATACCGATTATTAGAGATGTAGATGTACTTTATCACGAAAGTACATTTTTGGAATGTGATGCTCAGTATACGGAGAAGACTATGCACTGTACGGCAAAGCAAGCGGCTACGATTGCTTATAAAGCCGGCGTAAAGAACTTGATTTTAGGGCATTATTCTACGCGTTATGGGAGTATAGCGCCTTTTAAAACCGAAGCAGAAGAAATCTTTCCGAGTGTGTTTTTGGCAGAAGACGGGATAGAGTTTGAATTTTAATAAATCACCAATGGACTACCATAAAATTTTTTCGGATTATATCGATAATCAATCCATAAGCAGAAATCCTAAAAATCTGTATGAACCTATTCACTATATTTTATCTTTGGGAGGGAAGCGAATTCGCCCAACGTTGACTTTGATGGGGTGTGATGTATTTGGTGAAAAAGTAGAAAAAGCCCTTCCGGCTGCTATGGCGGTAGAGGTTTTTCATAACTTTTCGTTGATTCACGACGATATTATGGATAAAGCACCATTAAGAAGAGGTAAGCCAACCGTACACGAGAAGTGGGATTTGAATACGGGAATCCTTTCCGGAGATGCGATGTTGATTTTGGCATATCGCTATTTTGAAAACTATGAGCCTGAAATTTTTAGTGAACTCGCTAAGCTTTTTAGCAAAACGGCTTTAGAGGTATGTGAAGGGCAACAATGGGATATTGATTTTGAAACCAGTGATAATATCACCATTGAGCAATATCTGAAAATGATTGAATACAAAACGGCGGTGTTGGTAGGGGCAGCTCTTCGGATGGGGGCTATTGTGGCTCAAACTTCTCAAGCTAACAAACAGGCCATCTATGACTTTGGGTTAAACCTCGGGGTTGCGTTTCAGCTTCAAGATGATTATTTGGATGCCTTTGGAGATCCGGAAACTTTTGGGAAACAAGTGGGTGGAGACATTATCGAAAATAAGAAAACGTATTTGTATTTGAAGGCTTTAGAGCAAGCCACGCCAGAGCAAAGAGAACAACTTTTGCATCTGTACTCGATAAAATCAAGGGAAAATCGAGAAAAAATAGAGCTCGTCAAACAAATATTTGAGGCCTCTAAAGCCACGGATGAGACTCAAAAAGCCATAGCAGCCTATACTCAAAGGGCTTTTGATATTTTGGGAGCCATGGATATTCCGGAAGTGAAAAAAGGGCAGTTGAAGGAGTTTGGGGACATGTTGATGAATCGTACGGTATAGCAGATGAATTTTGAAACTCCTGAAAACACAGACTTGCTTTTATCGAAAGCACAAAAGGAATCACTTTATCAGAAATTGATAGAGCAGCTTCAAAAAGACTTCGTTTTGGCCAATCAGCTTATTGAGCTTAAGCCGGAGAGTTCACCGTTTGAACTCAAAATGGAGTTGCAAAGTCGGATTTATGAACTCATTCAGAATAAATTTTCGGAATACTTGAATTTGCTTTACATAATTGATGTTTCTGAAAAAGAAATAAAGTCCATGACGTCGGTTGATTTGGTAGAGTTAGCCGAGCAAATTTCGTTTTTGATTTTGAAACGAGAATGGCAAAAAGTGTGGTTTCGGAACAGGCTTTAAAAATCTTTATACCTTTGAATTATTGAATCAGGCTTTTGACCTTTTAAATTTTTTGACTTAATATGATTTCAAAACAGCAATTCGATAAAGAACTAGAACTTATTATAGCAAACGGCATTCGTGAGGATGTGGGGGAAGGGGATCATTCTTCTTTGGCTTGTATTCCTGCGGAGGCTCAGGGCAGGGCAAAACTACTTGTGAAAGACAAAGGAATTATAGCCGGAGTGGAGTTTGCAAAAATGATTTTTGCTTATGTAGACAAAGATTTAAAAGTAGAGACTTTTATTGAAGACGGTTCGGAAGTAGGGTATGGCGATGAGGTTTTTCACGTGTCGGGAAGTTCGCAGTCTATTTTGAAAGCCGAGCGCTTTGTGTTGAATTCGATGCAGCGGATGTCTGCCATAGCTACCAAGACTCGTTTTTTTGCCGATTTGCTCAAGGGTACTAAGGCCAAGATTTTGGATACCCGCAAAACTACTCCGGGAATCAGAGCCATTGAGAAGTGGGCGGTTAGGATTGGAGGGGGAGAAAATCACCGTTTTGCGCTATATGATATGATTATGCTCAAAGACAATCATATTGATTTTGCAGGAGGTATTTCGCAAGCTATTCAGAAAACCAAAGACTATTTGGAGGCCCACAATCTTGATTTGAAGATTATAGTAGAGGCCAGAGATTTAGAGGAAGTAAAAGAAATTCTCTTGGCCGGAGGGGTTTATAGGATTTTACTGGATAATTTCACTTTTGATCAGACTCGTGAGGCGGTGGCTTTAATTGGAGGTCAAACTACTACGGAATCTTCAGGGAATATCAATGAGAAAACCATTCGGCAGTATGCAGAATGCGGAGTTGATTATATATCATCCGGGGCTTTGACGCATTCTATATATAATATGGATTTGAGCCTAAAAGCTTTTTAAGAAACTTAGAGTTTTTGTCTTTTCAGACACTTAGGTTAAAATATTTCGTTGAAAAATTTGATTATCAAAAAAGTAGTTGTATTTTTGCACTCCTTTTTTTGGCAATAGCGTTTCTTGGAAAAGGATTGGTTTTAAAATAATTACAAACGCTTCTGTGATTTTTTGCCGGTAAAGAAACGATTCAAATCACAGGATACAAATTTTACAAAATCAGATTATGTCTGAAAAAACACAAACACCGGAAGAGTTTTTAGCAAACTTCAACTGGGAAAACTATCAAGAAGGTATTGATGCTGTTGATGCAAAAAACCTAAAAGAATTTGAAGAATTAGTAGCTAAAACGTTCATCTCTACCGACAGCGAAGAGGTAGTAGAGGGTGTTGTAGTAAGAATCACTGACAGAGATGCGATTGTTGACATCAACGCTAAATCTGAAGGTGTTATTTCTTTGAATGAGTTCCGTTACAATCCGAACTTAAAAGTTGGGGATAAAGTAGAGGTACTTATCGACGTTAGAGAAGACAAAACAGGTCAACTGGTTCTTTCTCACAGAAAAGCCCGTGTTATCAAAGCTTGGGACAGAGTTATTGCTGCGCACGAATCAGGTGAAATCGTGAACGGATTCGTTAAAGCAAGAACTAAAGGAGGTATGATTGTAGATGTTTTCGGAATCGAAGCTTTCTTACCGGGGTCACAAATTGATGTGAAACCAATCCGTGATTACGATCAATACGTAAACAAAACCATGGAATTCAAAGTGGTTAAAATCAACCACGAATTCAAAAACGTTGTGGTTTCTCATAAAGCTCTTATCGAAGCTGATATCGAAGAACAGAAAAAAGAAATCATCGGACAACTTGAAAAAGGTCAAGTACTTGAAGGGGTTGTTAAAAACATCACTTCATACGGTGTGTTTATTGACCTTGGAGGTGTTGATGGTCTTATTCATATCACAGATCTTTCTTGGTCAAGAATCAACCACCCAAGTGAAGTTCTTGAGCTAGATCAAAAACTTAATGTTGTAATCCTTGATTTTGATGAAGATAAATCGAGAATTCAACTTGGTTTAAAACAATTGAGTCCGCACCCATGGGATGCTCTTTCTGCTGATCTTAAAGTAGGGGATAAAGTAAAAGGGAAAGTGGTTGTTTTGGCAGACTACGGAGCTTTTGTAGAAGTTGCTGAGGGAGTTGAAGGACTTATCCACGTATCTGAAATGTCTTGGTCTACTCATTTAAGAAGTGCTCAAGACTTTGTAAAAGTTGGTGATGAGGTTGAGGCTGTTATCCTTACTCTAGACAGAGAGGAGAGAAAAATGTCTTTAGGAATCAAACAACTTACTCCAGATCCTTGGACAGATATTACGGCGAAATACCCTGTAGGTTCTAAGCACACAGGAACTGTTAGAAACTTTACGAACTTTGGAGTATTTGTTGAATTAGAAGAAGGAATTGACGGGTTAATTTATATCTCTGATCTTTCTTGGACTAAGAAAATTAAACACCCATCTGAGTTCGTAAGCGTTGGTGACAAACTAGAGGTAGTAGTTCTAGAGCTTGACGTAGAAGGAAGAAAACTTTCTTTAGGTCACAAACAAACTACTGAAAACCCATGGGATAAATACGAGGATGCTTTTGCTGTAGGTACTGTTCATACAGGAACAATTGCAGAAATCGTTGACAAAGGTGCTACTGTTGAGTTCAACGAAGATGTAGTGGCTTTCATTCCGACTCGTCACCTAGAGAAAGAGGACGGTAAAAAACTTAAAAAAGGTGATACCGCTGAATTCAAAGTGATTGAGTTCAACAAAGAGTTCAAAAGAGTAGTAGCTTCTCATACGGCTATCTTCCGTGAAGAGGAAGAGAAAGCAGCCGCTGCAGCTACAGAAACTCAATCTCCTGTTGAAAAAACAACACTTGGTGATCTTGATGTTCTTGCAGAACTAAAAGAAAAAATGGACAAAGAAAAGTAATTTTTTCATATTGATTCTAAAAAGCCTTTCGACTATCGAAAGGCTTTTTTTATGTCTTCAGCTATTTGAGAAAAGGAAATTCTCTGTATCAGCCTGAGTCTTTTCTGATTATTCTTTTTTCTGTCCTTTAAAAAACTTACATTTGCACTCTTTAAATCCGTAAGATGGAATTAGTTATTAAACTTTCGCAGTTTTTATTAAGTTTATCGCTACTTATAGTTCTTCATGAGTTGGGGCATTTTATCCCAGCTAAATTGTTTAAGACGAAAGTCGAAAAGTTTTATCTGTTTTTTGATATTAAATTCTCGCTTTTCAAAAAGAGAATAGGCGATACTGTTTACGGAATCGGTTGGTTACCCTTGGGGGGGTATGTGAAAATTGCCGGAATGGTAGACGAGAGTATGGATACCGAGCAGCTCAAGCAAGAGCCACAGCCATGGGAATTTCGTTCGAAACCGGCTTGGCAACGTCTTATCATTATGTTGGGAGGAGTGACGGTGAACTTCATATTGGCTTTTTTGATTTACATTGGGATTGTCTTTGCATACGGAGACTTAGATATTAAAACCTCTGATGTCAAAGACGGAATTTGGGTTACGAATCCGGTTTTGGAACAAGCAGGTTTGCAGACAGGGGACAAGGTGATTTCTATTGACGGCAAGCCGGTTGAAAAATTCTTTGATTTACCTGAAAAAATCATTTTAAGTCACGAAATAGTAGTGGATAGAAACGGGAGTCTGACTACTATTGAAACTCCGATTAATTTGATTGGTCAAATAGTAGAGGAGAATAAAAAATTAGCTGTATCTCTGAGAATTCCGTTTGTGGTCGTGGGGGCTGCAGATGATTCAGAAAATAAAGATGCATTGCGAGTTAAAGATATCGTAACTCATATCAATGGTCAGGAAATTCGATATGTAGACCAACTTCCGAGCCTACTTGAAAACTACAAAGGCCAAGAGGTTACGGCAAAAGTTTTAAGAGATAATCAAGAAATTGAGACACAGCTCAAGGTCAATCAAGAGGGAAAAATAGGGATAGCTTATGCTTCTATGCTAGGTTTGTCTGATATTGAGAAGATGGGCTTGTATAAGGTAGAGCGTACGAAATACGGATTTTTTGAAGCTATACCAATTGGGATAGAGAAAGGCTTTGAGCGTTTGGGGAGCTATTGGGGGCAATTAAAGAAGATTGTGAATCCGAGCACGGGTGCTTATAAAGGAGTAGGAGGGTTCAAAGCTATTTTTGATATTTTCCCTCAGACCTGGTCTTGGGAGGCTTTCTGGAACATTACAGCCATTCTTTCGATTATGTTGGGAGTAATGAATCTTTTGCCGATTCCTGCACTTGACGGAGGTCATGTAATGTTCTTGCTTTATGAGATAATTACTCGTAAAAAGCCAAGCGAAAAATTTATGGAAAGAGCTCAGATGGTAGGCTTCTTTATTCTGATAGCTTTGTTGCTTTTTGCAAACGGGAATGATATTTTGAGGGCTATTAAATAAGAAAGGAATATTTCTTTGATTTTTATTGTCAAAAACGTATTTTTGACCGCACCTAACCAAAAAATTATATAGTTTTTTGATATACATTAACATCATACAACATACATAAAATAAAACGATTATGAATTTCAATCTTACAGAAGAACAGCAAATGATACAACAGGCTGCTCGTGATTTTGCACAGCAGGAACTGTTGCCGGGAGTTATCGAACGCGATGAGCACCAAATTTTTCCTGCCGAACAAGTGAAAAAAATGGCAGAACTTGGTTTCTTGGGAATGATGGTTGACCCGAAATATGGAGGAAGCGGATTAGACAGCGTTTCTTATGTTTTGGCTATGGAAGAAATCGCAAAGGTTGATGCTTCTGCTGCTGTAATAATGTCTGTAAATAACTCTTTGGTGTGTGCCGGTATGGAAAAATACTGCAACGAAGAGCAAAAACAAAAATATCTTGTTCCGTTAGCGAAAGGAGAGGTAATTGGGGCATTTTGTCTTTCTGAGCCGGAAGCCGGTAGTGATGCCACTTCGCAAAAAACCACGGCTAAAGATATGGGGGATTACTATTTGTTGAACGGGACCAAAAACTGGATTACCAACGGTTCTACGGCTTCGACTTATTTGGTAATGGCTCAAACACATCCGGAAAAAGGGCATAAAGGAATCAATGCTTTTATCGTAGAAAAAGGCTGGGAAGGATTTGAAATAGGCCCGAAAGAGCAAAAAATGGGAATTCGTGGGTCTGACACTCACTCTTTGATGTTCAATGACGTCAAAGTACCAAAAGCAAACCGTATTGGAGAAGACGGTTTTGGATTCAACTTTGCTATGGCAGTTCTTAACGGTGGACGTATAGGTATTGCATCTCAAGCTTTGGGTATTGCTCAAGGAGCTTATGAATTAGCTCTTAAGTATGCTCAAGAGCGCAAAGCTTTTGGTAAAGAAATCATCCAACATCAAGCTGTGGCCTTTAAGTTGGCCGATATGGCTACAAAGATTACGGCTGCCAGAATGCTATGCTTTAAGGCTGCTGTAGAGAAAGACGAAGGAAAAGACATTTCTATCTCTGGAGCTATGGCTAAGTTGTATGCTTCTACAACCGCAATGGAGGTGACTACGGAGGCGGTTCAAATTCATGGTGGGAATGGATATGTGAGAGAATATCACGTAGAGCGCATGATGAGAGATGCTAAGATTACTCAAATCTATGAAGGGACTTCTGAGATTCAGAAAATCGTAATATCGAGAGGTATTGCTAAAAAATAGCATTCTCATTCCTATAAATAAAATCCCAACTCACTGAGTTGGGATTTTTTATTTCTGATATTTTGAACGCAGGAAATCACAGTCGAAAAGTTTAGAATCGCTTATTCATTTCTTCTACCACTTCATAGGCGGCAGGGCAAATCAGTGTGTTTTTGATCGTGAGATGATTGATTTGGTAGAATTTTTTTCTGTCTGTGTGAGGGTATTCACGGCAAGCTTTAGGCCTGTCTTGGTAGACTGAGCAATAGTTGTCACTACCTAGAAAAGGGCACGGAACGCTTTGCAAGACGTAGTCGTTGTCTTCGTCTATTCTGAGGTATTTCTCGATAAACTGTTGAGGTTTTAAACGGAAAGTTCCTGCCAGACGTTCGATATCTTTTTGAGTGAAAAGAGGTCCTGTTGTTTTGCAGCAGTTAGCGCATGAGAGGCAATCGATTCTGTCGAAGACTTCATCGTGAATGTCTTGCATTTTTCTGTCAAAATCTTTCGGCGGTTTGTTTTTGATTTTGGCTAAGAATTTTTTGTGTTCTGCTTGTTTGGCTTTCGCCTTATTGTAATAGTCTTCGAGGTTCATCGGAGTTCAAATAAAAAAATCCTGCTACAAAGGTAACAGGATTTTTAGAAGAAATTATTATAGTAATTATACTAATTGTTTTAGAGCGATTTCAAAAGCTCTAGCAGAGATGTTTTTCTTGTCAGAGCTTAAATCGTATGTAGCTTGAATGGCTTTTCTGATCGTTTCTGAAGCGTCGCTAAAGATAGCTTCGTCACTCATGGACACTTTTTTCTCCATGAAATAAGCAAAAACTCTAGCCATACCGCAGTTTGAGATGAAGTCCGGAATCAGGCTCACTTTGCTGTCTACGTCTTCCATGATTGGGCCGAAGAAGATTTCTTTGTCAGCGAAAGGGACATTGGCGCCGCAAGAGATTACTTCGAGTCCTGAAGCGATCATTTGGTTGGCTTGTTCTTGAGTTACTAGTCTTGAAGCGGCACAAGGCGTAAAGATTTGAGCGCCCAAGGACCAGATTTTTGAGTTGATTTCCTCAAACGGAATCATTTTGTCTGATACTAATTTGTTACCGTCTTTGTTTAGGAAAAGCTCGGTGATTTCTTGGAAAGTATATCCGTTTTCGTTGATGATTCCTCCGTCTCGGTCAATGATACCGATGATTTTAGCTCCCATTTTTGATAGGTAAAAAGCGGCGGCACTACCTACGTTCCCGAACCCTTGGACGATAGCTTTTTTGCCTTTGATATCACCTCCGTAAATGTTGTAGTAGTGATTTACGGCTTGAGCTACTCCGAAACCGGTAATCATATCGGCAACGGTATATTTTCGGCTTACTTCAGGCGAGTATTCGCTGCTTTCGATAGGCTTGATAACACCTTGACGGAGTTGGCCGATTCGGTTGATTTTTTCGCCTTCTGAGGCTTTGAAGTGGCCGTTAAAAATACCTTCTTGTGGGTGCCAAATGCCCATGTCTTCGGTAATTGGGATTACTTCGTGAATTTCGTCCACATTTAGGTCACCTCCTGTTCCGTAGTAGTTTTTCAAAAGAGGAGAAACGGCTTTATACCATCTTCTCAGAACACCTTCTTTACGAGGGTCATTTGGGTCGAAGTTGATACCTGATTTTGCGCCTCCGATAGCTGGTCCTGCTACGGAAAATTTTACTTCCATAGTTTTAGCAAGGGAAAGCACTTCGTTCATATCCAATCCTTTTCTCATACGAGTTCCTCCTCCTGCGGCTCCACCTCTAAGGGAGTTGATGACAGCCCACCCTTCGGCATCTGTTTCAGGATCTTTCCAGTTGAATACGATTTCAGGGGCTTTATTTTCGAATTTTTTAAGTAAATCTTTCATTACGGATTCTATTTAAATTATCAGCGAGCAAAGATAGGTTTAAGTTTTAATGTTGCCAAATCATAGATATATTCTATTCAAAAATAAACATGAAAAATAAACAGGGGCTATGAATTGACAGTTTATTGTAGTACCTTTGCGGTTCCATTAATTAGAACAAATAAAAATTATTCAGGTATGATTAAAGTTTCAGAATCAGCAAGTAAGCGAGTAGCTATGCTTATGGAAGATGAAGGTTTTGACCCTAAAACAGACTACGTAAGAGTAGGAGTAAAGAGTGGCGGGTGCTCAGGACTGGAGTATGTTCTGAATTTTGACAAGAATACGACGGAATCAGATAGAGTTTTTGAAGACAATGGCGTTAAGATTGTTGTTGAGAAGAAGAGTTATTTATACTTAGTAGGGACAACCTTGGAATACGAAGGAGGGCTCAACGGAAAAGGGTTTGTTTTCAATAACCCGAATGCCAAAAGAACTTGTGGGTGTGGGGAATCATTTTCGTTATAGACACTGTTCTCGAAATTTCAAAACAGTTGGGTAATTATATCAAGTATTTAAAGAACCTTGAAAAAAAGATAAATTGAAAGGGGTTGAAAAACTAAAACGGACACAAATATCTCAGTTATTGTTTTAGCTTTTTTTGATTTTTATTTTTTTCGATTTTAATATAAAAATGGCAAAATACACAGAAGATGACTTAAAGGTCGAATTAGAAAATAAAGAATACGAATACGGTTTTTATACGGATATCGAATCAGAGACTTTTCCGGTAGGATTGAATGAGGATATCATTAGAGCTATATCTAAAAAGAAAGACGAGCCGGAATGGATGACGGAATGGAGATTGGAATCGTTTCGTATTTGGAAAGAGATGACAGAACCTGAATGGGCGAACGTACATTACGAGAAGCCGGATTTTCAGGCAATTTCGTATTATTCAGCGCCTAAAAAGAAGCCGGCTTTGAACAGCTTAGACGAGGTTGACCCGGAGCTTTTGGAGACTTTCAAAAAGCTGGGGATTTCTCTTGAAGAGCAAAAAAGACTTACCGGGGTAGGAGGTGTAGCGGTGGATGTGGTGATGGACTCTGTGTCTGTGGCTACTACATTTAAAAAGACATTGGCAGAAAAAGGGATTATATTCTGCCCGATTTCTGAAGCTATTAAAGAGCATCCGGAGTTAGTGAGAAAATATCTGGGAACTGTTGTGCCTCAGAAAGATAACTTTTATGCAGCGCTAAACTCAGCTGTGTTTTCGGACGGGAGTTTCTGTTACATACCGAAGGGAGTGAAATGCCCTATGGAGCTTTCGACTTACTTTCGAATCAATCAGGCGGGGACAGGGCAGTTTGAGAGAACTTTAGTAATTGCTGATGAAGGTAGTTATGTGTCTTATCTTGAGGGATGTACGGCTCCTTCGCGCGACGAGAACCAATTGCACGCTGCAGTAGTAGAGCTTATTGCTCTTGAGAATGCAGAGATTAAATATTCGACTGTTCAGAACTGGTTTCCTGGGAATAAAGATGGTAAAGGAGGAGTATATAACTTTGTTACCAAACGAGGTTTGTGTGAGAAAAACGCTAAAATTTCTTGGACACAGGTAGAGACCGGTTCGGCTGTGACATGGAAATATCCTTCGTGTATATTGAAAGGGGATAATTCTGTGGGAGAGTTTTACTCGATTGCAGTAACGAACAACTACCAACAAGCCGATACGGGGACGAAGATGATTCACTTGGGTAAAAACACGAAATCTACGATTATTTCTAAAGGAATTTCGGCAGGTAAATCCCAAAACAGTTACAGAGGTTTGGTGCATATTTCTCCGCGAGCCGAAAATGCAAGGAACTTTTCTCAGTGTGATTCGCTATTGATGGGTAACGAATGTGGTGCTCACACCTTTCCATACATTGAATCCAATAATCCTACGGCACAAATCGAACACGAGGCAACCACCAGTAAGATTGGTGAAGACCAAGTATTTTATTGTAACCAAAGGGGAATCGATACAGAGAAAGCCATTGCACTTATCGTAAACGGATTCTCAAGAGAAGTTTTGAATAAACTCCCTATGGAGTTTGCCGTTGAGGCCCAAAAGCTATTGGAGATTTCGCTGGAAGGGTCAGTAGGGTAATTTGAAAATGTTTTTATAACTTTTCAATTTGCCTTAGACATAATTAAGTATTGAGAGGAATTACAAGAAAATAAAAAAAATATTGCTAATCAGCTTTTAAAATCGGGACTTCGATTGGAGCCAATATTAGAGTTAAATATGTTGACAATAAAAAATTTACATGCCTCTGTTGAGGACAAAGAAATCCTAAAAGGATTAAATTTAGAGATAAAAGCAGGAGAAGTTCATGCCATTATGGGGCCTAACGGTTCGGGGAAGAGTACGTTTGCTTCTGTAATTGCCGGAAAAGAGGACTATGAAGTTACTGAAGGAGACATCATCCTTGAAGGAGAAGACATCAAAGAATTAGCTCCAGAAGAGAGGGCTCACAAAGGGGTATTTCTTTCGTTCCAGTATCCGGTTGAGATTCCGGGGGTAACGGTTACGAACTTCATCAAAACAGCTATCAACGAAACTCGTAAAGCAAAAGGATTAGAAGAGATGCCTGCCAACGAGATGTTGAAGCTCATCAGAGAGAAGTCTGAGATGTTGGAGATTGACCGCAAGTTTTTATCTCGTTCGCTAAACGAAGGTTTTTCGGGAGGTGAGAAGAAACGTAATGAAATCTTCCAGATGGCTATGCTTGAGCCGAAGCTGGCCATTCTTGACGAAACCGATTCAGGTTTGGATATTGATGCCCTTAGAATCGTAGCCAACGGAGTAAACCGATTGAGAAGTAAAGACAATGCTATCATTGTGATTACGCACTATCAAAGACTATTGGATTATATTGTTCCGGATTATGTTCACGTATTGATGAACGGAAAAATCGTTAAATCAGGAGGCAAGGAATTGGCTCTTGAGCTAGAGGAGAAAGGATACGATTGGATAAAAGAGGAATTAGTTTAAAAGGTTTAAGGTTTAAAGTTCAAAGTTTTGTAAACCAGAAACTTTAAACCTAAAACTTTAAACCAAAAAATATGGCACTAAAAGAAAAGTTACTATCATCATTTATGGCATTTGAGGAGAGAGTGAATGTAGACGAAGAGCTACACGACCTTCGATCTTCGGCCATTAAGGTTTTTGAAGACAAAGGCTTCCCGAGCAAAAAAGAGGAGGCATGGAAATATACATCGCTGAATGCGTTACTAAAGAATGATTTCTCGGTATTCCCGAAATCTGAAGTGAATATTGGTATTGCAGACGTTAAGCGTTTTTTTATTGACGAAACGGATACGTATAAAGTAGTTTTTGTGAACGGAGTGTTCAACTCGTTTTTATCGAGCACCACTCACGACGGTATCGACGTTTGTTTGCTTTCGTCTGCGCTTTCTAAGCCGAAATACAAAGAGATTATCGACACGTATTTCAACCGGATTGCTTCGAAAGATGAGACGCTTACGTCGCTCAATACGGCATTTGCTTGTGAAGGGGCATTCATCAACATACCCAAGAATAAAGTAGCCGACAAGCCGATAGAAATCATGTATTTCTCGACTAAAAACGATAGTCACTTGTGGTTACATCCGCGGAATTTGATTATTGTTGGTGAGCATGCACAAGTTCAGATTATCGAAAGGCATCAGAGTTTGGACAATGACTTGGTTCTTACGAATTCGGTGACAGAGATTTTTGCTGAGAAAAACGCATTTGTGGACTACTACAAGTTGCAAAACGACGAGCTAGAAGCCAACCTTATTGACAACACCTATATTTCGCAACAGGCCGGAAGTCATGCGGCTGTACATACGTTTTCTTTTGGGGGTAATTTAACTCGAAACAACTTGAACTTCTATCATTTTGGCGAGTATATCGAGTCGACTCTAAAGGGGATTACGGTGATTGAAGGGAGTCAACACGTTGACCACTATACTTTGGTCCATCATGCTCACCCGAATTGTGAAAGCCACCAGGATTACAAAGGTATTTTTGGAGGAAAATCGACAGGGGTTTTTAACGGGAAAATATATGTAGATAAGATTGCTCAGAAAACGAATGCCTTTCAGCAAAACAACAATATCTTGATTAGTGACAAGGCCACAATTAATGCGAAGCCTCAGTTGGAGATTTTTGCAGATGATGTGAAATGCTCACACGGTTGTACGATTGGACAGTTGGATGAGAGTGCGTTGTTCTACTTACAACAAAGGGGTATCCCGAAAAAGGAGGCAAAGGCCCTATTGATGTATGCCTTTGGGAACGATGTGATTGCTACTATCAAGATTCCGTCATTGCAGCACAGAATTACTAAGTTAATTGCCAAGAAGCTGGGAGTAGATTTAGGGTTCAACTTATAATAAATCAGAGGCAGGGTTCAAGTAATTGGACTCTGTTTTTTTTTATTGTTCTAGGATTTCTATTTTTCTTTGAATTTCGTTGGCATTGTCATCGACGACTGTTAGGTAGTAGGTTCCGGTTTTGGCTGTTAGCGGCATTTCGTGGAAGTCTTTGGTTTGCCCGAGGTAGGTTCTGTCTAAGTACCAATGCAGGGTAGTTCCGGGATTCGAATGGGCTACTTTTAGGATAATGGGCTGGAGCTGACTTTCGAAATTCTTAGTGAGATAAATTTTGCTGTCTGCCTTAGGATAGATGAAATCCATACTGTAGTTTTCTGAAGGTTGGCAATCTTCTCGAAAAGGGGGCAATACCGAGTATTCTGCGTTTTTGGATTTGTAGTACCATTCCATTACCGGAGGCAGCACAAACCAAGGTTTAACCATCATATTCTCCGGGTTTTCGCAAGAAGCATTTACACGGTAGGCTCCGCTTGGGTCAAGGTGAATGAGTTTGTGGTAGGTGCAGCGTTGAAGTTCGTTTTCTGAAAGAGGGACGTATTGCAGGGCAGTTGGGCAATGTTCTGTTGCCAGGTTGCCGCTTTTGGCACAGATGGAGACTTCGTCCAGATCGTCATAGGGGGTTGCAAACCAATTTGCCTTTGGCAATGCGGAAAAGATATCGAACATGATAGGGGCAGCACTACTCAGGCCGGTGAGTTCGGGGCGCCCTTCACCAGTAGCATTGCCGACCCATACGCCGACTACGTATTTTGGGGTTGTACCGATAGCCCAAGCATCGCGATTTCCGAAACTGGTTCCGGTTTTCCAGGCGACAGGCAGAGAGGAGTCGTAGAACCTCCAGCTTTCTCCGCCTTCGGGGCGGTTGACTTCACGCATGGCTTTGTAGGTCAGATAAATTGCTCCGGCGCCCACGATGTTTTTTTTGTAAGAGTCGCTTCCGAAGTCTATTGTTTTATCGACATATAAATTCAGGTCTGAGAATTCTCTTTCTCTATATTTTGATTGGTTCTGAGTGAAATAATTTATTGTGGAAGTCAGAGAAGCATAGGTTTTACACAAGTCCCACAGGTTGGTTTCTGCTCCACCCAGAATGAGGGAGAGCCCGTAGTGATTCGGGTGTTTGGTGATGGTATGGAACTTATACTTTTGGAGTTTGTCGTAGAAGTTATAGACTCCGTATTCTTGGAGCATCAGCACAGACGGAATGTTTAGCGATCGGGATAAGGCTCTGTTGGCGGGGACGGCTCCGTCGTAGGTATAGTTGTAATTTTGTGGGGCATATCCTGAAATTTGTGTAGGGATGTCGGGCACCAGGCTAGTGGGCAGGAGCAGGCCTTCGTCTAACATAGAGGCGTAGAGCAGAGGTTTGAGGATACTGCCTGTGCTACGGGGAGCGGTGATGATATCGACATCTTTTTTGTGAGCGAAATCGGTTGGGGAGTTGCCGACATAGGCCAATACATTTCTGGTTTCTGTGTCGACTACCAAGACGGCGAGGTTGTAGATTTCGTTTTGTTTGTATTGATTGTAGTAGTTCCTGGCCAGGTGATTGACTCTTTCTTGGAGGGCAAGGTCAATGGTTGTGGTGATGCGCTTGCCTTGGTTTTCTTTGACGATTCGCTCTAGTAGATGAGGGGCAAGTTGAGGCAGTTCGAAAGGCTTTTGAGGCAGAGGTTCCTCTAGCGAAAGTTCGTAGGTGAGTTTATCTATAGTTCCGTCTTTGTATAGTTTTTGGAGGAGTTTATTTCGTTTACGGAGTAGAATCTCTTGGTTTTTACCGGGATAGATGAGTCCGGGTGCATTGGGCAAGACGGCCAGTGTAGCGGACTCTGCCCAAGATAGTTGATGAGGATTTAGGCCGAAGTATCTCCAGGCAGCCATTTCGAGCCCTACGACATTACCTCCGAAAGGAGCATGGGCGGCAAAAAGCTCCAGGATACGCTCTTTGGAATAGCGGAATTCCAGCCGGGTGGCAAGTATAGCTTCGATGAGCTTTTCGCCATAGGTACGCTGTTTGTTGTTTCGGGAGAGGCGAATGACTTGTTGGGTGAGGGTACTACCCCCTCTCAAAACTCTTCCGGCTTTTTGATTTTGCCGAAAGGCATTCCATATAGCGATAGGATTTACTCCAAAGTGTTTGTAGAAGTGTTGGTCTTCGAAGGCGATGATACAAGTTTTGAATTTATAGGGGATGCTATCGGGCTCGGGGAAGCGCCACTGGCCGTCGCCAGCTATTTTGGCTCCCAGCAATTCGCCCTCTTTGCTTTGGATTACCGTGGCATAAGGGCTGTCGAAAAGTTGGTAGGGCAAGCAAAAGTAATAGGCTAGGGTCACCAGCAAGATAAAGGCTGTTTTTATCTTATTTGTGGCTATCCAAGATTTTAGTTTTAGATAAACGGAGTTGGGTTTCATAGATTGAAATTACGAAATTACGAATAGAAGTTAAGAGAGTGGCTGGACATAATAACATGTTTAATTTTTGAACAGGTTAGAACAATGCGAAACCTATTTTTTTTAAGGATTACAAAGCACTTGATTAGTCGACTATTAAAGGCAATACCTCTTCGATATTAAGCCCTGAGTAATCACAAAATTCATAAATGTTTATGAACTGGTGTTCTTCTTTTTGAAAGTGCTTTCTGATATCCTTTATAAGCATTAGGGAGAATCTGTAACTCTTCCCTGTTATTCTTTGGACATCTTTTGGGTATATGACAACACGTTTTACCTCTGTTTTCATACACTAACCATACTTTATCTATGTTATCCATGTCTTTGTTAAGCCTTGGCATTGGCTATTGTTATGATTTGCTGTGCTTTGGCTATATTCTTTTCATATTCTAACCCTAGTTTAATTATACTTTTTAGGAATAATGTTTTTATTCTGATACTTGCCAAAACAAATTTACAGATTTATCTGAGTGGAAGCGTGTGAAAAATTATGAATAAATGTGAAAAAATGTCGTTTTTGAGCATTTGGTGTTTTGCGTTTTGGAAATAGGTATGCGTTTCTAAGATGGCAGTTATAGAAAAGATTGAGATTACACTCGCTCAGCTTTTGGTTTTGGAGATTGATTCCATTGAAATTAAATTGAAAAGAAGCTCATAATTGTTTACATTTGACCTGTTGGAAACATGGGTTTAGATAAGGAGCTTATTACTTTATAGTAAATTTTAATTGAATGAAAGGAATTATTTTAGCGGGAGGGTCCGGGACGAGGCTTTATCCGATTACGATATCTGTAAGCAAGCAGCTTTTGCCGGTTTATGACAAGCCTATGATCTTTTATCCGTTATCGGTTTTGATGATGGCAGATATCAGGGAGATACTCATTATTACTACTCCCGGAGATAAAGAAGCTTTTCGGAACCTATTAGGTGATGGTTCGTCTATTGGTTGCAGGTTAGAATACGCCGTTCAGGAAGTGCCCAACGGATTGGCGGAGGCCTTTTTGATAGGGGAGGAATTTATAGGTGACGATAAAGTTGCGTTGATATTGGGAGATAATATTTTTTATGGCAACGGATTTGGGACGCTCTTGCGCAGCAAGACCGATATAGAAGGGGCCATGATTTTTGCGTATAGAGTAAAAGACCCGGAGCGATACGGAGTGGTGGAATTTGACCAGAACCACCGAGTGATTTCTATTGAAGAGAAGCCGGAGAAGCCTAAGAGTCGGTATGCTGTTCCGGGGTTGTATTTTTATGACCATACGGTTGTGGAAAAAGCCAAGAAAATCCGGCCTTCGGCACGAGGGGAGAAGGAGATTACGACTTTGAACCAGATGTACTTAGAAGAAGGTCGTTTGGAAGTAGCCGTGATGGAGCGGGGGATGAGTTGGTTTGATACGGGGACGGTAGATTCATTGGACGATGCTACGGAATTCATCCGAGTCATTCAAAATCGGCAAAACAGGATGATTGGTTGTTTGGAAGAGGTGGCCTATTACAGAAAGTTTATTACCTTACCGCAACTCATTAAGGCTTCGGAGCGTTATGCGAAGTCTAAGTATGGGGATTACCTTAGGAGTTTTATTAAGGAAGAGGAGGAGAAGGGGAGTTAGTCTCAGTCTACTCAGTTTGCAGTCTCAGTTTGCAGTTTTTTGAGAGATGTCTCGCTTCGCTCGACAGTTTCAAGTTTCAGGTTTTGAGTTTTTGGGGTAACAAATTGGGTGATTTGGGAAGCAACATTGTTGAAATGAGTTTTGCAAAATATTTATACCTTTGGGTATGCCAAATTTTCCGACCTCATTTTCCGAAAAACTGCAACAAAGGCAACAGAATTCGTCTTTGCGCAAGCTGCTACAAGGCAGTGGTTTGATTGATTTTTCGTCTAACGATTACTTAGGGTTAGCCAAGTCTGAGGTTATATTTGATAAGGTACATGAGTTTTTGGCAGGGCGAAACTTTTGTCAAAACGGGGCTACCGGCTCTCGACTATTGTCGGGGAATTTTGAGTTGTATGAAGAGGCGGAGCGGTATTTGGCAGCCTTTCATCAAGCCGAAGCGGCTTTGGTTTTCAACTCGGGTTACGATGCCAATTTGGGTTTTTTTGGGAGCCTGACCGATAGAGAGGCCGTGATACTTTATGATGAACTCTCTCATGCTTCGATTCGGGACGGCATTCGCCTATCGAGCGCTAAGGCATACAAATTCAAGCACAACGATTTGCAGGATTTGGGGCAGAAACTCCAGAGCTATCAAGGACACCATCGAGACGTATTTGTGGTTACTGAGAGTGTATTTTCTATGGATGGCGATTCGCCCGATATGGAAAAGCTCACCCGACTGTGCACTCAACACAAGGCCTTTTTGGTGATAGACGAGGCTCATGCTTTGGGTGTTTTTGGCGAAAAAGGAGAGGGGTTGGTGCAACATTTAGGTTTACACGATCAAGTTTTTGCCCGCATTATGACCTTCGGCAAGGCTTTGGGGTGTCACGGAGCCGCTATTATAGGGAGCACCCCACTCAAAGACTATCTCGTAAACTTTTCACGAAGTTTTATATATACGACAGCACTTTCGCCTCATAGTGTTGTGACGATACTACTAGCCTATCAGCATATGGAGCAAGCCCAAGCCGAAAGAGAAAAGCTGCAACGAAACATCAAGCTCTTTAACGAGCTTTTCCATACGACCGACGTTTCGTCGATTAAGAGCATATTGGTTTCGGGTAACGAAAACGTCAAGCAAAAAGCCCATTATTTACAGCAATCGGGTTATGACGTAAAGCCAATCATGAGTCCTACGGTTCCTGCAGGGAAAGAGCGACTTCGGTTTTGCCTGCACAGCTACAATACGGAAGAAGAAATCAGAGGAGTAGCTTCGAAGTTTTTTCGAACCGAATAAAGCTATATTAACTTAGGGTTAACTATCCATTAGTTACGCTTAGGGAGGCTATTTTTATGTAAAAGAAGTATCTTTGTGCTCCAAATCGTATTGTATGGAATCAAAAATCTACCCTATAGATCGAGTAACCCGCCCGATTCAGAAGTTTATTCAACAAGAAAAATCAGGAGGGATTGTGCTGGGAATCAGTGTAATTATAGCTTTAATTTTGGCGAATACTCCTTTGGCCGAAGGTTATTTTTCTTTTTTGAGTCAAAAGTTTGGATTTCAGTTCAACGGAGAGACTTACTTCAAGCTTAGTATCCTTCACTGGATCAACGACGGGCTTATGGCCATTTTCTTTTTTGTCGTAGGGTTGGAGCTCAAGCGGGAGATGGTAGGCGGAGAGTTGTCGAATCCCAGAAAAGCATTGCTGCCTATAGTTGCCGCCTTAGGAGGGATGTTGGTTCCTGCGTTGATTTATATTTCGCTTAATCCTACGGGAGAGCCCGGAAACGGTTGGGGAATTCCAATGGCGACCGACATTGCTTTTGCGCTAGGAGTGCTATACTTGCTGGGCAACCGTATTCCGCTGTCTATCAAAGTTTTTTTGATGGCTTTGGCTATCATAGACGACTTGGGAGCTGTGTTGGTTATTGCGCTATTTTATACTTCGGAAATATCGTTAATCAGTCTAGCCATAGGATTAGGATTGGTTTTGGTGATGTTTATCGCTAACCGCATGGGGGTTCGCAATGTAGTGTTTTATGCTATATTGGGTATTTTGGGAGTATGGGTAGCCTTTTTACTTTCGGGGGTTCATGCAACGATTGCTGCGGTGTTGGCGGCATTTACGATTCCGTCTGACGTTCGAATCAAAGAGAACACCTATGTGAAGAAAGTGCAGGACTATTTAGCACAGTTTAAAGCTGTTGACCCGAACGACAAAATCCCGACGCTGACGAACGAGCAGTTGCATATATTGGAAAACATACAAGAAGCCACGCATCAAGCCATGACTCCGCTACAGCGATTGGAGCATGCCATGCACCCGATGGTCACTTTCTTGATACTCCCGATTTTTGCCTTAGCCAATGCCGGTGTATCTCTTGCCATTGATCCGGAACATCTTTTTAGTACTTACGTAGCTTTGGGTGTAACACTAGGGCTTTTGGTTGGAAAAGTAGTCGGTATATTTGGATTCACGTCACTTGCTGTCCGACTCAAAATAGCGCCCATGCCAAGCGGAATGACCGGTCGAAACCTTTTGGGGATTGCGTTTTTGGGTTCTATTGGTTTTACGATGTCGCTATTTATTACTTCATTGGCGTTCCAGACAGAAGACTATATGAATCAAGCCAAAATAGGAATCTTCACGGCCTCGATTATCGGAGGTATTTTGGGTTATTTGGTACTCAGCTTCGGAAAATCTTCTAAATAGAGACAGGCTTAATGTTGTCGTATATTAAATTTTTGCTGAAATCCACCAACCAACACGGTGTGCACTCTCCGTTTGTGTATGCTTTGGTAACCCGATGTTTTTACGACAAGAAGAGGTATGAGCCCTATGGCAACATGAACAAAAAACAGCGACTTCTCTATCGGTTGCTCAAGTATTTTCGACCACAATCTATATTGGAAGTGAGTGAAACCCCGGCTTTGGATGTTTTTGGTTTAGCTCATCCGATTCATCGGGAGGTTCAATATTCGACTTATGATTTTGTGTATTTTGATAGACCTTCGCTTGAAGATTTTGAGAGGTTATTGTCTACTGTTGGCAATGACTCGATTTGGGTAATGGGCCGTATTTATGAGAGCGAAGTTACTCAGCAAATATGGCTGGCCATTAAAGGTAAAGAAGAGGTCAGCGTTACGGTAGATACCTTCGTATACGGCTTAGTTTTTTTTAGAAAAGAACAGCAAAAAGAGCATTTTACGATTAGGGTTTGATGATAAATTGGTGTTAAATAAGGTTTTTGGTAAAATAATTTTTTAAAATTTGTAACAATTAACTTTGTTACTCGTCTAAAAAACCAAAAACCATTTTCAACTATGACACGAGCCATTATTTATTTACTCACACTGCTTGCAGGGCTAGTTACAGCTCATGCGCAACAAACGAAAGGACAAGTTGTT
The DNA here is from genome assembly GCA_964476555.1 of uncultured Flavobacterium sp. Classification (GTDB taxonomy): domain Bacteria; phylum Bacteroidota; class Bacteroidia; order Flavobacteriales; family Flavobacteriaceae; genus Flavobacterium. Next base: position 24,401 of record CAYZBA010000002.1, read on the forward strand.
GATGCCACTACCCGAGAGCCCATAGCGTATGCCAACATTAAGATTAACAATAAGGACAATACGGTAACCAATACCGAGGGGTACTTTACGATATCCGAGAAAGACGAAAATGCGGTATTAACGGTTTCGTTTTTGGGGTATCACGCCAGTGAGTTTACGGTAGCGCAGCTCAAAAGCAACCCTACGATTTATTTACAGGAAGGAGTATTTGAATTGGGGTCTGTGTTTGTATCTAACCAAAAGCCTAATGCAGACAGCATCATGGCGGTCGTGAGAGAGAATTTGTCTAAAAATTACGAATATGGTAGTGGTTATAAATACCGAATTTTTAGGCGTGAAACCACACAATTTAAGCCAAAAACCATGGAGGTTGACATAACGAAATCGACAGGTTTTACGAAAAAACAGCTGAAAGAGGCCAACGAAGAAATCAGAAATTTCACTTCAAACCTTATCAAATACCCACCCACATCTTATACGGATGTGCTTATGGATTATGCAGCCATATCTAAAAAAACAGAAGAAGGGAAGTCGAAATTAGTTACTAAAGGAAACGTCATTAAAGCCGTACGTTTGGCAGACGAAAGCCGCACGGCTTCGCTTGAAGAGCTGGAAGAATCTGCCTCGAAGTTATTTTTAAAACACATGGATACGACCAAGTTTTATCGTTTTAAAAGCGGATGGTTTGGTTCTCGCGACACACTATCGTTCAGTAAGGAATACAACGATAAGAAAGCAGAAAGACAGAAAAAGGAATTAGAGAGTAAAGGCGGAGCAATAAAAGTAGATGTAATAACCCAACTAGAGTCACAAAAATCAATGGTTTATAACATCTTACGGAGCAAGACTGCTTTTACTGTTAACAACGAGTTGGATTTCATCAAACAGCCCAAAAACTACGCCTATACGTTTGAAGGTGTATCGTTTATGGATGACGATATGGTGTATATCATTGGTTTTAAGCCCAGAAAAGGGAAGGCTAAATTCCAAGGAAAGCTTTATGTATCTGAGACCGATTTTGCGGTTGTAAGAGCAGATTACGAATTAGCCGAAGGCAAAAGGTTGGGAGGAATCAACCTAAAGTTGATTTTAGGCGTAAAGGTATTTGAGGACCACAGTAAAGGGACCTTTTTGTATCGCAAGAATCCTGAAACAGAGAAGTATTACTTGCAATATGCCTCTATAGAGGAAGGGCAGTATTTTTACCTCCACAGACCTATTAAATTTATCGAATTGGCTGATAAGGACCGTGAAGTAGTGGCTTTTGACATCAAAGTGGAAGGCAATACATTTGATAAAACAGAGTTCTTGAATATTTCTTCTGAGAAGATTACCGAATCAGAACTCGAGGCTATTAAAGAAAAGGACTTTGAATACCAAAAGCTTAGGAAGTATGACCCCAACATTTGGAAAGACTACAACGCTATCGAACCTTTGGAAGAGATGAAGCGCTTTCAGGTAATGGAATAACAGCCACAAGCCTTTAAGAGTCTATCCATCCGTCTTTGTCTTTGTCAAACGACAGGGTAATAAGCCTGCTGAAAAAGTCGCTGGCAGAGACAAGACCCTGAACCGTAAAGCCATCCTTAATCCAGTACTGATATTCGTAACGCATGGAGTGGGTGGTTTTGTCATAAGAAATCTTAGCCAAAGGAATTTCTATATTTAGCCGATTGGCCAGGGCCAGGGCTTGTTGTTCTGTAACTTTATCTTTTAAAGCATAATTGGTTTTGAACGTGATAAACTGCTTGTCGTAGTCCACATCTACTCTAAGCAAATAGATTTGCCTGATTTTGATATGGTCCGGTGCGGTTTCTTCGACTTTGACTTTGGCATTTTCGAAGAGGTTTTTCAAGTAGGACAAACTGGCTTGAGAAGGCTTTACGAGAGTCTGCCCGATAGACGAAAGTCCGAATAAGAGTATTCCAACTAAAATCGTTTTTCTGAGAAATAACAGTTTTTTCATAATTTCCGTTTTTAGTATGTTGATATACAAAGTTAAACAAAAATATTCACTAGGTTGTAGCAGAGGTTTTTGGAGAGGTATTGTAAATACTTTAGCCAAAACTGTCACGAAGGCTGAATATTTTTTAACTTTGCCAGACTATTGATTTCCATGAAATTTAAACCATACATTATGCAAGACATTATCAATCGATTTATAAGCTACGTTACGGTAGATACAGAATCAGATCCTAATTCGGACACCACTCCCTCGACAGCCAAGCAGTGGGATTTAGCGAACAAGCTTGTTGAAGAATTAAAAAGCATTGGTCTAGAAGATGTAAGTATAGACGAAAATGCGTATATCATGGCCACACTTCCGAGCAATGTGGATTATGAGGTTCCTACCATCGGGTTCATTGCTCACTTTGATACGACTCCTGACTTTACGGGAGCGAACGTAAAGCCACAAATCATTGAGAACTACGACGGAAAAGACATCGTTTTGAACAAAGAGCAAAACATCGTTCTTTCGCCGGATTATTTTGAAGATTTGTTGATGTATAAAGGGCAAACTCTTATTACTACAGACGGAACTACCCTACTTGGAGCTGATGACAAGGCCGGAATAACCGAGATTGTTACGGCTATGGAATATTTGGTAAAAAACCCGGATATCAAACACGGGAAAATCAGAATCGGATTCACTCCGGATGAGGAGATCGGTCGCGGGGCACACAAATTTGACGTAGAGAAATTTGGAGCCGATTGGGCTTATACGATGGATGGCAGCCAAATTGGGGAGTTGGAATACGAAAACTTTAATGCTGCGGGTGTGAAAGTGACCATTCAGGGAAAAAGTGTTCACCCGGGTTATGCCAAAGGCAAAATGATCAACTCTCTTTTGATTGCCAACAAATTCATTTCGAAATTACCTAAACACGAAGTTCCTGAAAAAACCAAGGGTTATGAAGGGTTCTTCCACGTAAGTAACATTAAAGGGAGTATAGAAGAGACCGAAATAGGTCTTATCATACGTGACCACAGCCGTAAGAAATTCGAAAAGCGCAAAAAACTAGTTGAGAAAATCGTAAAGAAAATCAACAAGAAATATGCAGAGAAATTTGGCGGGGATATCATCACTGCTGAGATTAAAGACCAATACTACAATATGAGAGAAAAGATAGAGCCTGTATTCCATATCGTAGAGATTGCGGAGCAAGCGATGAAGGAGTTGGGGATCACCCCAATCATCAAGCCTATCAGAGGGGGGACAGACGGTTCTCAACTTTCGTACATGGGGTTGCCTTGTCCGAATATCTTTGCCGGAGGGCACAACTTCCACGGGAAATACGAGTATGTTCCGGTAGAAAGTATGCAAAAAGCAACGGAGGTCATCATCAGAATAGCCGAACTCACTGCTCAGAAATATAAATCATAAACGTATATTCATTTTGATAAGAGAGCCCATTCCGGCAAGGAGTGGGCTTTTTTCTTTCAGCCACAAAGCATTGATACGATTTTATTGTTATATTTGAGAAAGTTGTGCTTAATTTCTTAAAACTTATATATGAATCTAAAATCAAACGAACCTTTTTGGCTGGTAAAGAACGGACTCATCAATGCCTATCCTTCGCTTAGGGAGGACACGAGCTGTGATGTTTTGGTAGTTGGAGGAGGCATTACCGGAAGTCTTGTGGCTCATCAATGTGTAGAGGACGGTTATCAAGTAGTGCTCATAGACAAACGGGAAATTGCTAACGGGAGCACTTCGGCCACGACCTCTATGTTGCAGTATGAGATTGACGTTCCTCTTTATGAACTTATCGAAATGATTGGGGAGGAAGGAGCGGTAGCCAGCTATCGAGCTTGTGCTGATGCTATCGACAAATTGGATGAGATTTGTAGGCAAATTAAATCGAAATCGGGTTTCAAGAAAAAAGATTCGCTCTATTTTGCGGCTTATAAGAAGGATGTAGGTTGGCTCAAGAAGGAATATGAAGCCCGTAAAAGGGCCGGCTTTCACGTAAAGTGGCTAGAGCCCGACCAGATTTATCAAAAATATGACCTTGAGCATTCGCAAGGCGGAATCCTCTCGGACCAAGGAGCCAGTGTGGATGCCTTTCGGTTATCTCATGATATATTAGCCTATAATATCAAAAGAGGACTTCGGGTATATGACAAGACGGAGTTGGCACGAGTAAAGTATCACAGCCGATCTTGTGAGGCGATTATGCACACGGGATCAACCCTCAAAGCCAAGAAGATAGTGTATTGTGTAGGTTATGAGAGTGCTTTGATGATACGAGAGTCGTTTGTGGATTTGATTAGCACCTATGCGATAGTGTCTGAAATTAAGCCGAAGCTATCGAGAAAGCATACAGAAGTTTTGATTTGGAACACCACAGCGCCCTATATCTATCTTCGCACGACCGACGATGGCAGGTATTTGATTGGTGGAGAGGATGAGCCATTTCGCAACCCTATAAAAAGAGATAAACTTATCTCAAAGAAGGAAGAGCGCTTATTAAAAGTGTTTGAAAAGCACTTTCCCGGAGAGGCGTTTCACTTAGATTTTTCGTGGGCCGGTACTTTTGGCGAAACCAAAGACGGCTTGCCCTATATTGGTCCACATCCGGACTTTGAGCACAGTTATTTTGTTCTCGGGTTTGGTGGCAACGGCATCACCTTCTCGGTAACGGGTATGGAAATGACATCTGCTTGGCTTAAAGGCAAAAAACATCCGTTAGACCGATGGTTTCGATTTGGCAGGTAGCAAGACAAAAGCCCACACCTTAAGGTGTGGGCTTTCTTCAAAAAAAAAAAGTAAATGTGCATCCAAAAAACTATTTGTTGAGTTCGTTGTAAATTTGTTGGGCTTCGGCTAAATGCTTTTTTAGAGTTACCAATTTTTTGGATGCCCATGTACGCATTTCCTCATTTTGTCCATTTTTTACCTCGTCTTCGAAAAGGGTAATGGCTCTTTGATGGTCATCTATCATTTGTTTCATAAACGCACGGTCAAATTCGGCTCCGGATTTATCTTTCAAGACTTTATGGTTGTTTTTGCCGGTTGCCGGAAGGGTTGGCCAAGTCATGTTGTTTTCTTTGGTCCAGCTTCTGAGTTCTTCGTTGGCTTTGGTGTGATCTTTCACCATCATTTGGCTGAATTCTTTCACTCGGGGTGAGGTTGCTTTTTCTTCTCCTAGTTTTCCCATTTCGACCTCTGTCACGCCGGCTTCGGCAGCAGCTGTGGCAAAGGTTTGATCGAGCATTTTTGCGGCTTTGGCGGAGTTTCTGTTTGGTTCTTGAGCTGATAAGTTGCCAATAGATATGCTGCATATCAATATGGCCATAAACATATTTTTCATAAGAATAAATTATTAAGGTTAAACATTTATACAGCCTTATTTTCTAAAACCATACCAAGCTGATAAGGTGGCTGGTACAGAAGTTGCTCTTTATGAAGACTAAAAACAACTCTTTTCGCCAAGGGATAATCCCGAAGACTTCTACGGAAGGAAAGTGGGTATGGTGAAAGTAGGACATATAGGGTCGGTCTGTATATTGAGGAACCAGCATCAGCTGGTAATCGTGAATCCAGACAAAATCGGTTTTGCCAGTGTATCTGCAGATGGTTTCGGCAAATTTGATATTTACTTGTTTGTAGGTCTCCCAGTACAGTTGTTCCATGACGCAATGACCGGGGTGGTAGTGAAATAATGGCCATAGAATGGAATTCGAAAATCCGTTGTAGTAATCGTTGTGTTCTTGTTCTGTCAAGAAAACGGGAATACAACGCAGGGGTTCGAGCAATTGAGTAATTTGTTCTTCTTCCTCTTTGTTTTGAGGGATAATTCCGGGCCAGCCTATCCATCGGCTATCTTGTTGTTGGAAAACGCTTTGTAAAGCGGTGGCAAGGCCACCGCTACTAGGTTTGATTGAAAAACCATCTTCTGTCTTCACTATAGTCACCGGTAAACGATTGGAAACGATAAAAATATTTTTTGGTATCATACTATTAGATTTGGGTTAATAAAAATGCTAAAGACGTAAAACCGTAAAAGGGACCTCATCACATTCATGGGTTGAATTTGATTTTTCGGAGTCATAAAGCCATAGGGCATTATTTTTTGTCTTTTTTATTGATTTCTGTGTTCATGCCGTCGGCATTAGAGCCTTTGTAACGCTCTTGGTCTTGTTTGGTTTGGTGTTCTTTATCCTTTTCCGGGGTTGTTCGTTTGGCGTTTTCAGCAGGGTAACGTTCGCCCACGATTTTGATGGTAGCCAGGGCTGCATTGATGATGTTTAGTTCCTCATTGGTTAATGTAACCCGGGTAGCCCCGATGTTTTCTTGTAGTCGGTGCAGTTTGGATGTGCCCGGAATAGGAGCTATAAACGGCTTTTGAGCCAACAACCAACTTAGAGCGATTTGTGCCGGAGAGGCATTTTTGTCTGCTGCAATAGATACTACCAAATCTACTAACACTTGATTAGCCGCCCGGTTTTCTTTGCTGAAACGGGGCAACATGTTTCGCGTATCGTCTTTGCGAAGCTTCATGACGGTTGCCTTGCTACGGATAAGCCCCAATTGTTGAGGGTTCAGATTGCCAAATTGCAGGATGTAATCCAAAAATGTTTCCATAAGACAAAGGTAGGCAATGTTGGCTTAGTCTTATTTGTCATTTGGCAAAAAGTGATTTTGCCGGCTTGGGGCTCAGCTTTTATACCCGACATAGCTGCCAAGGGCTTTTGCCGTGTTGGCGATAGCGAAAACCAGAATAAAATCTGCCCAAGATACTGCGGCAGCTGTTAGCAGTATTACATCCAGAAGCACATAAATCAGGGGAAAAAGTAAGGCTAAGCGAGAAAGGTTCGGGTATTGTTTTTTCTTCCAGTAGCGCACCACCAAAAAGAAAATCACAAAACCGAAAACGGCAGAGATATAGGGAGCCGAAGCATTGGCATGAGCTTCATAAACACTTTCGTTTTGACCGGGGTTGATGAGGTAGGAATATACGGTCACTTCGATAAATGACAGTACCACCAGAGTTATCATGGTGAGTGTAGCCAGACCGATTAGCTTTGGGACTACGAATTTGTTCATCACTATTTCTTGAGATTACTTTCATAAAGGTTTATCCACTCTTCTACGCTCATTTTGGTCATGAGCTCTCCAATGAGGTCATACGGAATGTGTTCCGGCTTTTTAAAGCGAATACAACTCTTGCCCATATCGAGTTTTTGACTGCTGTGTTTTGGGTATTGCGTTACGAACCATTCTAACAACTCCGGTTTGGCATAGATACCCATGTGGTAGAAGTTGATAGAAGCCTTTTGTGAAGCCAGTGAGGCAAAGGGGAGGGGTTCGCTCGGCTTGCAGTGATATCCGGCCGGATAAAGGGTGTGCGGAACTACATAGCCTATCATGCCGTAGCTGATGCCCGGCTCAAAGCCTTTAGGGAGGTTTTTCAGTATGGTTTCGTGAAGTTTCGTAAAGGGTTCTTTGCGGTCTTCGGGCAAATTGGCCAGGATTTCTGCCACTGTATTTCCGTTGGGTTTCATGTTTTTTTATTTAGATAGCAGCGACAAATATAGATAAAAATGCTTCTATAAGTGCTAAGCCTGTCCTTTGAACAAGAATTTTGGCCAAAATGCCATTCATTTCGATTTTTAATTATACCTTAGTAAACTAACAATGACGTGGTTATAACTGATAGCTCTGAAACCTTAAAACTTTATGATATGAGAAATTTTGACTTCATTAAAACAGCGGTGATAATGGCTTTGGCACTTTTGTATGTGCCGTTACAGCCGGCAGAGGCCTGTACTCGGGTGGTGTATAAAGGGCCCAACGGTATGGTCATAACGGGGAGAAGTATGGATTTTACGTTGGAAATTCCGGCCAATCATTGGGTTTTTCCGAGAGGGATAAAGAGAAACGGTGAAGTAGGGAAAAACTCCATCGAGTGGACTTCGAAATACGGGAGTTTGGCTGTCACGGCATGGGATATTTCGGTTGTTGACGGTATGAACGAAAAGGGGTTGGTAGCCAACTTACTTTGGCTGGTAGAGTCTGAGTATGCCGAATTTGACAAACAAGGCAATCAAAAAGGGTTGGCCATTTCGTTGTGGGCTCAATATGCCTTAGACAATTTTGCCAGTGTGGCAGAAGCCGTTCAGGAAATGAGTAAAGAATCGTTTGTGATTGTATCGGACTTTATTCCGGGTACCGATAAATTCACCACCGTGCATTTGTCTTTGTCTGATGCTACGGGAGACAGTGCCATATTTGAGTATATAGGGGGTAAATTGGTGATTCATCACAGCCCTGACTATACGGTAATGACCAACGACCCGGCCTATGAGAAGCAGTTGGCCATCGCAAAGTACTGGGAAAACATACCGGGAAAGGTTTATTTGCCGGGCTCTGTAACTGCTTCGGACCGCTTTGTCAGAGCTTCGTTCTTTATCAACTCCATACCTCAGACCGATAACGTCAGGGTAGCTGTAGCTGCCGTAGCCAGTGTGATGAGGAATGTATCGGTGCCTTACGGATTTGAAATCGAAGGTTATCCGAATTTATCTACGACCCGTTGGAGGTCTGTAGCGGACCAAAAAAATCTTGTGTATTATTTTGAAACGGCCCTTACGCCCAATGCCTTTTGGGTGGATCTCAAAAAGATTGACTTTAGCGAAAAGGCAAGCGTCAAGAAGTTGGATTTATCTGATAACAAGACCTATTCCGGCGAAACCTCGGCTGATTTTGTAGTATCTAAACCTTTTAAGTTTATTGGGATATAAATGCCATTAGAATTTTTATATTCAGGACTGACCAGTACACTTTCCATACTTCGGAATCATTTACTTGGGGTATTTTGTTTAGAAAACTTAGTTATAACTTATGAAATCCTTATAAAAAATCCGGCTTCAAGGCCGGATTATTTTGGTTAAGATTTCGAGGTCAAAGATATATCAAAAAAATACTAACTAGTATGTTTTTAAGTAAAAAAATTATTTCAAACTATCTAAATAGATTTTAAGTTGCTTTAAATAAGCTAGATACACGGTTTTGCTAGGCTCTAATTTGCCGAAATTACGAATGCCCCAATAGCCTGACATGATGAATAAGGTTGCTTGATTTGGGTTTATATCATCACGAACGTATCCGTTTTGTTTGCCTTGCTCTATAGCAGCTGTCATCACTTCTATCCATTGTTGGGTGAGGTCGTTTAAGGCCCTGCTGAAAGCATTGTGCCAAGGCGCCATTTCTTGGGTTAGGTTAGAGGCAGGGCAACCGTATTCAACTTTCA
>CAYZBA010000003.1:0-28319 GCA_964476555.1 uncultured Flavobacterium sp.
CGGATAAAGCACAAAAAGTGGTCGAAGCCTTCATGAAAATGAAAAAGTTTGATATTGCTACATTAATTGCAAGTGCAAAATAAGTTTTATAAGGAGTATAAAATAAAAAATACATTCTCATAGAATTAACAATAATTATCTTTTAAATTTGTGGTAAAGCAAATTGTTATGAAAAAGCTGATTCTATTGTTATCTGTGGGAGTGTTTTTAATCTCGTGTAAAGAGCAAGAAACGGAACACTATAAAGTTTTGGAAGTTGCTCAATTTGAACAAGCTATTTCTGAAAATACAGTAACTCTTATTGATGTTCGTACTCCCGAAGAGTATCAGAGCGGACATATCAAAAGTGCTCAAAACGTAAATATTCAATCTTCGGATTTTAAGGCTCAGATGAAACGTTTTGACCGAGAAAAACCTGTGTATATTTATTGCAGAAGTGGGGCTCGAAGTGCTAAGGCAGGAAAAATCCTTGAAGAAATGGGATTCAAAGAAGTTTATGACCTTAAAGGAGGAGTTCTTGCATGGAGAGGGAATCTGGAGAAATAGTTTATCAAATCTTACGTAAAGCAAATGAATTTTAATTATTATTTCTTGTTTTTGCTATTCGGAGTAGCTTTTTCGCATGCTCAAAAAAGCGAGGTAAAAGTAAGTGGGGCTATGAAAAATGTTATGAGAGAAGGAAAACTTTTCGGGACGATTTATCTGGATACAATTCAAAACAAAACCCATCTGTACGGATTAGGTCCAAAAGAATATCTAAAAGGTGAGCTTTTGGTTATTGACGGAAAGTCGTATGTGTCGTCTGTTAATACGGACGGTTCTATAAAAATGGAAGAAACATTTGATGTAAAAGCCCCTTTTTTTGTTTATTCTAATGTTTGGCAGTGGGAAGAAGTTTTGCTTCCGAAAACAGTAAAAACAATGAAAGATTTAGAAGTCTTTTTAGATGAGTGGAGAGCCGATTTTGATGAAGCTTTTACATTTAGACTTAGTGGAACATTTCATACGATAAATTTTCATATTCAGAATTTACCTGACGGAACTGTAGTAAAATCAATGCAAGACGCTCATAAAGGACAAGGTAAATATCAGGAAAATGCTATTCAGGGTGAGATTGTCGGTTATTTTTCAACCAAACATCAACGGGTATTTACGCATCACGATTCGTATATTCATATCCATTTTATCTCTGATGACAAAACTAAAATGGGACATGTTGACGAGCTTGTTTTAGGTGATAATAACAAACTTTTTCTTCCTAAAGAAGTAGCTTATTTTATCCGAAACTATTATAAAAAGTAATGTTTAAAAGCAGGCTCCCCGGTATCGCACTCGCAACCATCCTTATGCTTATTGCTTCTTTTATGTCGGGTTATTTACCTACATTAGGGACTGCTTTATTAGCTTTGATTTTAGGGGTTCTGACTCGTCAGCTATTACCTGATTTTTCACTTTTTGCCGGTGGAGTTACTTGGAGTGAAAAGTATATTTTAGAAACCGCTATTGTGTTTATTGGATTTGGTTTTGAGTTATCAAAGTTTGACCAAATCGGAATATCAACCTTAGCACTTATTCTTGTGAGTATTATTGTTATTGTGGTGTTAGCTTTGTTGTTGCAAAGGTTGATGGGAAAAGAAGACGGGAAACTTTTTTGGCTTTTGGGAGCGGGGAGTGCTATTTGCGGTTCATCAGCTATAGGAGCTACAGCACCGTTGATTCAGGCTAAAGAAGAAGAAACGGGAATTTCACTGGCCGTTATCAATTTACTTGGGCTTTTAGGTATGGTTTTCCTTCCGCTTATAGCTGTAGGATTATCTTGTTCGGAGGTACAAACAGGTATTTTTTTAGGAGGAATTTTGCAATCGGTAGGGCATGTGGTGGGGTCGGCATTTGCCATAAATTCTGAAGTCGGAGAAATAGCAACGGTTGTCAAAATGGGGAGGGTAGCTTTTTTGATTCCATTTTTATTAGTGGTTTTTTTCTTATTCCGAAAAAAAGCTGATGATACTAAGCTTAAATTCCCGATTTTTATTTTGTTTTTTTTGGTTGCGGTTTTAATTTCTCAAGTCGGAATCTTAGCTTCGGGCACTTTTAAATATTTTTCTAAATGTGGAGATGTATTGCTTAATGTCGGAATGGCAGCCATCGGACTTAAAATTAATGTCAAATCACTTTGGAAAATAAGTGGAAAAGCCTTTTTAGGAGGGCTTATCATTTTTGTTATCCAAATTGTTATGTATTTGATATATCTATTGTTTGATTAAAACAGATAATTAATTGTTTGGATTTCGTTATAAATAAAAAATCCTGCTTTTGAAAAGTAAATCAGCAGGATTTTTAGGTTGTTAGAAATTACACGCTATAATTATTTTATCATTTCAAAACTACGTTTTACGAAGTTTGTAAGCTCTTCACCTTTGAGCAATCCCTGAGCGATTTTAGCCAAATCCAAGGCTTGGTTAATCAAGTTTTGCTTAGTGGTTTCGTCTTTTTCAGCCAAGATTTTCGAAGCTAAATCAGAGTTGGTATTTACCACCAAGTTATACATTTCAGGGAAGTTAGTCATTCCGAACATATTGCCGCCGGTTTGGCTCATCTCCTTCATTCTTCGCATAAACTCAGACTGAGTGATGATAAACGGAGCTGCATGGCTATCCATAGCTTCGAGCTGGATAGTATATTTCTCTTTCGGAACCACAGTCTCTAAAGCTGATTTCAATTGGTCTTTTTCTTCGTCAGAGAGTTTAGAAATTTGCTCTTCGTCTTTTTTGATAAGGTTGTCGATGTGGTCGGCATCTACACGAGCAAATGAGGTTTTGTCGTTATCAGCCTCTAACTTTTGAATCAAGTGCGATACGATTGGCGAATCCAACAACAACACCTCATAACCTTTTTCTTTCGCAGCAGCGATGTAGCTGTGTTGAGCATCTTTGTTAGAAGCGTAAAGGATAACCAATTTACCGTCTTTATCGGTTTGTGTATCTTTGATTTTCTCTTTTAATTCAGCAAACGTATAGAATTTGTCATCAACGGTCGGATACAGAGCAAATTCAGGAGCTTTTTCATAGAATTTGGGCTCTGATAGCATTCCGTATTCGATAACGATTTTGATGTCGTTCCATTTTTTCTCGAATTCTTCGCGGTTTTCAGTAAATAGCGATTTGAGTTTATCGGCTACTTTACGAGTGATATAACTCGATATTTTCTTTACGTTTCCGTCTGCTTGCAAGTAAGAGCGTGATACGTTAAGCGGAATATCCGGAGAGTCAATTACCCCACGAAGCATGGTCAAGAAATCAGGTACAATCCCCTCAACATTGTTGGTTACGAATACCTGATTTTGATAGAGTTGAATTCTGTCTTTTTGAGCGTGAACCTCCGGAGATAATTTAGGGAAATACAAGATTCCGGTTAGGTTAAACGGATAATCTACGTTTAAGTGAATGTTGAAAAGAGGTTCGTCAAACTGCATCGGATAAAGCTCGCGATAGAAGTTTTTGTAATCCTCTTCGGTCAAATCACTGGGTTGTTTTGTCCAAGCCGGATTCGGGTTGTTGATGATGTTGTCAACGTCTTTGTATTCCGTTTTGTAATCTTCCGGAGCATTTTCTGGCTTCGGAAGCGCCTCTTTCTTGGTTCCGAATTTAATCGGAATAGGCATGAATTTATTGTATTTCAACAACAATTCTCGGATTCTGTAATCTTCTAAGAATTCTGTTGAATCTTCAGAAATATGTAGGATAATCTCGGTTCCTCTTTCGGTTTTGTCGTGTGGTTCGAGAGTAAATTCCGGTGAACCATCACAAGTCCAATGAGCAGCAGGCTCGTCTTTATAAGATTTCGTAATGATTTCTACTTTGTCTGCTACCATAAATGCAGAGTAGAATCCAAGACCGAAGTGACCAATAATTCCGGTATCTTTAGCTGAATCTTTGTATTTGTTCAAGAATTCTTCAGCCCCAGAGAAGGCCACTTGGTTGATGTATTTTTCAACCTCATCGGCTGTCATCCCGATACCTTGGTCGATGATGTGAAGTTTTTTGCCTTCTTTGTCAATTTTTACCTCGATAATGGGATTACCATATTCTACTTTGGCTTCGCCAATACTGGTTAAGTGTTTTAGTTTTAAGGTAGCATCCGTAGCATTGGATACTAATTCACGAAGGAAAATTTCGTGGTCGCTATAAAGGAATTTTTTAATGAGTGGGAAAATGTTTTCAACCGATACATTAATCTTACCTGTTGCCATATATTTTGTGTTTTTTATGATGAGTTTTAAATTTTGAAATCGAACTCCCTTTTTTCAAAAGAAGTACCAAACCCAAAATGGTGACAAAATGGCATTATTGTTTGATTCGTATACTAAAAAATAATTTTATTTTGTAACTTTGATACTGCCTTGTAAATCTTTTTTTCTTGAAAAACAAACTTTTTCATATACTGATAATCTTTTGGAGTGGTCTTGTTGTTTTGGGTGCTAAAGCACAAGAAACAGGATTTACTATTACTTCAGATAAGAGTGAGATTAAAATTCCGTTTACTTCTATCAACAACTTGATATTTATTGAGGTTATGGTCAACGAGGTTCCGATGATGTTTTTATTAGATTCGGGAGTTGATAAAACCATTTTGTTTAGTTTGGAAGAAGTGGATGAAATACAATTTTTGAATGCCGAAAAAACAACTTTTAGAGGTTTAGGGAATAGTTTAGAGAGTGTGGAAGGCTTTAAGACATCTAAAAATAAACTTTCTATAGCTCAATATTTTGTAGATGACAATCACGATATTTATGTAATTCTTGATCAAGATTTTAATATTTCATCGGGTATCGGAGTGCCTGTAAACGGAATTTTGGGCTACGAATTTTTTAAAAATCACGTGGTTGAAATTGATTATGTTCGGAATAAGATTCGCATCTATAATAACCTAAGTCTTCTTCAGAAGAAATTAGATAAAAAATTCGAAAAATTAGATATTACTTTAGAGGCTAACAAACCTTACCTAACAGCAGAAATTGTGTTGAATAGAAACTATCAAAATACTTTGAAATTACTTTTGGATACCGGAAACAGCGATGCCGTGTGGCTGTTTCAGAATAAAATTCCAAAGGCTACAATTCCTGAAAACAACTTTGATGACTTTTTAGGTAAAGGATTCAACGGAGAAGTCCACGGAAAGAGAGCTAAACTCGATAAAATCAAATTACATAAGTATGTTTTTCAGCAACCTTATGTCGCTTTTCCGGATACTTTATCTATTCAAAATGTGAGAATGGCCCAAGATAGAGCAGGTTCAATCGGTTCAGAAATCTTAAGGCGATTTACGGTGATTTTTGACTACAAAAGTCAAGCTCTTTATATCAGACCAAATTCCAATTATAAAGAAGCTTTCCGGTTTAACATGAGTGGGATAGAGGTACAACATGCCGGAGTACAGTGGGTAAAAGTGAGGCATGTGTCTCATTATAGCGATACCGAAAAGAATTTGTTACAACATATTTTAGAAGGTTTTGATTACAAATTAGAATTAAAACCTGTCTATAAAATTTTCAGCATCCGGAAAGACTCGCCGGCTGCATTGGCCGGCCTGCAAAAAGACGATGAAATCATATCTATTAACGGTAAGAGCGCTCATTCATATACTTTACAGAAAATCAAAAACCTACTTCAATCAGAAGAAGGAAAAAAGATCAAAATGGAGGTGAAGCGCAACAATACGATTCTAAAATACAGTTTCTATCTTAAAAGTATTTTATAGAGCTATTTATGTTTCGCCTTTTCCTTTAAATTTAGTACCTTTGTCAGATTATTTTATTCTGCATACAAAACAACAAAAACACGATGAAATTAGATAGAAAAGAAATTCTTAAAGCACTGGAAACTATTACGGTTGCGGGGGAAGGTAAAAATATGGTCGAAAGTGGTGCTGTGCAAAATGTGGTTACTTTCGGAGATGAAGTGGTGGTTGACTTAGTGCTCACCAATCCCGCTTTGCACATCAAGAAAAGAGCAGAAGTAGATGTGATGAAAGCGATTCAGGATTTGGTTTACGAAAAAGCAAAAGTAAAAGTAAATATTAAAGTTGAAACTCCTGAAAAACCGGAAATTAAAGGAAAAGCTATTCCGGGAATTTCGAATATTGTAGCCGTAGCTTCGGGAAAAGGAGGAGTAGGAAAGTCTACGATGACAGCCAATTTAGCAGTTGCTTTGGCTAAAATGGGTTTCAAAGTAGGGGTTTTAGATGCCGATGTATATGGACCGTCTATGCCAATTATGTTTGACGTAGAAAGGGCAAGACCACTTTCTGTAACAGTAGACGGAAGATCAAAAATGCAACCGATTGAGAGTTATGGAGTAAAAATACTTTCTATCGGGTTTTTCACACAACCGAATCAAGCTGTAATCTGGAGAGGACCAATGGCCGGAAAAGCTTTGAGCCAAATGATTTTTGATGCAGATTGGGGTGAGCTTGATTTCATGCTAATAGACCTTCCTCCGGGAACTGGAGACATTCATCTTTCTATCATGCAAAGTTTACCGCTTACGGGAGCTGTGGTAGTAAGTACACCTCAAAATGTGGCTCTAGCCGATGCTAAAAAAGGTGTAGCAATGTTCCGTCAAGAAGCAATCAACGTTCCTGTGCTAGGAATCGTAGAAAACATGGCTTATTTCACACCGGCAGAGCTTCCGAATAACAAATATTATATTTTCGGAAAAGAAGGAGCTAGAAACTTAGCAGAGGATTTAGATGTGCCTTTCTTGGGTGAAATTCCAATAGTGCAAAGCATACGTGAAGCAGGAGATTACGGACATCCAGCTGCTTTACAAGAGGACTCTCCAATAGCAGAAGCTTTTGAAACTTTGGCTCGAAACGTAGCAGAACAGGTGGTTTTGAGAAACGAGAGTCTACCGCCTTCTGAAGCAATTAAGATAACAACTATGGCAGGATGTTCTGCTGTAAAGAAATAAATAAACTTTAAAACTACTTAAAGGATGACAACAACAGAAGAAATTAAGTTTAACGTAGAGAGAGCTCTTGAAGAAATCCGTCCGTTTTTAAAGTCGGATGGCGGGGATATTACGTTAATTTCTATCGAAAATGACAAGATTGTAAACGTTCGTCTAGAAGGCGCTTGTGGAGATTGCAATCTTAGTTTCTCAACGATGAAAGCAGGAGTAGAGACTACAATTAAAAAGTACGCTCCCCAAATAGAGCAAGTTATCAACGTTGCTTATTAATAGCTCATGAGTAGTATATTATAGCAAAGCTATACAGGCTTTGTGTGTATATAATTCTAATTCTTATTTTCTGACTTTTGTCATAGAATAAATATCTATTTCGTTTGAGATTTGTAGTCGTATTTCAAATCTTAAATTCAAATTTCACAATTAATGATTTCAACAGATATATTAATCATAGGGGCAGGACCCACAGGGTTGTTTGCCGTGTTTGAAGCCGGACTTCTAAAACTAAAATGTCATATTATTGATGCTCTTCCGCAACCCGGTGGTCAGCTTTCCGAATTGTACCCCAAAAAACCAATCTTTGATATTCCGGGATTTCCAAGTGTAGGAGCGCAGGAATTAATAGACAATTTGATGGAGCAAATCAAACAGTTCCAACCAGGATTTACGCTTAACGAAAGAGCAGAAACTATCGATAAACTCGAAGACGGAACCTTTATCGTAACTACAGACAAAGGAACCAAACACCATGCAAAAGCAGTGGCTATTGCGGGAGGTTTAGGTAGTTTTGAGCCTAGAAAGCCTGTTATTGAAGATCTGAACTTCTATGAAGATAAAGGAGTAGAGTATTTCGTTAGAAACCCTGAAAAATTTAGAGATAAAAAGATTGTGATTGCCGGTGGTGGGGATTCTGCTCTAGATTGGAGTATTTTCCTTTCGGATGTGGCTAAAGAAGTTACTTTGGTGCACAGAAGAAACGAATTCCGAGGAGCTTTGGATTCCGTTGAAAAAGTCCAAGAACTCAAGAAACAAGGGAAGATTAATCTAATTACTCCGGCAGAAGTCGTTCGTTTGAACGGGGCCGAACATTTGGAGTCATTAGTGGTCAATACTGGAAATGCAGAGATGACTTTGCAGGCCGATTATTTTATTCCGCTTTTTGGACTTACTCCAAAATTAGGTCCTATTGCTAACTGGGGGTTAGAAATCGAAAAAAACGCTATTGTCGTAAACAATGCCTTAGATTACCAAACAAACATCGAAGGTATTTATGCCATAGGTGACATCAATACTTATCCGGGTAAATTAAAACTCATCTTGTGTGGTTTCCACGAAGCAACACTAATGTGTCAAAGTATATATAACCGATTGAATCCGGGTAAAAAATACGTGTTGAAATACACAACTGTATCAGGTGTTGATGGCTTTGACGGAACTCGTAAAGAAGCAGAAAAAGCAGTAGTAAAATCAATAGAATAATATTTTAAAAGAACTTTTTCAGCTTACATAAGTACAATATATAAACAAAGAAAAGCATATAAAAAATGCTAATAAAAACTTTTTGGAAACTTCTCATTAAGATTATTGGATTATGGTTTTTGTTAAGCTGTATTTCAATAATACCTCAATTTTTATCAGCATTCCAATTCACAAACGGAACTTTGGATACAGAAGTTTTAATTCTGATTTGGTTATCTCTTTTTGGAATAATTATTATTTATGTTTTGCTTATTAGGCTTTTTCTATTTAAAACAGATTGGATTATCGAAAAGCTAAAGTTGGAAAATAATTTTACAGAAGAGAGAATTGATGTTAACATTAAAAGTTCTACAATTTTAACCATTTCAATAATTGTGATTGGTGGGTTGATTTTAGTAGAAAGCATACCGAGTTTCTTCTCACTTTTGTTTGATTTTTTTCAACAAAGAGTCTTATTTGAGAAATATCATGAAGCAAGTTGGTTAATTTTTCATTTTATCAAAATTATAATTGGTTATTTGTTAATGACAAAAGTAAAAAGTATAACAAATTATATAGAAAAAAGTCTTGATACTTAATACTAAAATCTTAATACTATAAATGGCAGACGTAACAATACATATTACAGACCGAAACGGGGTTCGCCACACGGTGGAGGCTCCAACCGATATGAATATGAACCTGATGGAGCTCGTTCGTGCTTATGAATTGGCAGAAGAAGGAACTATCGGGATTTGTGGAGGTATGGCTATGTGTGCATCGTGTCAATGTTATGTGCTCAATGAAGTGGAATTGCCCGAGAAGAGCGCAGACGAAGAAGCGATGTTATGGGAAGCCCCTAATGTAAAAGAAAACTCTCGTTTGGGATGTCAGATTTTTATCTCAGAAGCTCTTGACGGACTCGAAATTGAATTAGCTCCCGAAGTATAATCCTCTTTCCTTTAAATTCCTTACTTTTACTGAAACACAAAATTATTTTTTGATGAGAAAAATTTTGACTTTTATTTTCTTGCTTCCGCTAATTAGCTGTGCTGACTTACAGCAAATAGCGCAACAGTTTCCACAACAAAATACTATCGGGACAATTGATATTAGCAATGCGCTAAAAGAAGCTCTGAATAACGGAATTTCTAAACAAGTGATGAAGCTCACAACACCTGACGGGTTCTTTAAAAACGAAATGGTAAAGATTTTACTGCCTCAGGAGCTTCAAAAAGTAGATAAAACCCTTCGAGATATAGGATTGTCATCTCTGGCTGATGAAGGCTTAAAAGTGCTTAATAGAGCTGCCGAAGAAGCTGTGAAAGAAGCTACCCCTATTTTTGTGGATGCCGTTAAGCAAATGACCTTTACGGATGCTAAAAACATCCTGATGGGAGCTGATAATGCAGCTACGTCTTATTTGAAAAACACTACCTCTAATGCTTTGTATGCAAAATTTAGTCCGGTAGTGAATAACTCGCTTAGCAAAGTTGGCGCAGATAAAATCTGGAACGAAATTATTACCAAATACAACTCTATTCCGCTCGTAAATAAAGTAAACCCTGACCTAACAGATTATGTTACAACCAAAGCCATGGAAGGGGTTTTTACGATGATTGCCGTAGAAGAAAAAGAAATTAGAAATAATGTTGCAGCAAGAACATCTGATTTGCTCAAAAAAGTTTTTGCTTTGCAAGACTAAACATTCATCGTCCTTAAAGAAAAACGTCCCAAAAACAAATGTTTTGGGACGTTTTTTATGTTATTTGAGAATTATTGTTGATCAAAGATCTGAATTTCAAAAACTAGATTCGTATTTGGAGGGATAGGACCAGCACCTTTTTCTCCATAAGCTAAATTAGCAGGAATAAATACTACGGCTTTATCACCAAAATTCAATAGCTCAATACCTTCTAAGAATCCTGGAATTAATCCTGATTTGTTGCTTAATTTATAAGGAAAAGGTTTGTAACCACCTCCAGCTTCTCTTTGAGAATTAAAGATTCCGTAAGCTTTCGCCACATCAGCAACGTTAGAGTCGAATAACATTCCGTTTTCGAAATAACCTGAATAAGAAACGAAAATATCTTCTGTAGGTTTTACGCCATTACCTTCTTCGATAATTACGTATTCTACTCCAGAAGCTAATTTGGTAGCTCTCTTTCTGAGATCATTCAAGAAAGCAGCTTTTTCAGTTTTTGCTTTCTCGGCCATTTCAGCTTTTTTCTTTTCCTCAGCTTTCTCTTTATCAAAGTAGTCTTTAAATACCTTTACAGCATCAAAGCTTTTAGCTTCTTTACCATTTCTGATAATAGTAATTTTATCAATAATATCTCCTTGAGCGATAGCATCAACTACTTCTTGACCGCTCACAACATAACCAAACACAGTGTGTTTCCCGTCAAGCCAAGGAGTGTCTTTATGAGTAATAAAAAACTGACTTCCGTTGGTTGCTGGCCCTGAGTTTGCCATAGAAAGTGTTCCAGCTCTATGGTGTTTCAAATCGGTAATTTCATCTTTGAATTTGTATCCGGGATCTCCGGCCCCAGTTCCGTTAGGGCATCCACCTTGAATCATAAAATTCGCAATTACACGGTGAAATTTAAGCCCATCATAAAAGCGTTTTCCTCTTAATTCTTCTTTCACATAAGGGTTGGTACCTTCGGCCAAAGTAATAAAATTAGCCACAGTGATAGGAGTTTTCTTGTATTCTAACTCCACAGTAATGGTTCCTTTAGTAGTTTTTATTTCTGCATAAAGTCCGTCTTCTTTTGGAGCAGAGTTACATGCAAATAAAAGTGCAATAGCACCAAATAATAGATTTGTCATCTTCTTCATTATTTATTTAGTTCGTATTAGTTGATTTTTCGCTTTTTTTGATGTCTAACAAAGTGACATTATAGATGATAGGCACATTCCTTCCGATTCGTTTTTTATCGCCTAAATAACCATATGCCACGTGCGAAGGGAATAAAAACTGTACTTTTTCACCTTTTTTCATTCTTTTGATTCCGTCTCTGAGCCCAATGATAATTTCCTCTTTATCAACCATATACTCGCGAGTTTTCAATTCGCCGGGTTTGTATATCGTATCCCCATCTATATCTATGATGTCGGAATCAAAATAAACTAAATCACCTGCCTTTGGGTAATATTCTTCGGTTTCTGATTTTTCTAGATAAGTATACCAATATCCTTTTTGTGAAGTATGATACTGAATGTCAGGGTTTCTTTTCATAATCGAATCAAAAAGAGCCTCTTCGGATGCAACAAGCTCTTTACTGATTTCGATAGATTTTTTCAAGAAAGAGCCCGAACTTCTGGATACAGGTTTTCGTGCCTCCTGTCTGTCTGCACAACCAGTGAGGGATATTCCAAGCAAAAGGGAATAAATGAATAGTTTTTTCATATCTTATAATTTTGTAGGATTGTCTACAGCTAAGATTTCCAGAAAACGTTGCTCGCTCTCTTTCAGTCCCAAAACGGACTTTCCGCCAGCTGCATTTTTGTGACCGCCACCACTGAAGTGATTTCGTGCAAACAAATTTACATCAAATTCACCTTGAGAACGGAACGACATTTTTATAATTTTCTCCTGACAATTTTCGATAAAGATAACCGAAAAAACAATACCTTTTATCGTAAGAGGATAATTAACAATTCCTTCAGTATCACCTTTCTGGAAGTGAAACTCATCTAAATCTTTCTGAGAAAGGACAATATAAGCAGTTTGAAATTCTGGTAGCACAACCATTTTCTCTAAAGCTCTACCCAATAATTTCAATCTGTTGTAAGAATTATTATCAAAAAGCAGATTGTGGATTTCTGAATTTTTGACTCCTTTTTCAAGCAGAGTAGCCACCACTCGGTGAGTAGTGCTTGTCGTATTTGGATATTTGAACGAACCCGAATCAGTGACGATTCCCGTATAAAGACAAGTAGCAATTTGCTGATTTATCACACTTTCTTGACCCAGATGAGCGATAAAATGATAAATCATCTCGCAGGTAGAGCCGTAATGTATGTCTGAAAAAATATAAGTAGCATAATCATCGGGCTTTTCGTGATGATCAATCATCAAAAAGGGTACAGAAAGCTCTTTTAGAGTCTCCTCCATCAACTCACCTGTTCGGTGTAGAGCATTGAAATCTAGTGTAAAAACTAAGGAAGCTTCAGCTAAGAGCTGTTTAGCTTTTTCTATGTTTTTTTCGAAAATAACTACTTGTGCAGCTTCGGGCATCCAAGCCAGAAAATCAGGAAATTCATTAGGCGAAATCACATAAACTTCGTGACCTAATTGCTTAAGAAAAATACTTAATCCTAAGGTGGATCCCATAGCATCACCATCAGGATTTCTATGAGGAATGACCACAATCTTTTGCTTTTGAGCTAAGAGATTTTTGGCTATTTGTATATCGTTTTTATTCATAGGAGGCAAAGTTAGTTTTTTTACTTTATCGCCACAAAAAGCAAAAGATTTTTTATAAACAAGAAAAGTCGGTTAAATACCGACTTTTCTCTTACCAAACTTTAAAAATTTAATTTATTATGAATTCAACCATTCCCATTTTTGTTTTATAAACTTTAAGGGATTTGGAGTACTGCAGCAAAAAAGAAATTGTTTCTTTTTTTGGGGTCATTTTTGATCTTTTGACTTGATTTTTAGAGTAGAGTTCCGCCATATAATAAAGTTTTTTACTTTATAAACGAAACTGTACTTAAATTATTGTTAGTGAGTCAAAATAATTTTCTTCTTTTCAATGATTTTCCTTAAATTCAATAAAGCATACCGCATTCTCCCCAACGCAGTATTGATACTCACACCGGTTAGTTCGGAAATTTCTTTAAAAGATAAATCCTGATAAATCCTCATCATAAGAACCTCTTTTTGATCTTCTGGTAATTCATTGATTACTTTTTTTAGGTCTTTTTCAATCTGAAAGTCAATGAGCTGTCTTTCAATATTCGGGCTGTCATCTGTCATAATAGAAAACACAGAATACTCATCTGTATCCCTTTTGACAGGCATTTTTTTATTGTTCCTAAAGTAATCCACTACCAGATTATGGGAAATTCGCATCACCCACGGTAAGAATTTTCCCTCCTCGTTATAAGAATCCGATTTGAGGGTACGAATTACCTTAATGAAGGTATCTTGGAAAATATCCTCCGCAATGTCTCTATCTCCAACTTTGGAATAGATAAAACCGTAAATTTTGGATTGATGTCTTTTGATAAGTGTGGCTAATGCACTCTCATCACCTTTAATGTAGTTACTGACCAATACAGCGTCAGAAAGCACAACACTTGTTCCCATAAAATTAACTCTTTAGATGGTTGGTACCTAAATTTTGTATGTCTAAAAAGTAATTTTATTGCATAGGCAAGTGTTAAATTTGAATTAATTTATTCAAATGTAAAAAAATAAAATTTAAAAAAGCAACCCTTCCCGAAATTTTAACATTCTCGAGAAGGGTTTGTTTGATGTAAAATTAAATATTTTATTCTAAAGAAGTTAAATAACGCTCTGCATCCAATGCAGCCATACAACCGCTTCCTGCAGCCGTAATCGCTTGGCGATAGTCTTTGTCTTGAACGTCACCCGCAGCAAAAACTCCGGGAATATTGGTGTGAGTAGATTTTCCTTTAGTAATAATATATCCCGTTTCGTCCATGTCGATTTGACCTTTGAACACAGTTGTATTAGGAGTATGTCCGATAGCTACGAAAAGTCCGGTTACTTTGATTTCTTTTTTCTCTCCCGTTAGGTTATTCACAACTCTAATACCCTCAACTACAGTATCTCCTAAAACTTCGTCAACTTCAGTGTTATACATGACTTCAATATTCGGAGTGTTGAATACTCTGTGTTGCATGGCTTTAGAAGCTCTCATTTCATCTCTTCTGACAAGCATAGTCACTTTTGAGCAAATTTTAGCCAAATAGGTAGCTTCTTCTGCAGCAGTATCTCCGGCTCCTACGATAGCTACTTCTTGATTTCTGTAGAAAAATCCGTCGCAAACTGCACATGCAGAAACTCCTCCGCCTTTTAGCTTTTCTTCGCTAGGAAGACCTAAGTATTTTGCAGAAGCTCCCGTAGCAATAATTACTGTTTTTGCTTCGATAACTTTTGAATCGTCTATGGTTAATTTATGAATTCCTCCTACTTCTTGGCTGAACTCTGCTTTGGTTACCATCCCGATGCGAACTTGAGTACCGAAACGTTCTGCTTGTTGTTGAAGTTGAATCATCATCGTAGGACCATCTACTCCCTCAGGATATCCCGGAAAATTATCTACTTCTGTAGTTGTTGTAAGTTGTCCTCCGGGTTCCATTCCCGTATAAACAACCGGTTTCATATCTGCTCTTGCTGCATAAATAGCAGCAGTATATCCTGCAGGCCCAGAGCCTATAATAACACATTCTAATCTTTCTGTAGTATCTGACATAATTTTTCAGTTAAATAAAAACTGCACAAATTTAGGGAAAATAAACAGAAATCGATTTATGTTTGTGCCTTAAAAAAACAAGCCGTTGGTTTCCAGGTTTTTGAATGTTTGATTTGTGATGTGTAGTCACAAATTCGTAATCTGCTGCCGGAAATTTTTATATCAAAAGGTTTGTTTATCTTTGCTTTTATAAATACGGAAAATATCTATGGAATACATCTCGGTTTTTGATATGCTTAAAATTGGTGTAGGACCTTCAAGTTCACACACTTTAGGTCCTTGGAGGGCTGCAGAGATTTTTTTGAAAGAACTTCGCTCTCAGAACTTATTTGATAAAACCGAAAAAGTAACTATAGAGCTTTATGGTTCTCTTTCCCTTACGGGAAAAGGTCACGCTACAGACTTAGCCGTGATGCTAGGACTTAGCGGTGCAGATCCGGAATATGTTCCCGTAGAAAATATCGAATCGATTATACAAACTATTAGAGATAACAATAAACTTATGCTAGGTGGCGCAAAGCCGATTGTTTTTTCTGTAGAAAAAGACATAGTCTTTCATAAAACTTTCTTACCTTATCACGCCAACGGATTAATCTTTAAGGCACACACTTCAGACAAAACAGAATATACTTCCACTTTTTATTCTGTGGGGGGTGGATTTGTTGTGAAAGAAGGAGAGGAGAGTAGTAGTGAAGCTAAAGATATGAAGTCTGTTCCTTATGCTGTAAATACAGCAGAAGAACTTTTGAAAAGTGCTTTGTCGGAAAACAAAAAGATATCCGAAATCGTAACCGAAAACGAAAAAGTATTCCGCTCAGAAGAGCAAATCAGCAAAGAGCTCCTTAGAATTTGGAATACGATGTTAGAATGCATCTACATTGGTTGTCATACAGAAGGTATCCTCCCCGGAGGGTTAAACGTAAGGCGTCGAGCTTTTGATATGTATCAGAACCTCAAAGGAGACGTTCCGTACAACAATCCTCAAGAATGGATTACCTCTATCCGAAAAACAGAAGTGAAATTCCGCCAGATTTTGAAATGGGTAAGCTGCTTTGCCCTGTCAGTAAACGAAGTAAATGCTTCTTTAGGCCGTGTAGTTACCGCTCCGACAAACGGGAGTGCGGGAGTAATTCCAGCAGTATTGATGTATTATATGGTTATTGAAAATCATCAAGCAGGCAATAAAGAAGCAGAACAATTCTTAAAAGTAGCCGGAGTTATCGGAAGTATTTTCAAAAGAGGAGCAACCATCTCAGCAGCTATGGGAGGTTGTCAAGCAGAAATCGGAGTGTCGTCAGCTATGGCTGCAGGGGCGTTGTGTGAGCTTATGGGAGGAACCCCGGAACAAGTTACAGCTGCCGCCGAAATCGCTATGGAACACCATCTGGGACTTACATGTGACCCGATTGGAGGTTTAGTTCAAATCCCGTGTATTGAACGAAATACAATGGGCGCCATCAAAGCCATTAATGCTGCCGAATTAGCCTTAGAAACAGATGCTAAAAACGTAAAAGTACCACTCGACAAAGTAATCGAAACTATGTGGCAAACCGCTCAAGATATGAATCACAAATACAAAGAAACTTCGGAAGGAGGTTTAGCTGTAGCGGTAAATATTGCAGACTGTTAAGAAGTTATAGTCCTTTGGATTGATTCATGAATTTTATCACCGCTTCGGTTTTACTACTTACGTGTAGTTTTGTGTAAATACGGTGAAGATGACTTTTGATAGTGTTTAGGCTAACCGAAGTTGCTTCTGCGATTTCGTTATATGATAGTCCTTTTGACAATTCATGAAGAATTTCGATTTCTCGCTTCGAAAGCCCTTGCTCTTGTAACGAAGTCACAACCGATTTCGGCTTGGAGTTAAAATAAGAGAGTACTTTTTTCGCTATCACTCGACTCATTGGAGCCCCGCCATCATATAGTTCTCTGATAGATTCCAAAATTCGCTCGCTTTTTTCACCTTTGATGAGGTAGCCGTCAGCTCCGTTTTTTAAGGCTTCAAAAATTTTTTCTTCGTTGTCAAAGAAGCTGCAAATTAGACATAAAGCGTTCGGATTTTGAGTCTTAATTTGTTGTAGGGCTTCTATTCCGGAACCATCCAATAGATTGAGATCTAGCCAGAAAATATCAGGAGAAACGTTTTTGAAATCCTTTAAAAATGCAGATAACCCATCATATGTCTTAATACATCTGATATCATCAGAACTATTAAGTAGTAAAGCAGCACTCTCTCTGAAGTTCTTCTCGTCTTCTAGTATGGTAACGGTAATGAATTGATTGTCCTGCATAAAAACTGGTTTTTGAAGCACACAAAAGTAAATGCTTTTTTATTTTTTCTAGTCACCCGTTTGGGCGATTTTCACTTCAATGATGATTTTTGTGCCCTTTTTTGATTGGATAGTAAATTGACCACCAATAGATTGCATGCGGCTTTTCATGTTGTTAAGCCCGTTACCGGTGTGTTTTTTGTTAGTGTCTATACCTTTTCCGTTATCAGATATAGTGATAGAAAAGATTTCGTTCTGATAAGCAAAACTAAGGTCTACTTGAGTGGCTTCTGAATGTTTTAAAACATTGTTTAAAGCTTCTTTTATACATAAAAACAGCTCTTTTCTCATTTGTCCGTTTACCGAAATAGAAGGAATTTCAGTTTTGAATTTCACTTTCAGTTTGATAGAAAAGTTGTCAAATAAATTTTCAGCATAATGAGAACAATAATTCACAAGGTTATTCAAACTGTCATTTTTGTTGTTCAGTGTCCAAACAATATCGCGAACTTTCTGCGTGATTTCTTTAGTCATTTCGACTAATTTGAGGTGCTCTTCTTTAGAACCTTCAGGAGCTTTGTTGGTCAAGATCTCACTATAAATGTGCAACCCCGAAAGGCTGGTCCCTAAGTCATCATGCATGTCTTGAGAGATCCTGCGACGCTCTTTTTGAGTAGAATAGAGGATTTGACGTTCCGCCTCTATCTCTTTTTGTTTGATTAGCATTTCGGTTTGTTTTTTCTGACGTTTTTTGGATCGGAAAAACCAAATCGTAATTCCTAACAAAACTAATCCCAAACTTATCAATAACAGATTATAGAAAGCACGTTGTTGAGATTGCTTGATTTTCAGGTCATACGTTTCTTTTTCGATACGAATCTGAGTTTGGTATTCGTCTATGGTCTTTCTTTCTTCAAGGCTAAAGAGACTATCGTTGGAAGTTTTGAAGTTTTTGTAAAAATTAAGCGCTTCTTTGTAATTCTCTTTTTTTTCGAAGCCTAGAGATAGAAGTTCAGAAGCTATCATTTCTCCTTTTAAAAAAGGAATTTCTTTACTCAATCGAAGAGCATTACTAGCTAATTCTATTGCTTCGTTGACTTTTCCAGTACGTTTAAATAAACGAGCCAACTCAATTTGGGAAAGGACAATTTCAATGGGAGTCTGAAGCTTAAGTCTTATTTCAAGACCTCTTTGAAGATACTTTTCAGCCTCTTGGTAGTTGCCTTTTTCTAGGTAAACTGACCCCATACCTGTCAGAGCATAGCCCTTAAGATAGTCATAATCAATAGCCTCTGCATATTGCAAAGATTCCTGAAAGTATTTCAGAGCATTGTCGTAATCTTTGAGGATAAATTTTATTTCTCCAATATTAGTATGAACCGAAGCTAACCGAGAAGTGTCTTTGATTTTTGTACTGATGGCAAGAACCTGTTTGTAATTTTGTAGAGCCTCATCATAGCGTTTTTGGTCACTTAATACATTCCCAATCCCCGAAAGAGCCAAGGCAATACGAGTATCATCTCCTAATTCTTGTAAAACGAGTACATTTTTTCGGTAACAGTCTATCGCTAAGCTATATTGACCTCTGTCGTAATAAATATTCCCAAGATTATTTAAAACCGATGACATGGCTTTTTTGTCATTAGTCTCGGTTCTGATCTCTAATGTCTTTTCATAAGCTTCAATAGCCTTGTCATATTGCCCCCAAATTTTGTAATTGTACCCAAGGTTGTGATAAAAGTCACCAATCTCTTTTTTTGTACCTTTTTCCTCAACGATATTTTGGAATAGGAAAATATATTTTTCAGCATCTTGATAAAAGGCATTATCGCTCATTTCATAAATGAGCATTCGTGCCTGACGGAATTGCTCTTCATTTACTTTCTCTGCTTTTTTGAGCAGATGATATAAGGAATCCGTAGATTTTATATAAGGGTTATCAGCATTTTGACCATAAATAGAAGAAAGGTGGAAACAAGAAAGAACCACAAAACAAAAAAAATTCAAATGAGTGAGAGAGGGTAGTTTCATGAGAGCGTTAAAAGCAAAGTTTGTCTTTTTAAGATAGTGGAATAGAACCACAGTTTATTTTTTTCTCAGAATAAAAGCTTCTGCCAAATTGCCCGTGATTGGCTTGCCTTCTATATCAAGCTGTATGATTTGATTTTCTGCTACTTTGAAGAGTCTTGGATTTGAATCTTCTATTCCGCGAAGCGTGATGACATCTCCGGCATCGTTCCACTCAAAAGTACCTTTGTCTTGTCTCATAAAAGATCTTTCCAAATAATTTTCTTCTATTTCGAAATCTCCACTTTCGAATAGAAAAATAGTAGTTTGAATTCCCGGGCAATCCGCACAAGGCAAAGTTCCTACATAAGTTCCTGCCCAATCCAGCGAGTTTCGAGAGTTATGATGATCGACCACTTCTGTTTCTTCAGATGTAGAGAGGCTTTCGTCTATTTTTTCTTCTTTCTTACACGAACTAATAGAAAAAACAAGACATGCTAAAGGGATAAAAAATCTTTTCATAAGTTTTGGTTTTCCTCAAAATTACGAAAAAAAGTTCCAAGCTATCCCAAAACGAATAATAAAATCTCTGTAAGGTTGATTTGGAGTAGAGTAAAAGTTGTATCCTGTAAAACTCGAGTTGAAGTGCTCCGCTTTCAAGAAAATTCGAGCGGTTGAAACTTTTGCGTTAATAAAAAAGTCTATTACAGGGAAGTTCCCAATCTCTCTCTGGTTCTGAACGTAAAATTCCCCAATGAGCGGATTGTAATCATTCGCATAGTAGTTAGTGAAATAATTTACCGAAAATCCGGTTTGCAAAAACATCGCTTTCTTGAATACGTGATCAGAAAAATACAACGTATGTCGAGCTACGAATTTCGGAACGTTCAGAATGTCATCATCTTGAGATACCTGCTGATACAAAACCGTGTTATCCAAAGCAAATTTTCCTACACGAAACTCTTTAGAGAGTTTTACACTCATGTAATTTATCGTTTTGTCGTATTGCTTTGGAGTGGTGATGAGTTTGTCATCGAGAGCGTCATTCGAAAAATAAAGGTAGTCGTTGATGGTCGAAAATTGAGCCGAAGCACTAAACCATTTCAAATCAGCTTCAACCTCTAGATTGTTGATTTTTTGGTTTTTAAAGTTGTGTGACCAATTATAAGAAACATAATCACTTTGGTATAAATTGTATACTAAGTCAGGTAACTTATTGATGTTCTGGTAATTGAATTTCAACGTATTGTCCTGATTTATTGTATATCGAGCCAAAACGTCTAAGTTAGATAAATCTTGATTCGAAAGCGAACGAGAATACAAGAAAGTACCTTTCCATTTGTTTTTGTAATAAGTATATTCTCCTCCGATAGTGTTGATAGATTCTTTTAACTTATTCGGAATAGTAATATTACCGTCATTAAGTGTAGCACGATTATAATAATAATTGTATCGGAAATCGTCTGCAAAGACCATAAAGTCTCCTAAGGTTTGGTTTTTATACATCGCTCCGATACGGTTGTACAAACGATTGTAATCAGTTCGATCTGAGATCCTTCCCGACACATATGAAGCTCCTAAACGTTGAGATGGAGTTTCTTGATAGAATTCAAATTCTTTAGACTCGTAGTAAAATTGATGTGTAAGAGCCAAATTGTTCTGTTGCTCTTCTTTGTTGATACGAAACGAATGGTCTAAAAAGAAGCGATCTCCTTTCAAGAACGAAGTGGCGTCTCTGTAAAATACATCCAACCTTGCTCGGTCTGTATAAAGGGCTTCACCACTTTCGAAATCCTCTATGTTGGTAATTCCTCCATTTTCTTGATTTTCAAAATCTTGAGAAGTTATGTGGAGGTTTAGTAAGTAACGATTTTGATTCGATTTATAACTGGTCGTAAAGCGAAAATTCCCGTTGCTAGACAAAGAGTTGATATATTTACCCAGTGAGCGAATACCTTTATAAGCTACTGAAAAGTTTAGCCTTTCGGAAGTGTTAATAGTAATGAAAGCATCTAGCATTTGCCCTTGTTCCATCACAGTTTTGTAATGTAAATCTGTCATCGGAGTAGGGACATGGTAATATTTGATATCTTCGATTTCGAGATAAGCAAAATGTTTTGCCTTAAAACCCATTTCCGGATAAGGTTTAAAGCTAGTTAAACCGAAATCGAGTTGGTTGTAGGTTTGACCTTCGTTAGGCAAAGGCAATAGTCCGAAAAGGTCTTTACGTAAGTAGTTGAATTTATACTCTTGTTTGATAGAAAGAGCTGTATCCATAGCTATGGAATCTCTTGTGATAGAGATAATCTTATACCAGTCGATAGGGGCTTCGGGAGTGATATTTGAAGTTGAACCCTCTCCGAATTGAGAAGTTCGCAACGAGTCATTGATGATGGTAGGGCCTCCGTTTCTTTGCAAAGAATTAGGATTAGCCGTTCTTTTTTGAGCTAAAAGAAGAAAGGGAAATAGCAAACAAACAAATAAAGCCGTGTTTCGCATCAAAAAAAGATTTCAGGCAAAGGTAAATCTTTTCACTTGAATGACAAAAGTTGAAAAGCAGAAAGGAAAACAGTGAAATTTGTATATTTGCCATTCAAAAATATTATTTTGAAAAAAATAGAAAGCCTTCAAAATCCGCTCATAAAGCATTTGGTTCAACTACAAGCCAAATCTAAACTTCGCAAGCAAACCGAAACCTTTTTGATAGAAGGAGTCCGTGAAATTTCGCTAGCTCTTAAAGGAGGTTATCAGCTAAAAACAGTTTTGTTTACTGCAGACATTATCTCTGAATCAGAGGTTAGAAATCTCGTGCCGAAACACATAGAAATTGTTGAAATCTCTAGTGAAATCTACAAAAAAATGGCTTACAGAGATACCACAGAAGGTGTTCTGGCAATTGCTATCACCAAACCTTTGCGGTTAGAAGACTTAAAGTTGTCCGATAATCCGCTTATCTTAGTGGCAGAAGGCCTCGAAAAACCGGGAAATCTGGGAGCGATTCTTAGAACTGCAGATGCAGCTAATTTGGATGCCGTTTTGATAGCTAACCCAAAATCGGATATGTTTAATCCAAATATTATTCGTGCCAGTGTAGGTTGCCTGTTTACTAATAAAATTGCAGTCGGGACAACCCGGCAGGTAATAGATTTCTTGAAAAGTAAAGGTGTTGCTATTTATAGTGCGACTCTGCAAGATGCGGTCTATTACCACACTCAAGATTATACTCAGCCAACAGCTCTAGTAGTGGGTACAGAAGCAACCGGAGTCACATCTACTTTTAGAGAACAGTCTGCCAAAAACATCATTATCCCGATGCAAGGCGAAATCGATTCGATGAATGTCTCCGTAGCAGCTTCTATTCTAATCTTCGAAGCCAAAAGACAACGGGGTTTTAAATAACTTAAGGAATGATGCTTAATGAGACTCTATTCGTTCTAAGGCATTTTTCACCATTTTTCTTTCAGAAGGAAACCATCCTTGGAGCATGATAACAAGCCCAAAAATCATTAAGATAAGACAGGTAACTTTCTTAATCTTGTTGATTTTATTGAAGGTTAGCTTGTTCTTGAGTTGTTTAGCGAGTAGTATTTTGCCAATATCTACTAATAAATAGGTGAGTAGTAAGGTTGAAAAGAAAGTGGTAATACGAGAGGTTTGCATTTGCATTTTGGGCCCGATAGTAATCAATATCATTAACCAAAAACCCAGAACTCCTATATTAACGAAGTTCAATAAAAAACCTTTTCCTAATAGATTCCAATAATTCTTTTTGCAAACCTCAATTTGATATCTTTCTTCAGATAGAGTTTTTAGCTTCCTGACCTTTACATATGAGATAATTCCATATGTAAACATAATCAATCCACCGAAGATAAAAAGAGCCGGTTGATCTTTTACACTTTCTATGATACGGTAACTGCTAAAATAGGCTATTAGTATAAAGAATAGGTCTGCTAAAATAACACCTATATCAAACACCAAAGCTGCACGAAAGCCTTTTGTTACACTAGTTTCAAGAAGTACAAAAAAAACAGGACCAATTAAAAAACTCAGCAAAATTCCCAGAGGAATCGCAGCTATGATATCGTCTAACATTTAGTATTGAGATTAATTCACAAATATAAATAAAAAACTTTATTTAATGCTTCGCTTTTCTTTACTAAACTAATATAATAAATTATGAACTTTAAATTTTCAATCCTGCACTAAAAATGGTTAAAATTGAAAAAAACATCACTCAAGTTATGTTTATGAAAAAAAAAAGAATAAATTTGGGGCTAATAAAAAACCTAACCATTAATTTCTAATCTTATGAAAAGATTTTTACTCTTATCAACAATGTTTATTCTGTTGTTCACGAGTAGGGGGTATGGCCAGTTCGTAGAGGACTTTGAAGGTGGTATCCCGGCTACTTGGACAACGTTTAAGACATTAAATGGTACGCTGACAGATGCAGTAAATGTGCCTGGATGGACTATCTCCACAACCAACATTTGTGAAGGTACCACTTCAGCATATATTGACCGTACCAATATCGGAGCAGGTAATACGTCGGAGGGATGGCTCGTAACACCTGCAATAACTGTTCCTGCAAACGGAAGGTTGTATTTTACAGCAAAAACATCTTTCCCTCAAGACTATGGAACCGAATATGTAGTTCGAGTTTCAACAACATCTCAAACAGAAATATCAAGCTTTACAGACTTAGTGGTTTATAATGAAACTCAAATAAGTCCGTTGGGTGATAATATTTGTTTTGAGCATGGAAATACTCCTACTATTAACTTGGATGCTTATGCAGGACAAGATGTTTATATCGCCTTTGTAAAGAAAACTCCAACCCAGCCGGCTGCTGCACCATATGCTGATCGTTGGATCTTGGATATGGTAAAAATATTAGAGCAATGTATGCCTCCAACTAACTTAGGAGCTGTACCAGGAGCTACAGACGCAACTCTTTCTTGGGTTGGTAATGCTTCTGCAGGTTGGGAGGTTGAGGTTCTAGAAGGAGTAAATGTTCCAGGAACAGGATTTCCAACTCATACGGGTAATAGTGTTCCTTTTTATGTAGATGGATTAGCAGACTCTACTCCTCATACTTATTACGTAAGAGCTAATTGCGGTGATAGCTATAGCCCGTGGGCGGGACCATTCGTGTTTACTACACAACAAATCCCAGTAACACTACCATATAGTACAGATTTTGAATCTCCGTCACATGGATGGCAATTAGGAAATGGTACTCAAGTAAATAAATGGGTGGTTGGAACAGCAGTAAGCAATAGCCCAACTCACTCTTTGTATGTCTCTAATGATGGAACTTCAAATAACTACTCTACTACGTCAACCTCTATTGTACATGCTTATCGCGATGTTCAAATCCCAGCTGATGCAACAGAAATCTACTTCTCTTTTGATTGGAGAGGTGTGGGAGATTCAAATGATTACTTTAGATTGTGGCATACTCCCGTGACTTTTACTCCTACTCCGGGTATAGGAATTACTTATATGGGAGCAGGATTTGGTATACATGTACAAAACGTAAACCACTTTAATAACCCGGGATGGGTGAATGTGGGTTACATTGTGGATGTGAGTGCTTATGCAGGTCAAGTAAGACGTTTTATTTTTGAATGGAGAAACAACAACTCCGGAGGAGTTCAACCGCCGGCAGCTATTGATAATATCAATATTTCTGTAATTACATGTACAGCTCCACCTGTAGCCGGTTTGGCAGCTAGTGGTGTTACGTCCAGCGAAGCAACATTCTCTTGGAATGCGGCTAACCCGGCACCTGCTTCATATGATTATTATATGAGCACATCTTCAACAACGCCTGATGATGCTACTCCGATTACAGGAAACGTAGCAACAACGTCAGTAACAATAGATACATTAGATCCTTCAACAACTTATTATTTCTGGGTAAGAAGTAATTGTGGAGGAGCAGATGGAGCTAGTTTCTGGGTAGGGCCGGTAGTAATCAGTACACCTCCTGTGGTGATTTCTCTAGAAGATGATTACTATACAGACTTCGAAGAGGCTAATCCAGGATGGACGTTGTCTAACGGAACTCAAGTGAACAAGTGGGTTATCGGAACAGCAGTAAGCAATAGCCCGACACACTCTTTGTATGTATCTAATAATAACGGAGCTAATAACACTTATACGCTTGAAGCTGCTTCGGTTGTTCATGCTTATAAAGATTTTGCAGTGCCTGCAGGTACTTCTCAAATCTATTTATCTTATGATTGGAGAAACGCAGGGCAAACAGGAGCAGACTACATCAGAGTATGGACAGTGCCTGCTTCTTATACTCCTACTCCGGGAACTCAAATTACTGCTGGAGTAGGACGTCAGCAGTTTGGTGGCAACCATGTAGGTCAACCAAACTGGACTAATAGTGGACCGCTAGTTGTGAACGCAGATCCTTATCAAGGTGATGTGGTTCGTCTAATATTTGAATGGAGAAACGATGCATCAGGAGGTGCTCAACCTCCAGGAGCAGTTGATAATATTACTTTCTCGGTTATTACATGTCCGGCTCCAACAGGATTGGCGGTGTCAGGTACTCCAACCGTAGACACAGCTAACTTAACTTGGTCTGGAACAGGAACTCTGTATGAGTATTATGTGTCAACATCGTCTTCTTCTCCGAGCCCTACAACAACTCCAACAGGAGACACTACAAATACGAATGTTGGTTTAACAGATCTAGAAGACGCTACAACTTATTATTTCTGGGTAAGAAGTAATTGTGGAGCAGACGGAGTAAGCTTCTGGGTTGGTCCTGTTGTGTTCACTACACCTCAGATTCCGGCTACTATGAACTTCTATGATAATTTCGAAGGGCCAATTAAATGGACTTTCAATAATGGTACACAACCTAATAAATGGGTAGTTGGTACTGCAACAAGCAACTCACCAACACACTCTTTGTATATCTCTAATGACAATGGAGTTTCAAATACATATACTACAACAGCTACATCTATAACTCACGCTTATAGAGATATTCAAATCCCTGCGGGAACAACAGATGTTGTATTGTCTTTTGTTTGGAAAGCAATGGGAGAAGGTACAACGTTTGACTATATGAGAGTATGGTTAGTGCCTGCTACGTTTACTCCAACACCTGGAACTCAAATCGGAGCAGGTGCAGGAAGAATTCAAATCGGTGGAAACTTATTAAATCAATCAGAATGGACAACGTTCACTCAAATTTTCACCGTACCGGCGGCTCTCGCTGGTAACACAGGCCGTTTGGTATTTGAATGGAAAAATGACGGAAGTGCAGGCGCTCAACCACCGGCAGCAGTAGATGGTATAACATTCAATGTTCTTACTTGTCCGGCTCCTACTAACCTAACAGCTGAAACACAGGATGGTTCACTTCTAGTTGATCTTTCTTGGACACCTGGAGGTTCAGAAACACAATGGGAAATCATTGTTCAAGAAACAGGTACAGGAGCTCCTTCACCAGAAGCCACAGGTATCATTGTTAATGAACCAAACTATACCTTCTCGGCAGAAAATGATGTTCTATATGAATTCTATGTAAGAGCTATTTGTGATGAAGCTACAGATGATATCAGCTTATGGTCAGTTCCTGGTAACTTCTCAATTTTTGTTCCACCTGGATGTGCTACTATCGATGTAGTAGGTGTAGGTGTTGAAATTACAGATTCAACAGTAGTTCTTTGTCCTGAAATGGGAACAGACGTATCATTAGAAGCTTCATTCTTTGGTATTGCAGCTACAACTTCATATGATGTTCAAGCCATTGATTATGCTCCACCATTCCCATTCATCGGAGGTGATGTACTAGATGTAACTACTGACGACGTTTGGTCTCCTGTAGTAAACTTACCATTTAACTTCTGTTTCTTCGGTAGTTCTTACTCTCAGGCTAAAGTAGGATCAAACGGAGTAGTAATGTTTGGAAATGGTATGACTAACGGAGGACACTGTCCTTGGTCGTTTAATCAAACCATTCCAAATACAGGATTCCCTATTAAAAATGCAATTTATGGAGTTTATCAAGATACACACCCTACTACTACTGCAGGGGTTATCAATTACCAAGTTCTTGGAACTTATCCTTGTAGAGCGTTGGTGGTTAATTTCTATCAATTGCCACAATTCTCTTGTGGAACAAGTGTAGGATTACAAACTTCTCAAATTGTAATTTATGAAATCTCGAATATCATTGAGGTATATATAGGTAACAGAACTTCTTGTACGAGTTGGAACTCTGGATCAGGAGTAGTAGGTATTCAGAATGCAGCAGGAACTCAAGCTTATGTTCCACCAGGAAGAAATACAGGTACTTGGTCCGCTCAAAACGAAGCCTGGAGATTTGTTCCAACCGGAGATTCAGATGTACAACTTCAATGGTTAAAAGATGGAGTATTCTATAGCAATGATGAGCAAATTACAGTGAATTTGACTCCTGAGGAATTACAACAATTACAAGATCAAGGAACTTTAACTATCGAAATGACAGCAGAGGCTACCTACTCGACTTGTACTCCAGGTGAAGAAGTAACTAAAGCTCAAACGATAGACATTGTATATATTTCATCTTTACCACAAACAGATCCTTTGGATATAGTATCTTGTTCGGCTGTTGGAAATGTTGAATTTAACTTGTTAGAAAACACAGATTATGTTTTAGGCTCTCTAGACCCTGCAGCTTTCTTATTCACGTATTATACGTCTGAAGAATTAGCAGAGGCCGGAGATTTGACAACAGCTATTCAAAACCCAGATGCTTATGAAGGTGAGTGTGATCAAGAGATATGGATGAGAATAGCAGATGCTACTAACTCTTGTTATATTGTGAAATCATTCCATCTAGTTTGTGGAAGCGTTTCAGAACCTGATGTAGAATTTGGTTATCCGGATTATACTTTCTGTAACTTAGAAGATACTATTCCTGTATCACAACAACCAGTTACAGTAGGAGGTGTTTATTCTGCTGATCCAGCAGGTTTAGTAATAAACACTACAACAGGAGCTATTAATGTGGGAGCAAGTACTCCGGGAACATATACAGTTACTTATACTGTGAATGCAAATTCTTGTACTACAGGAGCTTCTTACAGTGTTGAAATCGAGATTATCGAGCCTACGGCACCGGTAGTAGATTTCAGCTATTCAGA
>CAYZBA010000004.1:0-28046 GCA_964476555.1 uncultured Flavobacterium sp.
GGTTACAGTGCTAAGTTTGGCGAAACCATTTAATTCAACCAATACAAAATAAAAACCCTGATAGTAATTATCAGGGTTTTGCTGTATTAGAACTTAATCTTCAGGGATTCTTTTACGACTTTGTTGTCTGAAGTCAAATACTCTAGTACCCAGACATCTCCACTTTTATACAAAGCTCCGTTGATGTCTTTTGTAGAGACAATGAACTGATCCGGCTTGGAAGTTTTGAAAAGGGTATAAACTTCGTTGTCTTGGTAATCCAACAACTTAAATCCTTGTGCGGTAGGTTGAGCATATAAGAATTCTGGCGTTTTTTCAACTACTGTTTTAGTATTTTGCGAATCCGAAGTCAGTAGCTTTTTAGCAACGTTATCTCGTTCAGGAATATACAGTACATCCAATGCCTCACGAAGGGCCATATTATAGGCTCTGTCGTACTTTTTCTCTTTACTGCTACCATAACTTTCGGCAATTACTTTACCGGTACAGTCTTTCACCGTGATTTTTACCTTCGTATGTATAAAGGTCTTTTCTTTTGTAAGGTTGAACTTCAATACACCACATTCGTCAAGACTGTATTCGATAGGCTTGTCGTCTGACTCAAAAAGAGCTTTAAAGCCTCTTTTTTCCAGCAAGTATTTCGCCAAGGAGTTGAGTTGATATTCGTCTTTTTCATCTAGAAAATCGAATTTATCGGGCACGAGCATAAAGGTATATCCCGTATGGTTTTGTGCCATCACTACTGTAGCGACAAATAAGGCTACGAATAAGACTAACTTTTTCATTTGATGTATAGTTTTTTAATACGTTCGATAGGCCCGGCACATTTCACTTGATGACACTCAATACAGGCCGTAATGGCATTGTTGAAATGCTCTTTGGCATTAGTTGTATCGGTATATATCATTTTCTGAGTCTCTACAAAACGAGTCGCTCCCGATTTAAAGAAGTCATCCAGATCTGAAGGGTCTGTAAGGGTTGCCGTATGAATCTTTTGAAAATGCTCCGGGAATTCCCCGAAGTCAAACTCATTGTTTTCTATTTTTTCTTTTATTCGTTGGTTGTCTACATACATTTGTTCCATCAAAGCTGCCATTTCAGACATCTGATACATCTTGAAAGCCCCGGAGTTTTCTGTTTTCAAGACAGGCTCTTCTTTAGGTTGTTGTTTTTCTTGACAACCGATAAGGGCGAATAATCCAAAAAAATAAAAAATTGTTTTTTTCATTAGTTTACGGCTTCTGTAGTTGTGTCTTGGATACGGTTTTGAATCAATACGCCATCAGCTTGAATTTGATAAGTTATTTTAGGCTCTGTGATAGCATCAATCTCTTCTTGAGATTTTCCGGCATCTTTGGCATAG
Source organism: uncultured Flavobacterium sp. (assembly GCA_964476555.1). Classification (GTDB taxonomy): domain Bacteria; phylum Bacteroidota; class Bacteroidia; order Flavobacteriales; family Flavobacteriaceae; genus Flavobacterium. Next base: position 1,364 of record CAYZBA010000004.1, read on the forward strand.
TGTTTTAATTCGTCAACAGTCTCAATACTCAAGAAAGCACGGCCTTCAACCACACTTTCTTGGTTAGCTGCATCTAGAGGGACGAAAAAGCCATAATCTTTAAACTTCACGAAAGCGTTTTTGTCTTCTCCTAAGTCCAGTTTCATCCAACAACCTTTTTTCTGACATACGTCAAGAATAGTTGATTTGAACTTAATCGGAATAGTGTCACCTTCTTTTAAATTTTGGAATTTCTCTAGCATTTCTGCTTCGGTCATCGCATTATCGGCCGTAATCTCTGCTCCAAAACCGGTATAAGTGATTTGTGGAGTTTCTTCAACAACATCTGTTTGGGCTTCTTTTTTACAGCTAACAAAAGCTGCAGCTACACACAATAGAACAAATAATTTTTTCATATTTTTTTGTAATTAAATGGTAAATGAAGTGCAAATATAGTTTTTTTCCGTGTGTAATGAATTATTGTTCACTAACTATTTAGGAGTTAAATGACAGAGGTAGTTTCAGATTTTAAGTGTTGAGTTATGGAAAGATTTCTCTGTGACATATCTTTTTCATACTTTATTCATGCCTTTTTCATACTTAGCTAATCGAAAATAATAATTTTTTAAGCTTCTATAACCATCCAATCACTTCATAGGTGCATAGATCCTTTTTTTCATTTTTAAAAACAACATGCTTTCTTTGTAAATCTTCCTTAACACTTACATCGAATGTAAGGGTAAAGGACTAACATTTTGAACAGTCTTTTAGGACAAATGACAATCAATAGTTTTTTCTTTACCCTGTTCTTTTCTTCTATGTTTATAGTTTCAAGAATAATTATTTACAAAACTAGAAAGGGACAATGTCATTTTAAATCAAACACAAGGCCATGAAAATCTACAGTCGGGACACTACTATCCGATTACTTCCAGCTTAGCAAAACGCAACAATAGCTTTTTAATACCGCCTACGTCAAACATAATTTCAGCTTTTTGATCGGCTCCTACACCTTCGAGGTTGAGGATTTTTCCTTTTCCGAAACGTTCATGTAATACGATATTTCCAACAGTCAACTTATTATTCGTAACCGAAGTTGACGGGCTTACGCCTTCGCTCGTTGAAGGTTTCAGTTTTCTCAAGTTTCTGACTGTATCGGGTCTTTGCATATCGTCTTGCGCCCATTTCGGGGGGATTCCGCTAGCAGGTTTAGTCAGACGAAGTTTGGATTTATCGACATCTCCGAATATATCGACATTGATACTCGGCTTGTAGCGGTAAGTACTCTTTAAATCCGGATTGGTGTATTCCAGATATTTATCATCAATTTCTTCGATAAATCTCGAAGGTTCACAGTCAACCAGCTTTCCCCATTTGTAACGGCTTTGCGAATACGACAGATAGGCTTGTTGCTCTGCTCGGGTTAAAGCTACGTAAAAGAGGCGTCTTTCTTCTTCGAGTTCGGTTCGTGAATTCAAACTCATGGCGTTCGGGAACAAATCTTCTTCGAGCCCAACGATAAACACATGTGGGAACTCCAATCCTTTTGCTAAGTGAATGGTCATCATCGCTACACGGTCATCGTCTCCGGTATCTTTGTCTAAATCGGTGGCCAAGGCTACATCTTCTAGGAATTCTGATAGGCTTCCGGTAGCTCCGTCAACTTCTTTTTGTCCTTCGATAAAGTCTTTGATACCATTCAAAAGTTCTTCTACGTTTTCCATTCGAGCTACATCTTCAGGCGTTGTAGCTTCTTTTTTCAACTCTTGAAAGAGTCCGGACTTTTTGGTTACGTAATCAGCCGTATAAAAAGCATCGTTGTTTTCGTTGATGATTTGGAAACTCTTAATCATCGTTACGAAATCCTGTAAACGTTGTTTGGTTGGGGCATTCAGCTTTAGGTCGATTTTATCGATGTTTTCCATCACCTCAAAAATCGAGCGCTTGTAGTGATTAGCAGCGATGGTCAGCTTCTCCATAGTAGTATCCCCTATTCCTCTAGCCGGATAGTTGATGATTCTCACTAGAGCTTCTTCGTCTTTAGGGTTAATCACAAGCCTTAAGTAGGCCAATACGTCTTTGATTTCCTTTCTTTGATAGAATGATAAACCACCGTAAATGCGATACGGAATGTCTCGTTTTCTGAGGGCATCCTCAATGGCTCTGGACTGGGCATTCGTACGGTACAGAACTGCAAATTGCCCATTGCGCAATTGGTGTCGCATCTTTTGTTCAAAGATAGTCGAAGCCACAAAACGACCTTCTTCGGCATCGGTCAAACTGCGATGCACTTTGATTTTCCCTCCGTCTTCGTTGGCTGTCCAGACGTGTTTTTCGAGTTTAACTTTATTTTTTTCGATAACACTATTGGCTGCTTCGACAATGTTTCGGGTTGAGCGGTAGTTTTGTTCCAAACGATAAGTCTTCACGTCTGGATAATCTCGCTGGAAGTTCAATATGTTGTTGATATTCGCTCCTCGGAAGGCATATATACTCTGAGCATCGTCACCTACCACACAGATATTCTGAAACCTGTCTGACAGGGCTCTTACGATCAGGTATTGCGAATGGTTTGTATCTTGATACTCATCCACCAAAATATATCGGAAGCGGTCTTGGTATTTTGCCAACACATCAGGGTGAAGGTTGAGCAACTCGTTAGTTTTTAGAAGCAAGTCATCAAAATCCATCGCACCCGATTTAAAGCAACGCTCCACGTAGTTTTGATAGATTTCGCCCATACGAGGTTTTTTGCTCATCGCGTCAGCCTCTATCAATTCCGGATTATTGAAATAAGCCTTAACCGTGATGAGGTTGTTCTTGTAGGATGAAATGCGGTTTAAAACTTGTTTGGGTTTGTAGACATCTTTATCGAGTTGCATTTCTTTGATAATGGCTCCTATCAAGCGTTGAGAGTCTTGCGTATCATAAATCGTAAAGTTAGACGGGTAGCCCAATTTAGCACTTTCGGCTCTTAGAATCTTGGCAAAAACCGAGTGAAACGTACCCATCCATAGATTTTTAGCTTCGTTGTTACCGACAATCTGAGCGATACGAGATTTCATTTCTCGAGCGGCTTTGTTGGTAAAGGTTAGGGCTAGAATATTAAAAGCATCCACTCCCTGACTCATCAGATTGGCAATCCTTACGGTGAGCACACGGGTTTTTCCGGAACCTGCACCTGCAATTACAATCATAGGTCCGTCTTTTTGCAGTACCGGAGCCCGTTGAGCTTCATTGAGTTGATTGATATAATGCTGTATTTTATCTGACATTTATTCTAATTTAAGCAAAAGCCAAAATTAGTGATAAAACGAGCAAGGAGCAACATTTATTCAAAGGGATTTATCGGATAACCCTCTTTTTAGTAAGGGTTTGTTTGTCAGCATTTAATTTGAGTAAATAAACGCCTTTGTCAGACTTTGCAATTGTAAGGAATGAGCACATCCTGACTCAAATTTTCGTTGTTGTAAAAGCTGCCCTGTAAGAGAATAAACCGTATAGGATTTTAAATTTTCTGCATCTATAGTCAGCATTTGATTTTCATGCAGAGGGTTTGGGTATAGTTTTACGTTTTGTAAATACTCCGGATTTTCAACCGAAGAGGAGCTTTCTGAGAGGAGTTGGGTGGTCCACTCGTAATCCGATATTATTTTTTGGTGAAAAGACTATACTTCCAGATTCTGAGCCTTTTCGTCATCGAATTCGCCTTCCCATTTAGCAATCACCACCGATGCCAAACAGTTTCCGATAACGTTTACGGAAGTTCTGCCCATATCCATGAGTTCGTCGATACCGAGGATGGCAGCGACAATAAAGGTAGGTAGCCCAAACTGGTCTGCTGTAGCAATCAGAATAATGAGCGAAGCTCTCGGGATGGCTGCTACTCCTTTACTAGTTACCATTAGGGTTAAACAGATGAGTAGTTGCTCTCCGAACGAAAGATTCATTCCGGCTGCTTGAGCCACGAAAATAGACGCTAAAGACAAGTATAGAGTCGTTCCGTCGAGATTGAAACTGTAACCGGTTGGCACCACAAACGAGACGATTTTACGAGGAACCCCAAAAGCCTCCATATTGGTCATTACTTTTGGCAAAGCTGCATCGGAACTGGTGGTGGCAAAAGCGATAGAAACAGGTTCTTTGATAGCGGAAATAAACTTTCCGACAGGGATTTTACAATACAGAGCCACCGGTAATAGTACCAATAGCAAGAAAGCAAACAAAGCCAAATATAGAGTGAGTAAAAGCATAAAAAGATATTTGAGGATGTCAATCCCCATATGACCTACGGTGTAAGCCATAGCGGCTCCGACTCCAAACGGAGCGAAATACATGATTACATTGGTAAATTTAAACATGGCTTCTGAAAGGCTCTCCGTAAAGTCTACAAGAGGCTTTCTTTTTCTTTCTTCAACCATCGCCAATCCGATTCCGAAAATCACAGAGAATACTACAATCTGTAATACTTGATTTTCATAAATCGACTTAATGATATTTTCAGGGAAAATGTCTCGGAAAAAAGCCAAGGTTTTGAAAAGCCAATGCACATCGTCCGGCAATTGTTCCAAGATAGGAGCATCGGTGCTTACTACTTTAGGTTGAGGCAATTCTTCTTGAGGGATTTTGCTCATATCAATCCCTACTCCAGCTTTGGTCAGGTTAATGGCCGCTAAACCAATAAATAAAGCTAAGGTCGTTGCACAATAGAAATACGTCAAACTCTTCCATGCCATTCGGCCTACCTGTTTGAGGTCAGAATGTCCTGCAATTCCATACACCAGAGTAGCAAACAAAATAGGTCCTACGATTGTCTTTACCAGCTTAATGAATCCTTGGCTCAGGGGTTTTAATGAAATGGCAATATCCGGATAGTCATATCCTAAGAAGACTCCGATTAAGATACTCGAAATAATCCAAGTCGTTAGGTTTTTCTTACGGAGGGCATACACGACTACTCCGAGCATAGCCAATACTCTAGAAGCAAACAAGATGTTTTCGGGCAATTCGGATATAAAATGGATTCCGTAAAGTATAGAAGTGATAAATAAAGCAACAACCGGAAATATTCTGAAGAACTTTTTCATTAACTAGATGGTTTTGTATTTTAGTCTTGATGAGTTAGCAAATTGTTATTCTTTGTTTTTGAAGAGAAAACCGAGTCCTATTCCCCTAAGCATTTTCTTTTCGAACCACCAGAAGAACTTAAACTGCCCGAAAATAGTCCCGATGACAACAAGCAAGACTTGATAAATCGGGAAAATAGCTATGAGTCGAACAGGTAGATACCAACCGCCCAAAGATTCTTTGGTGATTCCTAACCCATTGGTAAGGGGTTTTGATAAATAGGCCGAGAGTGAGCCGGTTATGGCAAAAACAATAAAAATAATGACAAGTTGAAAGTTTGAGGTGACTCCCCAACGTTGTTTTAATTTTTCCATTTCACAAAGATATTTTTTTTCCGTCTAAAGCCAAGAATGAAATAGTGTTTTTGTGGTATATTTTTCTACATCTGCATTAGATACTGATTTTTCTTTAAAAAAAAGAGCTTCTTTTGTTACCTTTGTAGAGAATCAGAGTAATTGATTTCGACATGAAACCCCAAATTGACGTAGAGCTCCTTTTGTCATACGGAGCCGTTACTAAATCCTATGAAAAAGGGGGAATTATTTTCTCCGAAGGCGAAAAAGCTCTTTACTACTATCAGATTATTTCCGGAAGTGTGAAAATGTTCAATACCAATGATGACGGAAAAGAGTTTACTCAAGGTTATTTCTCTGGTGGGCAGAGTTTTGGTGAGCCACCGCTCTTTATAGGCGAAAGATACCCGGCTTCGGCCATGGCTTTTCAGGCTAGCGAAATACTTAAGCTCTCACGGGATAAGTTTTTGATGATTTTAGATGATTTTCCTGTTATCCAAAAGCAATTTCTAGACCTAATGGCTAGGCGAATTTACAACAAAGCTACTGCCTCAAAAGACATTATCAACCAGAAACCGGAGTTTAGAATTCGGTCTTTTTTAGAAAACTGCAAAAAAACCAGTGAGAAAGAGCACATTCCGTTTACTCGTCAGGAAATAGCCAACTTCACTGGTCTTCGAGTAGAAACGGTTATTCGTACACTATCGAAAATGAATAAGAAAAAAATAGTGGAAATCATCAACCACAAAATCTATTACTAATGCGTTATAAAACAGACATTTGGCTTAAAACCTCCATTATAAACCTATTTTTGGTAGCACTTTTAGGCCTATTGATGCGATATAAAATCGGATTCGACTTTCCTTTTTTTGTACACAAGCATTTGCTCCATTCTCACTCTCATTTTGCATTTGCCGGGTGGATAAGCCATACGCTTATGGTTTTGATGATTTATTTCTTAAGAAACAAAACTACAGCAATTAGTCTAGGTAAATACACGTGGCTCATTATTGCCAACCTCATTTCTTCTTATGGAATGCTGGTGTTCTTTATACTTCAAGGTTATGCTTTTGGGTCAATTTTGTTTTCAACGCTCTCTATTATTGTCTCCTATTTTTTTGCTTATTATTTCTTTAAAGACCTAAGGCACCTCAAAAGAGAGACCTCGGTTAATTGGCTTAAAGGTGCTTTGTTTTTCTATGTGATTTCGTCTGTAGGGACTTTCTTCTTGGCATATACCATGGCATCAAAAACTTTGATGATTAATGTGTATTTATCATCTATTTACTATTATCTACACTTTCAATATAACGGTTGGTTTTTATTTGCTTGTATAGGACTTTTAGCGGACATTTTAAAGCTGAGCGAACGCGAAAATCTCTTTTTTGACAAGTCGTTCCAATGGTTGTTTGTTTCGACTTTGATTACGTACTTATTGTCGGTATTATGGTTAGAAATTCCCACTTGGCTATATGTAATTACTGTAACTTTTTCGATTATTCAGCTTATCGTATGGGTCAACATGCTGGTGAAGATTAGCCGAAACAAAGGAGAGCTGTTAAACCAACAACCTATATTTTTACAGTATTTCTTAAAGTTTGCCGGCTTTTGTCTTACACTAAAATTCGTATTCCAATTATTATCCGTAATTCCGTCACTGAGCCAATTTGTATTTGGAGTTCGCTATATTATTATCGCTTATCTACACCTGGTTTTATTGGGAGTGATTACGTTATTTTTATTGTATTATATCTATGTCAACCAATTTTTAAGCCTAAACAAATCTATAAAAGGAGGACTTATACTATTTGCTATCGGAATCTTTTTGAATGAGTTTATACTGGCTATACAAGGGATATCTGTCTTTGGATATATCTTGCTTCCGGACATAAACACGTTTTTGTTTGGAGCAGCTTTATTACTCTTTCTTTCAATAGGGTGGGTTACTTTACGAACCCTTACAGAAAGAAATAAGATTTTAGAAAACAAAGTGGAAAAGAGAAATTAAACCACTAATTTCTCTTTTCTAAAAATATCTTCTTCGTTACTTTGGATACCTAAAGCTTTGTAGATGTAATAGAAGGTCGAAAGGATTTCCGGCTTTCCGTCTACCAAAGCCACATCGTGTTCGAAGTGAGCCGAAGGTTTTCCATCACGAGTTACTATAGTCCAACCATCTTTGAGCTGTCTGATATTTCGAGTTCCCATATTAATCATAGGCTCGATAGCGATAACCATTCCTTCTACGAATAATTTTCCTCTACCTCTTTTACCGTAGTTTGGCACTTCGGGGTCTTCGTGCATCTTACGACCTAACCCATGCCCTACTAATTCTCTCACTACACTATAGCCTCTTGCTTCGCAATATTTTTGGATACTGCTTCCGATATCCTCTACTCTATTTCCTGCGCGGAATTCGTTAATCCCGACGTAAAGCGATTCTTTGGTAACTTGAAGTAATTGTTTGGTTTCGGCAGCTACTTCACCCACTTCAAAAGTGTAGGCATGGTCACCGTAAAAACCGTGAACAATAGCTCCACAATCTACAGAAACGATATCTCCGTTTTGCAGCGGTCTATTGGTTGGCAAACCGTGCACGATTTGGTCATTTACACTTGTGAGTAAAGTTGACGGGCAGCCATATAAACCTAGAAATCCGGGAATAGCTCCGTTATCTCTGATATAGGTTTCGGCCAATTTATCTAATTGCAGGGTAGTAACGCCTTCTTTGATTTCAGAAGCCAACATTCCTAATGTTTTGGAAACCATAAGAGCGGCCTCTCTCATCAATTCTATTTCTTCTCGAGTTTTTGGGATAATCATTGTAAAAAATTTGTGCAAAAATACGGATTTTAAATTATTTCTGTCCTTTCATCGAAATTCTAATTCTTTTCTAATTTTTTCTGTAATTTTCAGATTACTACTTGATTGAATCACAACTGATATGATTTTTGTTAAAAACATTTCTATTGAGATTTTTTATGGCTTTTTTATTTTAAATTTTGACATTTATAAAGGCTTTATTATCTTTAGAGCCTGAAAATAAAGTTGTGAACCTTAAACATTGACAAAAATGTTAGAACAAAAGAATGATAACCTGCCTGAGGCAGACGGAAACCCGGAGAACAAGATTGCTCAAGAAGTTCAAAATTCCAAAATCGAAAAGGCAGAAGACACCAACAAGAAAGTCTTAGACGAAATCGAAAACTCCAATGCAGAAGAATCGGAAGATGAAACCTTAACCGAAAGACATGATATTCCGATGCTAGATTATGAGTCCATGTCTATGGAAGCATTGGCCGAAGAGCTCGAGAAACTGCTAGCTACGGGAAAAGTGGCTTCGATTAAAGAACACGTTGAAGAAATTCGAAAGGAGTTCTATAATAAGTATCATAGCTTTATCGACGACAAAAGAGAAGAGTTTGCCACAGAAAACAACGGAGATACTACTGATTTTGAATATCACTTCCCGCTAAAAGGCAAATTTGATGCTTTGCTGAATGACTACAGGGAGCGAAAAAACAAACACTACAAAAACTTAGAGAATACGCTTAAAAACAACCTTGCTGTTCGTTTAGCTCTTATCGAAGAATTGAAAGGACTAATCAATCCTGAAAACAACATACAGGATATTTTTAGGCAATTCAACGACATTAGAGAGAGGTGGAGAAACGCAGGGCCGATTCCGAAAGATAAATACAACCACGTTTGGAACAACTACCATTTTCACGTAGAAAACTTCTATGACTACATTCATCTAGACAGAGAAGCTCGTGATATGGACTTCAAATATAATCTTGAGCAAAAGCAGAAGGTAATTGCTCGAGCTAAAGAACTTCTTCATGAGCCAGATTTGAACAAGGCCTTTAGAGAACTTCAGTTACTTCACCGACTTTGGAAAGAAGAGCTAGGCCCTGTTTCGAGGGAGTATCGCGACCAAATCTGGAACGAATTTAGCTCGGTTACTCGAGAAATTCACGATAAGAGAGAGCAATTCTTCCAGCAAATCAGAGAGAAAGAAAAACAAACTCTGGAAGTAAAGAAGAAAATCATAGCTCAGATTCAAGCCTTAGCCGAAGAAAACATTACATCGCATTCAGGTTGGCAAAAGCAAATTAAGAAGGTTGAGGAGCAAAAAGAAGCTTTCTTTAAAGCCGGTAGAGTTCCAATGGAAAACCGGGATGAAATTTGGGAAGCTTTCCGCAATGCTACTAAAGAATTCAACACAAAGAAAAACAGCTTCTACAAAAACCTTAAAGCTGAGCAGCACAATAACCTGCTTAGAAAGCAAGCTCTAATAGAAAAAGCCAATCAGCTAAAAGACAGTGAGGATTTTGTTGCGACCACTCCGATTATGAAACAAATTCAAGAAGAGTGGAAAAACATTGGTCATGTACCGAAAAAGAATTCGGATGCTATTTGGAACGAATTCAAAGCAGCATGTAATCATTATTTTGACCGTCTGCATGCAAAGCGTAACGAAGAAAATCAAGTAGAAAACGCTGCTTATGAAGCCAAAAAAGCCTACTTAGAAGAAACTTTGAAACATGTAGAACTTACCGGAGACCACAAAACCGATTTAGAGACCATCAAATCTCATATTGAGAAGTGGAAAAGCTTTGGTCGTGTGCCACATCACAAACGTTATATTGAGGCAAAATACAACAAAATATTGGATGGTCTTTTTGACAAACTTAGCTTAAGCAAAAAAGATTCTGAGATCATACGTTATAACAACAGAATTACTTCTTGGGCTAACTCTGAAGAAAACACAAAATTGATGTCTGAACGTATTTTCTTGACCAAAAAGATTGAGGAATTACAGCAAGAAATTCGTCAACTAGAAAACAACAAATTGTTCATCACAGGAGCTTCAGAGAAAAATCCGTTTGTGGCCGAAGTAAATAAAAACATCGAGAAACGCAAACAAGACCTCGAAGTTTGGAAAGAAAAACTTAAACAACTTGATACCATACTGAAAGGTATATCCGAGTAAGTCCTTAAAAAAAGCCTGTCTATCGACAGGCTTTTTTATTGGTATTATCTGATTAGTTTTTTGTACTTGATTCGAGTTGGAATAACATCTCCTAAGCGTTTCTTGCGGTTTTCTTCGTAATCTGAGAAGCTTCCTTCAAAGAAATACACTTCTGAATTTCCTTCGAATGCTAAAATATGCGTACAGATTCTGTCTAAGAACCATCTGTCGTGTGAAATTACCACAGCACATCCGGCAAAGTTTTCCAGACCTTCTTCGAGTGCTCGAAGGGTGTTGATATCTAAATCGTTGGTAGGCTCATCCAGCAGTAGTACGTTTCCTTCTTCTTTCAACGTCATGGCCAAGTGAAGTCTGTTTCGTTCACCTCCGGAGAGCGTACCTACTTTTTTATTTTGGTCGCTACCACTAAAGTTAAAACGACTCAAATAAGCTCTTGAGTTCACTTGTCTTCCGCCCATCATAATCAGTTCTTGACCGTCTGAGAAGTTTTCCCAAATGGTTTTCTCCGGGTCTATGTTTTTATGGGTTTGGTCTACATAAGCTATTTTCACGGTATCACCCACAATAAACTCGCCTTTATCCGGTTTTTCTTCGCCCATAATCATACGGAAGATAGTGGTTTTACCTGCTCCGTTTGGTCCAATAACTCCTACGATTCCGGCCTGAGGAAGTTTAAAGTTCAGATTTTCGTATAGCAATTTGTCTCCGTATGCTTTTGAAACGCCAATGGCTTCGATTACATTGGTTCCTAAACGAGGTCCATTCGGAATGTACAACTCTAGTTTTTCCTCTAATTGTTTTTGGTCTTCGTTCAGGAGTCTATCGTAGTTCTGTAAACGAGCTTTTTGTTTAGCTTGTCTTCCTTTGGCTCCTTGACGCACCCATTCTAACTCTCGTTCTAGTGTTTTTCTGCGTTTTGATGCTGTTTTTTCTTCAAGTTCCAAACGTTTTGCTTTTTGGTCTAGCCAAGAAGAATAATTTCCTTTCCAAGGAATACCTTCTCCTCTATCTAATTCTAGAATCCAGCCTGCGACGTTATCTAGGAAGTAACGGTCGTGGGTTACGGCGATAATGGTTCCTTTATATTGTTGTAAGTGTTGCTCTAACCAGTGTACTGATTCGGCATCCAAGTGGTTGGTAGGCTCGTCAAGCAAAAGCACATCCGGTTGTTGTAAAAGCAAACGACAAAGTGCTACACGACGTCTTTCTCCTCCTGATAGTACTTTGATTGGCGTATCCGGGTCAGGAGTACGAAGGGCATCCATGGCTACTTCCAGTTTATTGTCGATTTCCCATGCGCCAAGCGAATCGATTTTATCTTGTAGTTCGGCTTGTCTGTCCATGAGTTTTTGCATCTTATCGGCATCCTCATACACTTCCGGAAGACCGAACATGTCGTTGATTTTGTTGAATTCGTCAAGCACAGCCATTGTTTCGGCAACTCCTTCACGAACGATTTCGATAACGGTTTTGCTTTCATCCAATTGAGGTTCTTGTTCCAGATAACCTACTGTATATCCTGGAGCGAAAACTACATCTCCTTGATAATTTTTATCAACTCCTGCTATAATTTTAAGCAAAGTGGATTTACCGGAACCATTAAGCCCCAGAATACCAATTTTAGCCCCATAAAAGAAACTCAGATAAATATCTTTTAGAACTTGTTTGTTTGTCGAAGGATAAGTTTTACTTACTCTTGACATCGAAAAAATTACTTTCTTATCGTCTGACATAGTTTATGTAGTATTTGAGATTTAAGAATTAGGATTTTAATTATGAGAAGACGCTGCCCATTCTCAAATAAATATTGATGATAAAAATAATGGAGGCCGATAAAAGCATAATAAACTTAGCAGATTTATATTCTTTCTTTCTAGCCATTAATATTAGTTGATTGATTGTTATTAGCAAGATGAAGCTAAAAAAGAAAAACAAGACTTTATCTACCATCATAATTTAGAATATTCATAGAAGTAGCAAAGATAACCTTAAGTTCTGAGAAAGACAAAAAAGACCCGAGCGATATCCTTCGGCTTTTCAGCAAACCAAGATAGCTGAAGATTTCCCCTCCCCCTCTCTTTTCGATAGTAAAATTTGAATTATAAACTCAATTGTATTTCACCAAACTGCCAATCTGTTAAAAAGCCGAAAGTAAGGAGAAACAGCACAAAAATTTCTGCAAAAATCATTACGAAAAACAACGTGATTCTATAGCTGATTCCTAAGAATTTGTAGTCTTTTCCGAACGCATTGATGTAACCATAAGCCGTGTATACGAATGTAAGCAGTGTTATCAGTAGACTAATTATACTACTGGTGCTCGAACTCCATTCCGTCACAAGGTTAATATAGAAAAGGATATTACCGAATAATGACAACAACAAAACGCCTAGCAATATCATTCCTGCGATGATGCTATGTTCGCTCAGATTAAGTTTTTTTCTTCGAAATAAGATAAAACTATTTATAGCTGCTAGTGGAACAAAAAGCAAGATAACAATTTTTGCTTTTTGCGAGATGATTTCGTTCATCTTTCTGTTAGCCTCGTTGACATAATTAGGTTCTTCTACCACAAGTCTACCTTGACTAACTAATATTTCGGCATATAAATGTCTAAAAAACAACATTAACCCGATGGTTATCAAAATCAATAAGAAAACATTGTAATATCTTTTTCGCTTTCCGGCGATGTAATCTAAGGCAGCCTTTCCGGGACGAAGTAAGGATTCTTTAGCCGTAAAGAAAATCCCTCTTTCGAGGTGGAAAGTCCCGTGAAGCACATCATGGAAGATAAAGTTTTTAAACGAAATACGATGCGTATCGGTTTTTTGACCACATCCTGAACAATATTTATCGGATACTTCTTTTCCGCAATTTAGGCAGTGTTTTGATGTCATTTAGGTCGTATTGAGCTTGGGTTAATTCGTAATGCCAAATCTACAAAAGTGTTTCAGTTTTTCAATAACAGTATTGAAATAATAAACCGCTTTATTGCTAAAGCGGTTTATTTATTATTTAAAATAAGACAAATCGTGATTATCTTCGATTTTCAGAAGTGTTTCGTAAATGAGTTTGATTACGTTTTCTACGTCATCTCGATGAACCATTTCAACGGTTGTATGCATATAGCGCAATGGAAGTGAAATCAGAGCTGAGGCTACACCTCCGTTGCTGTACGCAAACGCATCTGTATCGGTTCCGGTAACTCGTGAGGATGCCAAGCGTTGAAAAGGAATTTTCTTTTCTTCGGCTGTATTTAGAATCAGTTCTCTCAAGTTGTTTTGAACTGCCGGAGCATACGTAATCACAGGGCCTTTCCCTATTTGAGTTTCACCCTCTATCTTTTTATCAATCATCGGGGTGGTAGAGTCATGGCAGACATCGGTCACAATAGCTATATTCGGACGAATGGTTTTGGTAATCATCTCGGCTCCGCGGAGTCCTACTTCTTCTTGGACGGAGTTTGTAATATACAATCCAAAAGGCAGAGTTTTTTTGTTTTCTTTTAAAAGTCTTGCCACCTCAGCAATCATAAAGCCTCCCATGCGGTTGTCTAAAGCTCGACAAACGAACTTGTTTTCGTTTAAGATGATAAATTCATCCGGATAGGTAACCACACAACCTACGTGAACGCCTAATTTCTCTACTTCTTCTTTGGTAGAACACCCCAAATCGATGAAGATGTTTTCGATTTTTGGAGTTTCTTCTTTACCTCTGTTTCGAGTATGAATCGCCGGCCACCCGAAAACTCCTTTTACGATTCCGTTTTTAGTATGAATGTTAACTCGTTTTGAAGGGGCGATTTGGTGGTCTGAACCTCCGTTTCTGATTACGTAAATAAGTCCGTCATTAGTGATATAATTGACATACCATGAAATTTCGTCAGAGTGTCCCTCAATCACCACTTTGAATTTAGCATCCGGATTAATTACCCCTACGGCTGTTCCGTAAGTATCGGTAATAAAGGTATCTACGTATGGTTTTAGGTAATCCATCCAAATCTTTTGTCCTTCGGACTCATACCCGGTTGGAGAAGGGTTGTTCAGGTATTTTTCGAGGAAATCTAACGAAGACTTTTTCAGTATTGACTTTGGCATAATTGTAGTAATTTAAATTTGCAGCTAAAATAAAAATACTATTCGAGAGTTATAGTATTAAATTCATAATTTTGAATAATTTTAGTACAGATGAGGGGGTTGAAATTAATAATTCCGCTTTTATTGATTTGTTTCTCTGTTCAAGGGCAGCAAGAGAATGATTCGCTCAAAAAAGAGGACGATGACATTTGGCAGGAAATCCTTTTGGATGAGGTCTTGATTACTAACGAAAAGTTAACTCCTGAACAATTAGAAGCACAAAAACAGTTCTTATTACTGAAACGAAGAGTTTACAGAACTTATCCGTATGCTAAAACAGCTTCGGAAAAATTAGAAGAACTCAATCGAAGTCTCGCCAAACTCAAAAGTAAAAAAGACCGAAAAAAGTTCCTCAAAATCACAGAGGAATACATGGAAAATCAGTTTGAAGCCAGGCTGAAAAAACTTTCAAGAAAAGAAGGTCAAATCTTAGTAAAGCTCATTCATCGCCAAACCGGAAGAACTACGTACGATTTGGTAAAAGACTTGAAAAGTGGTTGGAATGCCTATTGGCTCAACAAAACCGCAAGTCTTTTCAACATAAGTTTAAAAGTAGAATACAATCCTTATGAAGTTTATGAAGACTTCTTGATCGAAGACATCCTTTTAGAGGCTTTTGAAAATCGCTTCTTGCCGGAGCAACCTCCAAAAAATAAAATTGACTACGTTAAACTTAAGAACATTTGGAAGGCCACTTTAAAAGACTAGTGCGTAATGTGTAACTAAAGTAATTTTTTAGCTATTTCAGAACAAACCTTATCGAGCAATTGAAAAACGTGCTCGAAGTCAGTCGCTGTTCCCCAATACGGATCGGGCACTGCTGTGTTCTCAAACCCCGGAAGTTCATCCATAATAAGACGAACTTTGGCTTTGGCTTCTTGGGTGGGTGCCATAGCAATTACATCGCAGTAGTTGTTAGCATCCATCACATAGATAGCATCAAAAGCATCAAAGTCTTTTTTGTTGAATTGACGTGCTCTTTGATTAGAAATATCGACTCCGTATTTCAACCCAACTTTAATCGAGCGCTTGTCGGGGGCTTCTCCGACATGCCAACCTCCGGTTCCGGCAGAATCTACCAGAAAATCCGATTTAGGGAGTTTTGACTGTAAAATACCTTCAGCCAAAGGACTACGACAGATATTCCCCAAACAAACCATTAAGATTTTTGTCTTCATCTCAAAAATCTATACAGAGAGTTTTTTGTTGATGTCGTCAACAAACTTTTTAAAGTGTCTGTCGGTCTCAATCAAGTTGTCTACTGTTTTACAAGCATGAAGCACTGTAGCGTGGTCTCGGTCTCCGATTTGCGAGCCGATGTTTTGCAGAGATGCTTTAGTATATTTCTTAGCAAAGAACATAGCTAATTGTCGTGCTTGAACAATATGACGTTTTCTGGTTTTAGATTGAAGGGTTTCTACATCTAGTTGGAAGTATTCAGAAACCACTTTTTGAATATAATCGATAGAGATTTCTCGTTTCACGTTTTTAACGAACTTCTCTACTACTTGCTTAGCCAAATCAAGAGTTACTTCTTTTTTGTTGAAAGAAGATTGTGCGATAAGCGAAATAATGGCTCCTTCGAGTTCTCTAACGTTAGTTTTTACGTGTTTAGCCACATATTCCACGATCTCATCGCTCATTTCTACTCCATCTCTGTAAAGAATGTTTTTCAGGATAGAGAAACGAGTTTCATAATCGGGTTGTTGCAGCTCTGCAGACAATCCCCATTTGAAACGAGATAAAAGTCGTTGCTCGATGTCTTGCATATCCACTGGAGCTTTATCGGAGGTCAAGATAACTTGTTTTCCGTTTTGGTGCAAATGGTTAAAGATATGGAAGAAAACATCTTGAGTCCCTGCTTTTCCTGATAAGAACTGTACGTCATCGATAATCAAGACATCGATGAGTTGATAGAAATGAATAAAGTCACTTCTCGTATTTTTTCTAACGGAATCTACAAACTGTTGGGTAAAAACTTCTGCTGAAATATACAGTACGGTTTTTTCCGGGAATTTTTCTTTGATTTCAACGCCAATAGCGTGAGCCAAGTGTGTTTTTCCTAAACCTACTCCTCCAAAGATTAAAAGTGGATTAAATGACGTTCCTCCCGGCTTATTAGCCACAGCCATACCTGCAGACCGGGCCAAACGGTTGGAGTCTCCTTCTAAGAAATTTTCAAAACTGTAATTCGGATTGAGTTGAGATTCTATCTTCACATTGCGAATACCCGGAATCACAAACGGATTCTTAAGTTCCGGATCTTTGTTTTGTAATGGGAAGTCCACCTCTTGGGGTTTCATGGGCATACGGTTTGAGCCTGGCAATTGTTCCGTAAAGGGTTGCTTATTTCCAACCGTATTTTCCATTTTGATTTTATACAGCAATTTTGCTCCTTCCCCTAATTCTTTAGTAAGGGCAAGTTTTAACAACTTCACATAATGTTCTTCAAGCCACTCATAAAAAAACTTACTCGGCACTTGGATATGAAGTACATTCCCCGCTAATTCAACCGGGACAATCGGCTCAAACCAAGTTTTGAAAGCTTGACTCTGAATGTTGTCCTTTATAAAAGACAGACAGTTTCCCCATACCGATTGAGCAGTTTTGTTCATATTCTTCAAAAAAAAATTATCTTTGTAGCTGTTATTGCATTGAGTTTCACCGCAAGGCGATTGTAAAAACAGGTCTATTTTTACAGGTTTTTGAGATAGCAAATATGTAAACAAAATTCTTTAAAAAAAAACGGAAATGATGTTGCATTTTAAAATATATTTCCGTATAGCACTTAATCCTAATTTTTTATTTTAACGTCTATGAATACACATCAATTTACTACCCGTGTTCGTTATGCTGAAACCGATCAAATGGGGGTAGTTTATCACGGTAATTATGCCGTTTATTTTGAAATGGGACGAGTGGAATGGCTTAGAAATCTGGGAGTTTCGTACAAAAAAATGGAAGAAACCGGGATCATGCTTCCTGTTGTTTCTCTCACCATGAATTACAAAAAACCTGCCCGTTATGATGACCTTTTGACCGTTACCACTCGCTTCAAAAGTCAAACTTCTGTAAAGATAGAATTTGATTATGAGATACACAACGAAAAAGGTGAGTTATTAACAACGGGGCACTCCGTTTTGGTATTTGTAGATATGAAAACCGGCAAGCCAACTCTGCCTCCGGATTACATTACAGAGAAACTTAAAAATTTATAAAAACAAAAAAAGGGTATCCGAAATGATACCCTTTTCTATTCTAATTAATGACCTTACGATTATTTACCAAATAAATTTTTGATTGCATCTTTGGTTTTGTCTTTCACTTTCTCTTTCACCTCCTCCTTCACTTCTTCTTTCTTTTTCTCAATTTCTTTTTCTACTTCTTTTTTAATTTCCTCTTTAGTTGTTGGGATATTCACAGAATCTTTTCCTATGGCATTCCCTACCATATTGCTCAAAGCGTCTTTTCCTTTGTTTATAAGTTCGTTTTTCTGATATTCTACGATTTGAGCTGTAAGTTTTTTCACCACTTCATTCATATCCGTAGAAACTTTAGGGTTAGAGAAAGTACCTGTAAGGTTTGCTTTTACCGGTACCACTAAGTTTTTAGCTTCATTTCCGCTTAATTTAGACAGTAAATCTGTAACTTCTTTACCTAGATATTTAGCCGGAACATCGAAAACCACTCCATACTGCATATTTTGGTCAAACCCGTGAGTTCCTGAAACCCCTATTTTAATGTCTTCATATTTGAAATCGAGAGGTTTTAAATGCACTTTTCCGTTTTCGAAACCGAGTTGGGCTTTCAGGTTGTTAATATTTAATTTACTTAAATCTACAAAGCTTAGGTTTGAATTTAGAGCCGAAAGCATTTTTGAGTTTTCAGGATTCACTTTGGCATCCAAAAGTTGCCCCAATAAATCTCCACTTAACGAATTCAAATCCGGAGTCATTTCTTTAGCATCAAGATTTCCTCCTAATTTGATAGTTGAGCTCAACTTACCGTTAATAACTCCAGCGATCGGAGCAATATTTTTCAACATATCGGTTTGAGTGAAGGCTTGCATGATATCAACCTTATCTAAGTTAAGATTCATATCAAAAGTCGGTATATCTTGTTGAGTCGAAACATTTCCGTTAAGCCCAATTTGACCTCCAAAAATCGAGGCCAATACGTTTTGCAAAGCCACAGTTTCGTCTTTGATAAGTAGTTTTCCGGAAACATTTTTCAACACCAAATTATCATATACTACTTCACCAGCTTTAGCCGTCAACGTACAGTCTAAGAAAGCCGGAATTTTAACCGGTTCTGATGTCGTTTGAGCTACTTTTTCTGCCTCTTCAGGTTTTGTCTCTTCAGGAGCCGAAGTCATAAAATCACTAACCTCTAAGTGATTTGAACTCAAATTAAAGTTCCCTTTCAGCACTTGATCTTTAAACATAAAACCGTAGAAGTTATCCAAAGTTCCGTTCACTTGAACATCAGATTTTCCGGTTTTCATATTCAACTTCGAAAGTGCCACATGAGTCGGATTAAAAGTCAAATCAGCTTCAGAAATTTCAAGAGGTTTAGCTAATTCTTCGCCGGAATACTTGAAGCCGGTTAAGTTCATTGTTCCGGCAGCTTTTACGTTTTCATATTTAGACTGCTCGATAGAGTTCATATCTAATGCCAGTTCTAAATTCGCTTTAATGATTCCCGACAGGTCCTTTTGCAGGTCTATTGGATATGCTTTTGAAAGGTTTGCCAGATTGATGGTTCCGTCCATTTTTGCATCTACTAACATATTTTCTGTCAGGTTACTAATTTTCGCCTTAGCATTAAATACATCTTGGTCGATACGGAAAGAGAGTTTATCTAAATCAACATACGTATCTTTTGTCAAACCGGTTTCGTTTTTGATTTTCACATCCAACATAATGTTTTCTACCGCTTTTGGCAAATCAGGATATTTGAACGAAGCGTTGTCAGAAGCCATTACGATATCCAAGGTCGGAATAGTAGTTTCTGTCAAGGCTCCTTTTACGGCTCCTTTTACCGAGAATTCTCCGGTTGTTTTAATATTTTCTAGACTACCGGCATAAGCGGAAGGCACAAGTCCTAAAAAGTTAGAGAATTGAGTTGTTGGTGTACTGAACGTAAGGTCATACTCCTGCCCTTCTTCTTTGAGTTGCAGGTATCCGTCAAACTCCAATGGCAATTTGTTGATTAGCGCCATATTTTCTTTGAAGGTATATTTAGAATTCTCTAAATCGAGATTCAGGACAGCATCCAACGTAAGCGGCATATTTTTCAGAAATGCAGTTCCATCCATCACAAAAGACACTTTTGTGGTGGTATAGGTATCTAAATCTACTATATTACCTGTGAAATCACCTTTACCTTTGTGATTGATTTCATCCAGAGCGAATGCCATCTGAGAAGCTTGGTCCAAATAAATAAATCTCAAGTTTTCAATCTCATAGTTTTGCAAGCTTAAAGCAAACGGACTGCTTTCTGAATCGTCTTCCTCTGTTTCTTCGTCATCTTTTAAAGCAATATCAAAGTTTCCAACTCCATCTTTGTTGAATATGAGATTTACCAACGCATTTTTAATGTAAATTCCTTCGACATTCATGGCCTCGCCTTCTGATTTAAAAAGTTCTTTTACTGACATTTTCAGGTCGATTACTTCAGAAAAAACGAGTGTATCGCCTTCGAACGGAGCTTTGTTGATGATACTCAAATCCTTAATCGACACACTAGCTTTGGGGAAGCTTTTGAACAAACTCAAATCAACATCGGAGAAGTTGACCGTTGCATCAACATTTTCGTTAATAGTTTTTAATACTAAATCTTTGATTTTGTCTTTAAACAAGAAAGGAGTAACTGCCAATGCCACAACCAGCACTGCTAGCACAATTGCTGTCCATTTAAAAATTTTCTTTACCATAACTATATTGGGTTTAATACAAAAATATATCAAAAATCACCCCAAACAACTCCGGGATGATTATTTTTTCTTAAATCTAAAGATTTTAAAGAATTTCTTCTAACCAGAGGTTCTCACCAATTGAGCGATATCGCTTTAGCATCTGTTCTTCAATCCGTTGCGAAAACAGAATTCCGTGGAGGTGGTCTATTTCGTGTTGAAAAATTACAGCCGTAAAGCCTTCTACTCTCTCCAAATGCTTTATACCTTCTCTGTCTTGGTATTCAATTTCTATAGCTTGATGGCGATAGACATCACCTCTGAGCACCGGAATTGACAAACATCCTTCAGGACCTTTGATAAATTCTCTAGACTTCCATGTGATTTTTGGATTGATATACACTTCAAAAGGATTTCCTTCTTTATCAAAGCGCTGCACCCAAATGACATTTCGATTGATTCCAACTTGTGGAGCTGCAATTCCTACTCCTCCATCGACAGGGTCAGAAACAGCTAAATACATTCTATCAATAAGGATCTTTAAATCTTTGTTTTTCGGGTCAATATCTTTGGATTTTGCTAAAAGAATTTCAAGCTCTGCATCATTATCCGTTTGAATCACATACATCTTTTCTTTGACATTACCTTTATAGATGAGCTGCTTTTCAGCTTTGGTGAATTTTTGAGCAAAAAGGCTTTTTCCGAAAATCAACAGTAACATCAGTAGTATATTTTTCATAGTAAAACAACACAGATTCCTTTTTCGTGTAAATTTATGAATTATTGCATAGCTTGAGTGATAACTTCTTGAATTTTAGTTCGAATATTCTCTTTAGCAAGCTTGTTCGGGGCATTGGCATCCGGAAAAGTGCGATTTGAGAGAAAAACAAAAATAGTCTGAGTTTTTGGGTCTGCCCACGTCATCGTTCCTGTAAATCCGGTATGGCCAAAACTTTCCATTGACACGCATTGACAAGTCGAACCGTTTCCGGTTCCGGAAGGCTTATCAAAACCTAAACCTCGTCTGTTTTTCTTCAAGTCGTAGTATAATGAATTGAACTTATCAAACACTTCTTCAGAAAAATAACGTCTGCCTCCGTATTTTCCTTTTTGCAGGTATAGTTGCATTATTTTAGCCACTCCCAAAGCATCCGAAAACACTCCGGCATGACCTGCCACCCCTCCTTGCATCGCTGCCGCCATGTCGTGGACATGTCCTTGAAGAAGTTGATGTCTATAGTAGGTATCCAGCTCTGTTGGAACGATTTCACTCATATCGAACCTCCTCAAAGGTTTATACGTAGTTCTATTCATACCCAGCGAATTATAAAATCTTTCTTGAATTAAAACATCAAGAGTTTTTTGATGCTCTTTTTCTAAGTATTCTTTGAAAAGAATAAAAGGAAAATCGCTGTATTTGTATTCTTTTTTACCTAATTTACTCGATGCAATTTGTCTTAAGATTTCATCAGAATAAGGTTTGATATATAAATTTTGAGCTACCTCATAAGGAAATTCTTTGCTGTATGTATTACTATAAATAGAATTACTTGGGAGTTTGGTTAGGCTATCCAAGGTCGATTTATAGAAAGGTATCCAGGGAATAAACCCTGAATTGTGAGTAAGTAATTCTTTAAGAGTAATATCCTTTTTATCGGTATGATCAAAAACAGGCAGAATCTCTGAGAGTTTTGTATTTAAACTGAGTTTTTGGTTGTCAAATTCTTGAATCACCAAGGGTAAAGTGGCCATGATTTTGGTGAGTGAAGCCACATCGTATAAATCGGTATTCTCTACTGCCATTTGTTTTTCGTAGGTGTGATATCCGAACGATTTTTGATACACTACTTTCCCGTAACGAGCCACCAAAATCTGCATTCCCGGGGCAATTTGTTTCTCGATAGCGTCTGAAGCAATAGAATCAATTTTTGCCAAAACCTCGGACTTCATCCCTACATTTTCAGGAACATCAAAACCTAGGCGGTCGATAGTTTTGGTGTCTAGACCGAACCCTGCGACAAAATCACCTCCGATAGAAACCGGAAGTCTTCCGCCGGCTGAATGACTACCAAAAATAAGTTGAGCCGTTAGTTGTTGAGCTATCTTATTGTTTTGATAGGATACTACAACCGCTTCGATATTCTCAAAAGTTTGTATGGCCATCAGGGAGTAAGGTCTTGCAAACACCGTTAGAATAACATTATTAGTTCGGGCTATTTCATATAACCAAGTAAGTTCTTTGATAGAGAAATCGTGTTTCCTCCAAGCATGAGAGTTGGATTTATGATAACCTACAATAACAGTCGAATAATCTTTCAGCTTTTCTAATACTCCCGGCAAACCTAAACTATCCTCCTCAATTACTGTGATATCAGTGTACTTTCTGAGGGTTTCTAAAAAATCGGTTTCGTAGTCATCTCCTAACTTGAAATAAGCTATTTTTTGGTTTTCAATATCTTTTATAGGAAGAATTTCGTTTTTATTTTTAAGAACGGTCAAAGCATTTTGCATCAATTTGTAGTGCAAAGCTTCGTTTTCAGGGCCGTTCAAATATTTAGTCAGGTTTTTCAATTCGATAGGTTCGTACTTATTTAAACCCGCTTTATACTTATACTGCAAAATCTTTTTAACCGAATGCTCTAACCTTTTTTCCGAGAGAATATCGTTTGCTAAGGCTTCTTTGATTTTTTCGATAGCTACCGGAACGTTTTCAGGAAACAGTAGAATGTCATTACCTGCCAAAAACGCCTCTAAATCGATTTCTCCCGGACTTTTGAAGTTACTAGCTCCTTTCATATTCAGAGCATCCGTAAAGATAAGTCCTTTGAAACGAAGTTTGTGCTGTAACAAATCTGTTACAATATGTTTTGAAATCGAAGACGGGTATCCCGTTCTGCTCTCCAAAGCAGGAACATTCAAGTGAGCCACCATTACGCTAGCCAGGCCTTCTTTAAAGAGTTTTTTATAAGGATAAAGTTCTATTTCATCCATTCTTTCTAGGGAATGATTGATTGTCGGGAGTGTATGATGGGAGTCTTTATCTGTGTCTCCGTGACCCGGGAAATGCTTTGCCGTAGCAAAAACGCCTTCACTTTGTAAACCTTTCATAAGAGCGATAGCCTTTTCGGTTACATTCTCCGGATTTTCACCAAAAGAGCGATTCCCAATAATCGGGTTCAGCGGATTCGTATTCACATCGACCACAGGGGCAAAATTGAAATGGATTCCCATTCGTTTGCTGTGTTTTCCCATTTGTCGGCCGACTTCTTCAATCAAATCGTTATCTTGAATGGCTCCCAGGGTCATATTCCAAGGGAAAGCATAGGTAGAATCCAATCTCATCGCAAGACCCCACTCGGCATCAATACCGATAAAAAGCGGCACTTTAGCTTTGGATTGAAAACGATTCGTAAGTTGAGCTTGTCTGACGGGGCCTCCTTGGAAGAAAATAACTCCTCCTATCTTTTGATTGATAATAAGTGAGTCCAGCGACGACCAATGTTTTTCGTCTTTGTTAGAATAAGCCGCAACCATAAAAAGTTGACCGATTTTTTCCTCCAAGGTCATTTGATTATAGATGCTGTCTACCCATTTTTTCTGACGTTCATCATCAAGATTAGGAAAACCTATCTCTTGTGGAACTCCCAATAAAGAATCCACAGAAATTTTAAGTTCCGGCGAAGGTTGTGAAGGTAAAAATACTTTAAAAGCAATACTTGCAAAAACACATACGAAGAGCAGAAAAACAGATATATATCGCATTTAGGTTAGTTTCAGGTTTTAGAGTTTCAAGTTTAAAGATGATTTGTAATCGTTTCAAAAATAGCGAAAGTAAGACGAATACAAAAATGATTAACGTAACGTTATTGGAATTCGTATCAAAAAAAATGCCTTAACCCGAAGATTAAGGCATTTTGGATTATCTAACTTATTATTTTAAAAAAATCGGCTATGCCAACTTTCGTGAGCGGGAACTTCCCAAAAATCTTTGAATTCTCCTACGGTGTTCACTAAATTATTAAACACAATAGTGTCTTTGGTTACCGCTTTTTCTTTGGCCATTTTTTTGAAATCTAAAAGAGGCTTGTAGGCGATGTACTCTCCTGTTTTGAACGTTACATTCATTTTATCGAGCAAATCTACTCCATATTTTTGTTCCAAATACTGTATAAAACGAACCGAGCTATCTATTGAACAACCGGAAGGAGCATACACGCCTTGATCAACTGCAAGGATGATAAATCGATTGTATCGAGTAGTAAAAGAAGCTTGAAGTCCGTCTCCGTGAGCAGTCCATTCTTCAACAAACTTCTGTAATTCGGTTTCTATTTCTTGTATTTCTTCATCCGTGAATTTTCGGTTGGATTGGTAAATCCAAATTCGAGAATCGTCGGGTAAGCTATCAAATGGAACAAACATTTCTTTTATTTTTTAGATGACAAAGATACAACTTATATGCTGTTCAAACTAATAGCTAATTCATCCAATTGAGCTTGGTCTATAGGGGCCGGTGCATCAATCATCACATCTCGCCCTGAGTTGTTTTTAGGGAAAGCGATAAAGTCACGAATAGTCTCTTGTCCTCCTAAGATAGCTACTAATCTATCCAATCCAAAAGCTAAACCTCCGTGTGGTGGTGCTCCGTATTGGAAAGCATCCATCAAGAAGCCAAATTGTGCTTTAGCTTGTTCGTCTGTAAACCCGAGCAATTTAAACATTCTGGCTTGGGTGGCTTTATCGTGAATTCTGATAGAACCTCCACCGATTTCGTTTCCGTTTAAAACCATATCATAAGCATTGGCTCTCACTTTGCCCGGTTCGGTTTCTAAAAGGTGCATATCTTCGGGCTTTGGAGAAGTGAACGGGTGGTGCATTGCATGATAACGCCCTGATTCTTCGTCCCACTCTAAAAGAGGAAAATCTACTACCCAAAGCGGAGCAAATTCGTCTGGTTTACGAAGGCCTAAACGGTTTCCTAACTCCATTCTAAGAGCAGACAATTGCGCTCTAGTTTTGTTAGCAGGACCTGATAATACGAAAATAATATCACCCGGTTTGGCTCCTGTAACTGCTGCCCATTTTGCCAGATCTTCTTGGTCATAGAATTTATCAACTGATGATTTATAGGTTCCGTCTTGTTCTACTTTACAGTAAACCATTCCCGAGGCTCCTATTTGCGGGCGTTTCACCCAATCAATAAGAGCATCTATTTCTTTTCTGGTATAACTTGCTCCTCCCGGAACAGCGATTCCGACAACCAATTCGGCTGAGTTGAATACTCCGAAATCTTTGTGTTGAGCAACGGCATTGAGCTCTCCGAATTCCATTCCGAAACGGATATCCGGTTTGTCGTTACCGTATTTACGCATCGCCTCGTCAAAAGTCATACGAGGAAATTTCTCGATTTCGACACCGTGAATTTCTTTGAGCAAATGTTTCATTAACCCTTCGAAGGTATTCAGAATATCTTCTTGTTCTACGAAAGCCATTTCACAGTCAATCTGCGTAAACTCCGGTTGACGGTCGGCTCTTAAATCCTCATCTCTGAAGCATTTTACGATTTGGAAATACTTATCCATTCCCCCCACCATCAAAAGTTGTTTGAAGGTTTGAGGAGATTGCGGAAGAGCATAAAACTGCCCCGGATTCATACGGCTTGGCACCACGAAATCACGAGCTCCTTCTGGAGTTGATTTGATTAAATAAGGAGTTTCTACTTCGCAAAAACCTTGATTTGACAAGTAATTACGTACTTCTTGAGCAACTTTATGTCTGAAAAGTAAACTGTTTTTTACCGGATTACGACGGATATCCAAATAGCGATATTTCATACGGATATCTTCTCCACCGTCTGTATTATCTTCGATGGTGAACGGAGGCACAACAGACTCATTCAATATGGTTAGTTCCGAAACCAGAATTTCGATATCTCCTGTTGGCAGATTCGGGTTTTTTGAAGCTCTTTCGATAACAGTTCCTTTGGCTTGAATTACGAATTCTCTACCTAAAGTTTTTGCTTTTTCGAACACTTCGTTATTGGTTCTGTCTGCATCAAAAATAAGCTGAGTGATTCCGTAACGATCGCGCAAATCCACCCAAATCATGAATCCTTTATCACGAGTTTTCTGAACCCAACCCGAAAGTGTTACCTCTTGACCAATATTTGAGCTATTGAGCTCCCCACAAGTATGACTTCTATACATTTTTTCTGAATTTTCAAGGTGCAAATATAGCTAAA
>CAYZBA010000005.1:0-27991 GCA_964476555.1 uncultured Flavobacterium sp.
TGCTTTATCCATACTTATGCTATGCCTTTGCCGTAGGGTTGAGGTAGGGTTAAGGTAGGGTTAATGCGGCATTGAGGAGGCATTGAGACTGGTTTTGGAGTATGTTCGGCTTGATGAAAGCTCTTTGTATTCACAAATCACACTTAACTTTCCGGAGAAGGATAAACCCGAGGCCATACTGCCGTTTGTCGGCTTGGCAGTGGTTGTGGAACCGCATTCGGAAAGCCCATCGCTCCACCCCTTTCACAGCCTTGCTGCCTGTTTTTGTAGGAGATAGCCGGGTACCAAAACTCACAGAAAGATAGTGACTTTTTCTGTTGTTTTTTTGGTTTTGCATGATTATTGTCTCAGTAACTCATAATTTAGGAACCACCCATACCCCTCTAAAAGCTTCACAACCAAAACAAGAACATATGCAAACACTACAAAAATGGGCACTTTTTTCTTTGCTTATACTCGGTATTTGGGGTTGTCATTGTGATGACGAAGTTGCGGATCCTATGCATGGCAGGTATACGGGGATGTTTACGGTAACTTATGGTTCGGGGTCTCAGTCGGGTGAGGTCATTCTTAAT
This sequence comes from uncultured Flavobacterium sp., assembly GCA_964476555.1. GTDB lineage: Bacteria > Bacteroidota > Bacteroidia > Flavobacteriales > Flavobacteriaceae > Flavobacterium. The sequence continues at coordinate 576 of CAYZBA010000005.1, forward strand.
CTATACGCCGGGCGATATACTTGTTTTGGGAATTCGAATCGTATCCCGGCAGGAGGTCGAGGCACGTATACTTTGGATGAGCACACCATTACGTTTTTTGATGAAAACGTCTGGACAGCTGATTTTGATTGGAACCTCATTCTGAACGGAGAATACGAATATACCTTTGATGGGCAAAAGCTGACCCTTTGGGCAGACAAAAACGATGTCGGCCACTATAGGTATGAGTTGGAGAAGTAAGTATTGAGTAGTGAGAAAGTCTTGGTTCTACACTATTGGTTCTACATCTAGAAGTAAGAACTATTGGTTATTATCCTTTTGCTCATTTCAACTCTACTGCACATAAGGTGAATTGATAGCCTTTGTCCACTTTTTGCGTTGGCAATGCGGGCAAGCATGTGGTGTTGAGTTGATTTTGTGTTCTACGTAACCGCAAAACATACAGGCATAAGGTCCGGAGACTGTGAGTGGGTTTATTTCTTTGTAGGCATCCGGGAACAGAGGCAGGCCATATTTAATGTTTTGTTTATCGTATCGGATGATACTCATAGAGCCGTCTACTTCGAGCAGGGCGATTCTCACTTGGCCCAAATGTTCGATAGAATAGTTGCGCAATTCGGCAAAGAACTCGCGCTGTGTGAAGGTAGACTCTTTGCTTTCTTTAATGCTGAACATACCGTCTTTTACGACAATCATTTCTTTGCCTTCCATGAGTTGGGTAACAAAGGTTGAATGAGAGGCTACCCAAGTGATAAATTTATAGACCAGTATAACGGCAAACATGACCAGCATGGCATATACGATGGGAATATCGGCTTGGAACATAGGGTCTCCGGCGGCAGAGCCCAATCCTAAGATGATAGCGACTTCAAACAACGTGAGTTGCCTTACACCTCTACGTCCGGATAATCGCAATACGATTAGGATAAGCAGGAACATAAAAAGAGTTCGCCAGATAATTTCCATGGCGAACTCATAAGTAGCTCCCTCAAAAAAAATTTTATGAAAATCTGTCATAAAGGCTTCTATTCCGGGGTTAGTAATTGTTCAAAAAACATTCCTCATTAGGATATTCTATTGGAAGGTGAAATACAGATGAGGATTAAGCAAATATAAGTCAATTTTCTTTTGTATACACTATGTCTATTTGTGCCCTTATTGTTGCTCGATTTGTGTATAATCTTTCACAATTCCATGTTGTTTTATGCCCCAAAACTGCGTAAACAGCGCTAATTGAGTTGCTGGCATTGGGTTTGCAAAACTCTAAACAGACAAGAATAGATATGCTCATTTTTTAATCCCTTAAACTAATAATTATGGAAAATTCAGATCAAATTATGGTATTAAATGACCTTATACAAATAAATAACGACCGAATTGAAGGTTATCGCAAAGCGGCTGAGAACTTTAATGATCAGCCTACGGAACTACTCTCTATTTTCAACAGTTTTGCCATGGATAGCCAAAATTACAAGCAAGAGCTTATGGAGCACGTACGACGTTTAGGGGGTAGTTCTGAGGAAGGCACTACCATGAGCGGAAAAATATACAGAGCCTGGATGGATGTCAAGGCCACTTTTGGTGGAGATGATGCTCAGGGGATTTTAGAAAGTTGCGAGTTTGGCGAAGATGCGGCGAAGAAAGCGTATAAGGCAGCCGTGGAATCGGGTCAGCTCGATACTCAAGCCCTTTCGGCGGTAATCAACCAACAACAAAAACAATTACAGGCTCATGACCGAATCAAAAGGTTACGAGATCAATTTAAAGCATAGGTTAGTTATTTGTTTTTAGAAGGAAGAAGCCGACTTATCTCTCTAGTCGGCTTCTTTGCATTTATACATTTGAATCACAAGGTATTCCCCACTTTATTGGGATGTGTTTTTTTTGCCCCACTATGAGGATAAGACTTCACTGAATTCTATACACAACCAAACATAAGTAGCTATTTTTCAACACATTAACACAACGGCACGCTTTTCACCATCTGTTATTATAGGTACAATGAAGTACGATATTAAAATTATATAGCATTATGAAAAGAAGAGCAACAAACCATGACAGCAACAGAAATTCGGGGAACAGAGGTTCCCGTTCCAATAGAGGAAATCAAGGTAACTCTCGCAGAGGTAATGAGGGATACTATGACGAAGAAGAGTATGACAACGAAGGGTACCGCCTAGGTTATGACGAAGATAACGAGGGTGGTTATTATGATGACGAAGAGTGGGATGACGATGAGAAAAAGAAGGATAAAGAAGGGGGTAATAAATCCGGCAGCAGCTCGACATCGACGACCTCTTCGGACGGCTCTTCGTCAAGCAGCAGTAAGAAAAGCTAAACCGTTATACTTCCCTCGAGGGATCTATATAAGCATTGGCTGATATAATTTAACCTGTGGCCCATTACACTGCAGACGGATATAATATCACTGGTGTATGATTAAATTATCTTTAGCCGATGCCCCCTACAATCAAAGACTGTCTGTAACAACTGTTTGCTTTTGTTTGTCATGCGCAAATATGAAAGGAAGAAATAAACTGTATCGTTCCGGTAAATCATTGTAACGGGCAGTCTTTTATTAAAAAAACCAAATGTAACTAAAACAAAAAAGATATGTCTGACTTTTTATACATCATAGCCGTAATCTTAATCATTTTATGGCTTTTAGGATACTTCATCTTTAGTGTTGGTGCCATCATTCATGCGCTATTAGTAATTGCGGTGATTATGATATTACTGAAGCTAATCAGAGGAAAAAGAGTGTAAATCAATTTAAGTATAACCCATAAAAACAGAAATTATGAAAAATAGTCATTTAGCCATCGGAATAGCCAGTAGCGTAGTGCTCGGAGCTGTATTAGGGATTTTGTTTGCTCCTGATAAAGGCAGCAACACCAGAAAGAAAATTACTCAAAAGAGTAATGATATCAAGAACAGCATCAAAGATAGTATTGATAACTTGGCTTCTACGGTAGAAGACAAATACAATCAGATTACGTCAAAGCTATCGAATGTTGATACGTCAAACGTTGGCGACATGGTAGATGAGGCCAAGGATAAAGCCATGAATTTGAAGCACAACATGAAGCCTCAACAACAGTAATAACTTTAAATACTTATATTATGAAAAGAGTAAATTCACTTGTTGCTTTAGCCGTATTGGCAGCAACAATAACTTCGTGTAGAGACACTGCCAAAGAGCAGCGCTATCAATCTGTAGACGCTTATGAAGCTTATGTAGATTCTATCAGTAATGTGGGGATGGAAGACCTATCGGCCCGATGGGATGAAATCGAAAATACCGCAAGAGAAAAGAGAAATCAAGCCGAAGTAGAGCTTCGCGCCATCAGTGACGACGAAAAGGTAAAGGAGCAATACCAGCAAAAGGTATATGCGACGTCTGAGCGATATGACGACTTTAGGAATCAGATAATGGCGGATCGCGAAGGCAGAGATGCCGACAGGGCTGTAGAGAACTTGAGAAGTTCGCTCTTCCCTACGGTAACGATTCGAAACGACCGCAACTTTGATTGGGTAAACAAGGACAATATCTTGGCTACATATGACCATTTTGTCAACACGGTAGCCGACAACAAAGACGATTATACGCGCGAAGACTGGGACGAAATCAAAATGTTGTGGGAAGCTCTGGATGCTCGTAAGAACACTGTAGAAAACGAGGGGCTTACGGCAGAAGACAACCGCAAGATAGCGGCTTTGAAAGTAAAATTCGCTCCTATCTATACCATCAACCGAATGGAAGAGAAAGCAAAAGAGAACAGAGAAAACAAAAATCAATAAGAGTAAAAGTTTTTTAAATCATTAAAAGTATTTTATGTACGGATGTCTTTATTGATTTAAGTTTATTTTCTCTTGGCTCCCCCACGGCATAATGCTTTGGGGGAGTTTTGCATTATGGGTCTTTTGGGTGTTTCTATTTTTTTTAGACTTTTAAGCGTTTTTATTATTTTTTGACTTTTAGATTATTTAATTTTTTAAAGCCTTTATCTAGATTTTGCACCCCACTTTGGTGGGGCATTTTTTACACACTATCCCGGTTGTTTCTACAACAATAGGACCCACAATTCTCCGGTAAAACAACCAAAACATTATATTTCAGCACTTTAACCCATAAATTACATTTATGGTTTGATAATTGGTTATTTGTAAGTGAGTTATAAAATATATGTCTAATTAAAAAAAATAACGTTATGAACAACAACAATCACAATACAGACAGAAACAGTCCTACACATAATCCTCAGGAGAATGACACACAAAGAGGGACTGAAAGAAGACCAGAAAGAGATCGAGATACTATGGACACTCCTCAGCGAGAGCATCACGAAAACGATCGTCAGCGACAAGATCCGAATAAGCCGGAAGAGGATAACACCAGAAGGACGTTATAGTATCGGAGACAATCTCTTTTTAATTAATATTTAACTTTATACCTCCTCGATAACATGGAACAAACACTCTTAGATATGATAAACCAAATCGGTAAATATTGCCGTTCTGAGAAGATGACTTTATCGGTTGCGGAAAGTGTTACATCAGGATATTTGCAATTTTTATTCAGTCAAGGAGACAAGTGCTCCATTTATTATCAAGGAGGTATTTCTTTATATAATAACTACCAAAAGAACAGGCTGTTTGGCATCAGTACGCTACTGACACAGCCCAACAACGGGGTGTCGCCCAAAGTAAGTGAATTGTTAGCCAAAGGAGCCAATGCACATTTTGAGACGAATATAGGAATTGGAATTACAGGATTTGCTCACAGGGATCCTGCCTATGAAGTCAAAGACCCTTATTGTTATATTGCTATTGCCTTGGATGACCAAATCGTCTATACGGTGCAAGTAGAGACCAATTCTGATAATATGGAAGAGAATCAAATATATTTTGCTTCGAAGTGTATTAGCGGGCTGCTGACTGTTTTAAAAAAACTAAAACAAGTTGTATGATGAAAAACTACTCTAAAAACAGCAAGATTAAGAATCAGCCTGCAGAAACTGCCAAGATGGAAGAGCAGCCTGTCGCTTATGAGCAAAAGAGCTTCTTTTTGGGTTCGAATCTTAAGGGCAAGGTGGCTATCATCACCGGAGGTGACAGCGGAATCGGGCAATCTGTAGCATTTTTGTATGCGCAACACGGGATCAATTCGGTGATAGTGTATTATGACGAAGAAAAAGATGCGCAACAGACCGTAGCCACCATAAAGACCTATGGTGTTGAAGCTGAAGCTATAAAAGGAGACATTCAAGACCGTTCTTTTTGTACGGCGGTAGTGGAATTCACCATGAAGCGATTCGGACGGATTGATATTTTGATCAACAATGCCAGCGTACAGTATCCTCAAGAGAACTTGAGTGATATTACGAGCGAGCAACTTCTTCAGACATTTTCGGTAAACGTTTTTGGGATGTTTTACCTTACACAAAGTGCCTTAAAACACCTTCAAAGAGGCAGTTCCATCATCAATACCACTTCGATTACTGCCTTTAGGGGGAGCCACCACTTAGTTGATTATGCGGCGACCAAAGCAGCGATAGTGGGCTTCACACGTTCGTTGGCCTTGCAGTTGGCAGGCCAAGGGATTCGGGTTAATGCGGTAGCTCCGGGCCCTATTTGGACTCCCTTAATACCGGCATCATTCGATAAAGAAAAAGTGGAAGAATTCGGTCAAGATACTTTAATGAGAAGAGAAGGGCAGCCCTATGAGGTAGCCCCATCGTATTTGTTTTTAGTATTGGAAGAAAACAGCTATATGACCGGACAAGTGCTTCACCCCAATGGTGGAGAAATTGTCGCTTAATTTACAGATATTTAATATCTGACTTTGCCTAATCTAATAAAATCATTTTACTGCATCCAGTTGTGACAGCGGCTTGAACCAATTATTACAAATTTATTCTTTAAACGATTTGTTTTTATTTATCACAAAAAAATAAACAGTATTCGGCTATATATTTTATTTTTTTATTATTTATTTCAATTTTATAAAGATTTCATTTGTATTTTGTGTAACTTGCGAGAGCAAATAACAACCAACTAGACCTATGAGTAAAATTGTTTTATTAAGTAACGACGCTCTTTTGAGTAGGCTTTTCAGTTCTGCTGCCAAGAATTTGGAGATGGACACTGTAGTGAACAACACTTTAGAGCAAGGGATTGAGATTATCAAGAAGCAAGGGGGCGATGCCATAGTGGTTTCGATTCCGTTGGCTGTAGAATCTTGTCCGAAAAAAATTATTCAAACCTTACAGAAGGTTAATCCGTATATCCCTGTCTTTTTTCTGATAGACCAGTTGGACGTATCGTTAGCCATTTCTTTAACCAAGCTAGGGGCCGAATATTGTTATTCCAGACCTTTTGTACTGGAGATGATCACAGAGAACATCAAGAAGACCATTACGGGACTCTCTAAGCCAAGTTTTAATGTTACTCCTGTAAAGCCCAACGAGAAGCCCAAGTATGTGGAAGCTCAAAGCGAAGCTGCTCAAAATCTTTACCGACAAATCGATCAGGTAAAAGACACGAACTTCAAGGTGATAGTTTATGGGGAGACGGGTTCCGGTAAAGAGTCTGTAGCTCGGCGCCTATGCAATGGCATTTACAGCAATCGGCCTTTTGTAGCGGTAGATTGTGGCTGTTTGAGTAAAGAGTTGGCGGCCAGCGAGCTATTCGGGCATACTAAAGGCAGCTTTAGTGGGGCATTTGATGACAAAACCGGAGCTTTTGAAGAAGCCAACGGGGGGACACTTTTCTTGGACGAAATCGGGAATTTGGACTATTCTGTTCAGATTCTACTGCTCAGAGCCATAGAAGAGAAGAAAATCAAAAAAATCGGCAGCAACAAAGAGATTCATGTGGATGTAAGAATTATAGTGGCCTCCAACGAAAGGCTTTCGGAAATGGTCAAAAGAGGGGCTTTTAGAGAAGATTTGTATTATCGACTCAACGAGTTTGAAATAGTGATTCCGCCTTTGCGAGAGAGAATGGAAGACTTAGAGCTCTTTATTGACTTTTTTATTGATGAGGCTAATCGCGATTTAAATAAAAACATTGCGGGAGTACATCCGGCACTAATGGAGAAGTTTTATGAATATGATTGGAACGGGAACATCAGGGAGTTGAAAAACGTCATCAGACGGGGTTGTTTGATGGCTACGAACAAGATTACGACGGCTTGTATGTCAAAAGACTTCTTGCACAAGCTTACGTATCAAAGGAATCGGAATGAATTTGAGAGTCGATATGCCCAAGTGGAGCCTGCCCCGGTGGAGGATCTCAAGTTTAAGAGTATTTATGCCGAGCATGCTGAGATTATGAAAATCCTGCAAGAAGAGAATTTCAACAAAACTCGAACAGCCCAGCGCCTAAACATCAACCGAAAAACTCTTTACAACAAGCTGAAAACATTTGACATGATTAATTCCACCGTTAAATCAGAGGCTTTTCAACAACAAACTATATAAACACCTTTAGTGCCTATTAGTGAGTAGCTTTCGAGCCCAGAGATTTGAGGCAATGGTTACGAAGCCCACGATAGTTACGGTACTAATAGGCATTAATATTGCGGCCACCAGAGGAGAGAGCCATCCCATAAGCGCTATTGAGATTCCGATGACGTTATAGAACAGCGACAGCGCAAAGCTGGTTTTGATAACTGTAATTGACTTTTTGCTAAGCTTCAGAAACTGATGGATTCGGTCAAACTGGGAGGCGTCTAATATACCGTCGCAAGCCGGTGAAAAGATATTCACATCTTCGGATACGGAAACTCCGACGTTGCTTTGTGCCAATGCTCCGGCGTCGTTGAGCCCATCTCCTATCATCATTACGTTGTGACCTTGTTTTTGTAGGTTTTCTATAAAACGGAGTTTTTCGTCCGGTTTTTGGTTAAAGACAAGTTCTGTGGACTGCGGAAGTAAGGCCATCAAGGCCTCTTTTTCGCCTTCGTTATCACCTGACAGTATTTTCAGGTTGTAGTTTTTACTGAGTTCCTCAAAGAGTTCTTTTAGTCGAGGGCGATATACAGTAGCGAACACATAGCGGCCTTTATACTTGTTATCGATACTGATGTGTACAGCGGTTTGCAAGCTGTGGTTTGGCGGTGCTCCCACAAAGGAAGCCGAGCCTACTTTGACCTGTTGTCCTTGAATAATTCCTTGAATGCCCTTACCGGTAATTTCGTCGAAGTTTTCTACTTCTAGTTTTTGGCCTTCGGGCAAAAAGTCATAGAGTTTTCTGCTGAGGGGGTGGTTTGAGATACGGATGAGGTTTCTGACAATACTTTGCTCTTTATCATTTAACATTTCGCCTTCAAATACAATATTTTGTGCTTTATTACCTAAAGTGATAGTTCCTGTTTTGTCGAACACTATGGTATCGATTTTTGCCATTTGTTCGATAACGGTAGTATTTTTCAGATAGAGTTTTTTCTTGCCGAGAATCCGAATGACGTTTCCGAGCGTAAAGGGGGTTGTAAGGGCTAAAGCACAAGGGCAAGCAATAATCAACACGGCCGTAAAGACGTTAAAGGCTATGTTGGCATCGATGAAAATCCAATACGAGAGGCCGAGAAAGGCAATTAGGAGCAGTATCGGAGTGAAATACCGGCTCACTTTGGTGATCAGGGTGGTATAGGCTTGTTGACTGCTTTTGCGGAAGACTTCGTTATCCCAGAGTTGTGTAAGGTAGCTTTGAGAAACCGAATTCAGTACTTCTATTTCGATGAATCCTCCGAGTTGTTTTCCGCCGGCAAACAGTTTATCCCCTGAGCTTTTGCGCACAGGAGCTGCCTCACCGGTTACGAAACTGTAATCGATTCGGGCGCTATTGCTTATGAGGATTCCGTCTACGGGAATGAGTTCTTGGTTTCTGATGAGTAATCTATCTCCTTTTTCGACATCATAAACCGACACAGAGCTTTCTGTTTTGTCGGGGTTGATACGGGTGACGGCAATGGGGAAATAGGATTTAAAGTCTCTTTCGAAAGAAAGGAAGTCATAGGTTTTTTGTTGGAAGAGTTTACCGACCAACATCAGAAACACCAGGGAACTCAAGCTGTCAAAAAAGCCCGGTCCTAAGTCGAAAACAATATCAATGGTACTACGGACAAACATCACGACCAGACCTAAAGACATAGGGACGTTGATGTCAAAGGTTTTCATCTTAATACTCTGATAAGCCGCTTTGTGATACACGCTAGCCGAATAGAAGAATGAAGGTAAGGCCAAAGCGAAAATCAGCCATCTGAAGAAGGGTTTATATTGGTCTAGCCAGAGGTCATCCATTCCTAAATTTCCGAAATATTCCGGAAACGAGAGCAGCATAATATTGCCGTAGCAGAAGAAAGCCACTCCGGCTTTATAGATCAAGCTACGGTCTACTTTAGGCTTGGTGCTTTGATAATTCTCTAAGCTGATGTAGGGTTCGTACCCTATTTTGGCCAGCAGCACCACCAAGTTTTTCAGATTGGTTTTGTCTGTGTTAAAGGTGATGCGAACCTTTTTTTGTGGGAAGTTTACCTGGGAACTTAGAATTCCCTTTTGGAGTTTGTTGAGGTTTTCGAGTATCCAGATGCAAGAACTGCAATGGATATGCGGGATGTAGAGCGTAACAATTTGCAGATTGTCTTCTTTAAACTCCAGTAGTTTGTCAACGATTTTGTCGTTGTCCAGATAGTCATATTTTCCTTGAATTTCCTGTGGAGTAGCGCCGGGTGACTTTTCCAGGTCGTAATAGGAAGTGAGGTCATTTTCGCTGAAAATCTCATATACGGTTTTGCAGCCCGTACAGCAAAACGATTTGTCATCAAAAACAATTTTATCCTTCTGATTTATCGAATCCCCACAATGGAAACAATGATTTGAATCCATAATAATTTGCTCATTTAATACCTGATGCAAAGTTCTATTGAAAACTAAAAATAAAACATGATAATTATCATAAAAACCACTACCTTTGTATTGGTTTGAGCAAATTCTAATAAAGATGGGCAGTTGTGAGCAATGTATTGTAAGACAATTCAGTTCTCTAAAAGCTTTAAGCAAAGAAGAACTCCTTAAAGTTGCCAGTTGTAAAAGTTCGTTTCGCGTTAAAAAAGGTGAGAATCTTTTTGAAGAGGGGCAATATGCAAACGGCGTATTTTGTATTAAATCAGGTATTTGCAAAATATCTAAGCTCACCGACAGCGGCAAAAGCCATATTGTGAAGCTCATCACCAAAGGGGAACTCCTTGGGCAACGCTCGCTCATCAACGATGAGTCTGTAAATCTCACGGCTACAGCGCTGGAAGATATGGATGTATGCTTTATTCCGAAATCGGAAATCATGAGTTTTTTTCATACGAACCCCAACTTTTCGATGGAGGTGCTCAAAACCATTTGTGAAGACTTGAAAGAGGCGGACAACGACTTAGTCAACATGGCTCAGAAGAGCGTTAGAGAGCGCTTGGCCCTTACGCTACTCTATTTAGCCGATAAATTTGGGACAGACGAAGAGAAGGTGCTGAACGTTCAGCTCTCTCGAGAGGAGCTTTCGGGCTTGGTAGGCACGGCTGTAGAAAGTTGTATTCGCCTGCTGTCTGAATTCAAAAAAGACGGGCTCATAGACCTAATTGGAAAACGCATAGCTCTGAAAAACGAGAAAGAGCTCAGAAGAATGGTTTAATTCATTTTTTGCCCTTACCCTTATCTTATTTTCTGAAAATATATTAATATTGTAAATACTCAACCGATGGGGTTGTATATTTATGCACAACCTTATTCCTAGAAATCCATTCTATGAAGAATAAACTATTCGACTTTATTAACCTGCACAATGGCGAACAGCAAAGGGAAAAGGTGTTGGAAGACGTGAAGGCCAACATTTCGTTTCGAGGTTCTAACCTTTGGATTCTGGCGTGTGCCATAGTGATTGCCTCTATCGGGCTGAACGTAAACTCTACGGCTGTTATTATTGGAGCCATGCTTATTTCTCCGCTTATGGGGCCCATTGTTGGGACAGGATTTGCACTAGCCATCTATGACTTTGAATTGCTCAAAAAGTCTGTCAGGAACCTGCTGATTGCCACTATTGTGAGCTTGTTGGTGGCGACGGTTTATTTTTTTGTGAGTCCGTTTAAGGAGGTTCAATCGGAATTATTGTCTCGCACCTCACCTACTATTTATGACGTATTGATAGCCTTTTTTGGTGGTTTGGTTGGAGTGATTGCGCTGACGAGGGTTGAAAAGGGGAATCCGATTCCGGGGGTGGCCATTGCCACGGCTTTGATGCCGCCGCTGTGTACGGCAGGTTATGGTTTGGCCATTGGGAATTTGGCTTACTTTTTCGGGGCTTTTTATTTGTACAGCATCAACTGCTTTTTTATCTGCATAGCTACGTTTTTGATTATCAAATACCTTAAATATCAACCCGTAAGGCACCTCAATGAAAAGTCTGAGAAACAAATTCGCTATGGGATTTCGGTTCTTATAGTGCTCATGATTGTGCCGAGTTTTTATTTGGCCTATACGTTATTCCAAGAGAAGACCTTCAACCAAAAGGTAGAGAAATTCATCACCAATGAGTTTTCGAGCCTGGGTTATACGTTGATTTATAAAGACATCAAATACAACACTTCGCCTAAAAAAGTCGAATTGGCGTTTTTAACCAAACAGTTTACACCAGAAGAGCTCGAAGTATTGAACCTGAAATTAGGGCAATATGAAATCACTAATACCGAGCTTAAAATCCGACAGGAAACTCATGACCTGAAACACGAAATCCTCAACGAATTGGGTTGGCAAAACAAGGTAATGTCTGACAAAGACATTGTGATTAACAACCTTCAAAAAGAACTGAAACAGTATAAACTCGACAACACAGAAGTTCTGAAAGAGATGGCGATACTGTTCCCGGAGCTCAAAGATGTATCTTTGGGGAAGCTGCTCACTCCCGTAGGTCAAGACAGCGTAAAAACCACTCTAGTGATGCTTTACCAAAGCGATAAGGCCAAAGTGGATATAGAAAAAATTCATAAATGGCTCAGCCAAAAGCTTAAAACGAAAGACATCAAAATCGTAAAGCAATAGTTTTTTTAATACTTTTTTATTCTTAGCAATTAGCAAACCATTGCTTATCAGTTCAGTATAGAATATTCTACCTGCCATTTTTTAGTGTTTCACGCCTTTTATGTTCTTTACTGCTTTGTCAAGCCATCAAAATCAAAAGGTATGGAACGCAAGTACAATGTTATCATAGGCTTACTTGCCGTATTGGCTATAGCGAGTTTAGCCGGTTTTTTAAAAACTTATCTCGTTTATTTTCCTAGGTTTGAAGGAGTTTCGGGAGCGACTCACTTTCATTTTAGGCCGCTAGCGAAAGCCATCCGACAGAAGTATATGAATACGTCCTCTCGAAAAGAGCTACTATGCCCCGCACGGCACTCCGCTATGCTATTGAGAAGTTACCTCCGGAGCTAAAGGCAGAAGCGATGAAGAGATGAGGTATTTTTATTTGAATGGCATCCTTTGCCCCTTTGTCTGCCTTAACCGGCCACTGATACCCATAACTCGCAACTAAATCGTATTTTTGCCAAAAAATAAGCAGGCTTGGAAACACAGTTATTACTCCTCACCCCACCGTTTACGCAGCTCAACACTCCCTACCCGGGTACGGTGTACCTCAAGGGTTTCTTGAGTCATAAAGGCATCGATTGCTATCAGGTCGACTTGGGGATAGAGGTCATCCTGCGATTGTTTTCGAGGCAAGGCCTGAGCGATTTGTTTGCGCACATTGAAGGTTCAGGCGTGGTGCTGGATGACAACTCACAAAGAATCGTAGCTTTAAAAGAGCATTACATCTGTTCGATAGATGCGGTGATAGCTTTCTTGCAGGGGAAAAACCCCACGCTTGCCAATGCCATTATCAGCGAAGATTTTTTGCCTCAGGCCTCACGCTTTGCGCAGCTCGAAGAGTTGGATTGGGCATTTGGCGCTATGGGCTTTCAGGACAAGGCCAAGCACTTGGCAACGCTGTATTTGGAAGACATTTCTGACCTGATTATCCACACTGTAGACGAGAACTTTGGCTTTAGCCGCTATGCCGAGCGATTGGGTCGGTCGGCCAACTCGTTTGATGCGTTGCATGGCGTGCTGCAACAAGAGCCGAGTTATATTGACCATATTACCCTTACCCGTTTGGAAGAGCTTATCCAAAAGACAAATCCGAAGGCGGTAGGTTTTTCGGTGCCATTTCCGGGGAACCTCTATAGTGCTTTCCGTTGTGCGGACTACATCAAACAGCATTACCCGCACATCAGGACCATCATGGGTGGAGGTTTTCCGAACACGGAATTGCGTTCTGTGAGCGACCCAAGGGTTTTTTCGTATTTTGACTTTATCACCCTGGATGACGGGGAGTTGCCTATAGAGCAACTGCTGAAATACATCAATAATGAAATCCCGAAAGAGGAGCTCAAACGAACGTTTTTGCTGGAGAACGACCAAGTTGTTTACCACAACAATCCGCTACTTCACGACTACAAACAATCCGACATTGGTTGCCCGGACTATACGGATATCGATTTGAGCCAGTATATTTCGGTGATTGAAGTAGTGAATCCCATGCACCGGTTGTGGAGTGACGGCCGATGGAACAAGCTCACTATGGCGCATGGGTGTTATTGGGGGAAGTGTACGTTTTGTGATATTTCGCTCGACTACATCAAGGTTTATGAGCCCATTGCTGCCAAACAGATTGTGGATAGGATGGAAAGGCTCATTGCCCAGACAGGGAGTACGGGCTTTCACTTTGTGGACGAAGCGGCCCCTCCTGCCCTGATGCGAGAAGTAGCTTTGGAAATCATCAACCGGAAGCTCACCGTTTCGTGGTGGACCAACATACGATTCGAAAAGAGCTTTACGTGGGATTTGTGCCGATTGCTCAAAGCTTCGGGTTGTATAGCTGTTTCGGGCGGTCTTGAAGTGGCTTCTGACCGTCTTTTACAACTCATCGACAAAGGGGTAACGGTATCCCAAGTGGCTCAAGTGACTCGAAACTTTACGCAATCAGGTATTATGGTGCATGCCTATTTGATGTATGGCTTTCCGACCCAAACCACACAGGAAACCATTGATTCGCTAGAGATGGTGCGTCAGATGTTTGAAGCAGGCATACTGCAATCGGGCTTTTGGCATCAATTTGCCATGACGGCTCACAGCCCTGTCGGGCTCAATCCGGAGCAGTTTGATGTGATTAACCTGACTCGAGAGGTAGGAACTTTTGCCAACAATGATTTGGTGCATCGAGAAAAGTCGGGGCTTGTGCACGACAAGTTCTCTTATGGGTTAAAGAAGTCGCTCTTCAACTACATGCACGGGCTTTGTTTTGATTTTCCGCTACAAGCGTGGTTTGACTTTAAAGTACCTCCTACGAAGATATCTCCTGACTATATCGCTTCTGTGCTTGCAGACGAGGCTTTGCCAAGCTTTAAACCCAATCAGAAGGTCGTATGGCCAGCAGGAAAGCCTGCTATGGAAGTGTATACGAAAACCAAAAAAGGCCGTAGGTTCGAGAAAGCCAAGCTCACTTGTCACTCCAAAAGCGACTTTCTGGAGGTAGAACTCGATAGAGAAGTCGGCGAATGGTTTGTGTCATTTATCAGTGAGCTACAACAATCTCCGAAAGGTTTTTTGTCGTATAGCCAGATGCAAAACAGCTTTGAGCAACAAACCGGGCAAGACTTTCTACCGTTTGTCTATTCCAAAGCATTTGAGCAATTGCGAGACTTCGGTTTGCTAATAGTATAGACTAGTGTTTGTCTTCGGCTATCAAGATGGCGACGTCGAGCATATTCTGCAGTTCCTTTAGCCCTAACGACATAGACTTAGCCGACAGTATCTGCGCTTGTTTTTTGAGCTCTTGTAACTTGTTTTTAATAAGTTCTGCATCGATATTGCTTATGAAGAGCGAAGTCATCGAGGTTTTGAGTTCGTTTTTGAGTTCTTGAACCACCGTCGATTCTTCTTCTGTTATCGGATATAAGTTTACAGCCAGCTCATGAGGTACGGTCATTTCGTCTATGTGTTTACAGATGTATTCTGAGCTTTGATGAGCGAATACTAAGGCTTCCAGCAGAGAATTAGAGGCTAAGCGGTTTTTTCCGTGCAGGCCTGTGCAGGCACATTCTCCTACGGCAAAGAGGTTTTTCACAGAAGTTTGTGCATCTTTATCGACTTGTATTCCGCCGCATTGGTAGTGAGCCACCGGGACAATGGGGATCAGGTCTTTACGGATGTCTATACCTGCGTTTTTGCAGTAATCGGTAATGGTTGGGAAGTGTTGATAAAAGGATTCGAAGTCCAGGTGACGGCAATCGATAAACACGTTTTTGGCTCCGGACTTTTGCATCTCTGACCCAATTGCTTTTGAGACCACGTCACGAGTGGCCAACTCTCCACGGTTGTCGTAGTCAAAGACGAATCGCCTTTGGTCGGCATTAACGATATAGGCTCCGAATCCCCTCACGGCCTCTGAAATCAAGAAGTAAGGGTTTCTATCGCCTTCGAACAATGCCGTGGGATGGAATTGGATATAGGCCATGTCTTTGACTGCTGCTCCCAGACGGTGAGCCATTGCCACTCCGTCTGCCGTAGCAATATTAGGGTTAGTCGTATGTTTGAACAATTGTCCTGAACCTCCGCTGCTGAGGAGTACGGTTTTGGCTGCAATAAATTGAGTAGTTTGTGATGCTTTGTCGTAAAAAATAGCTCCGACACATTGGTTTTGATGAGCATATAGGTCTAACACCGGAGTGTTTTCTATCAAGCGAATATTCGGGAAGCGTTGCAGCTGCAACAGCATTTTCTGCTGTATTTCTAGGCCGGAAATGTCTTTGTGGTGAAGGATTCGGTGTTCGGTATGTCCGCCTTCAAGGCCTAAATCCCAGTCGCCGCTGCTGTTTTTGTCGAATGATACTTCGAATTCCAGCAGTTCTTGCAGTCTTTCGGGCGCTTGATAGACCACCATTTCGATTACGTCTTTATCGCCGGCTCCCCCACCCGCTTTGATGGTATCTTGGATGTGTCGTTCGAAACTTTCTTTTAGGTTGTTGGTGACTACGGCAATCCCGCCTTGAGCCAATCGGGTATTGCTGTTGTCTGCCTTTGATTTGGTCATGATAGTGATGGTCAAATCAGGGCGTTTTCGTGCTGTTTTTACTGCAAAAAACAATCCGGACACTCCGGAGCCAATCACTAATATATCTGTTTTCATTGCGATTGAGTCGTTACTTTGTTGCATGGTGAAATCGTTTAGGACAGCGCCAACATTCTTTCGATGGGTTTTAGGGCTTTTTGTCTCATTTGCTCATCCATTGTAATTTCGGGGGATTCGTCTTTGAGGCATTGGTAGAGTTTTTCTAGGGTATTGACCTTCATAAAAGCGCATTCGCTGCAAGCGCAGGTGTTGTCTTCATAAGAAGGAGCCGGGATTAAGGTTTTGTGAGGCACTTCTTCGGCCATTTTGTGAAGGATTCCCGCTTCGGTAGCGATAATAAAAGTGTCTGCAGGGTTTGTTTTCACGTAGTTTAAAATCCCTGACGTTGATCCGATATAATGAGCCAGTTTCAAAATATGACTTTCGGATTCCGGATGTGCGGCAATTTTAGCGTGAGGGTGTTTGTGGTATAGCTCTACGAGTTTGTCGAAGGAAAAGGCTTCATGCACTACACAAGAGCCTTCCCACAGCACCATATCTCGACCGGTTTCTTTGATGAGATATTTGCCTAGGTTTCTATCGGGGGCAAAAATGACGGGTTGGTCTTCGGGTATGGATTCGATAATCCTTTTGGCATTGGATGAGGTGCAGACCAAATCGGTCATGGTTTTTATTTCTGCCGAGCAGTTGATGTAGGTCACCACTGTGTGGTTTGGGTATTTGTCTTTGAAAGCTCTAAATTTTTCAGGCGTGCAACCGTCTGCCAGGGAGCAACCGGCTTTCAGGTCGGGCAATACCACTTTTTTATACGGATTCAGGATTTTTGCGGTTTCGGCCATAAAGTGTACGCCGGCGAAGACAATGAGGTCGGCCTGAGTGGTTGCCGCTTTTTTAGAGAGTTCGAGGCTATCGCCTACGAAATCTGCTATTTCTTGTATGGCTGCCTCTTGATAATAATGTGCCAGTATTACGGCGTTTTTTTCTTGTCTGAGTTGGTTAATCGCTGCTTTGAGTTCTGATGCATTCATACTTTACCTCATAAAAATTGGGAGCAAAATTAAGAGGCTCAACAATGAAATTTTATGACTTGTGTCATGTCTTGGTCATAAAAATGGCTTAAAAACAAAAAAGTTTTTGGGAAGAGCAAGAACCTTTTTAGCTATATGATTGCCATTACGGGTTATCGTTTTGTAAGGCGATTTTGCAGATAAAAATCGGCCAACACCATGGCTGTCATGGCTTCAACAATAGGCACTGCTCTAGGCACCACGCATGCATCATGACGTCCTTTGCCTTGCATTTCGACAGGGTTACCCTTGGAGTCGATAGTCAATTGTTTTTGCATGATAGTCGCCACGGGTTTAAAGGCTACTCTGAAGTAAATATCCATTCCGTTTGAGATACCGCCTTGAATTCCACCGGAGAGGTTGGTTTTGGTGGTTCCGTCGGGGTTAAAAAGATCGTTGTGTTCTGAGCCTTTCATTTTAGCGCCACAAAATCCGCTGCCGTATTCGAAACCCTTTACGGCATTGATTGAAAGCATAGCGCTTCCTAAAGCGGCATGCAATTTATCGAATACGGGTTCTCCCAGCCCTACAGGCACGTTTTGAACCACACAAGTTATGGTTCCGCCTACTGTATCGCCATCTTTTTTGATTTGTTTGAGGTATTCCTCCATTTTTTGAGCGGTTTCTTGGTCAGGACAGCGGATGGCGTTGCTGTCTGTGAGCGAAAAGTCTAGGGCTTGATAAGGTTTATCGATAAAAATCTCTCCTATACTGGATACGAAGGCGTTGATTTTAATTTCGGATATGAGTTGTTTGGCCACAGCTCCGGCAACTACCCGACAAACGGTTTCTCTGGCAGAAGATCGACCTCCGCCTCTGTAGTCTCTGATGCCGTATTTTTTGTCGTAGGTAAAGTCGGCATGAGAAGGTCTGTAGATGTCTTTGATATGGTCGTAATCTTGAGATTTCTGATTGGTGTTTTCGATCACAAATCCGATGGGTGTTCCGGTTGTCTTTCCGTCAAAAATACCGCTTAGGAATTTGACTTTATCGTCTTCTTTACGTTGAGTAACGAGTGTAGATTGTCCGGGCTTTCTGCGGTCGAGCTCTTTTTGGATACGTTCAAGGTCTATTTCGAGTCCGCTTGGGCAGCCTTCGATAATGCCACCTAAAGCCTCTCCGTGAGATTCTCCGAAAGAGGTAAGTTTGAATATTTTTCCGAAGCTATTTCCCATTATTCAGCTCTCTGTATTTTAGGTAGATAAAAAGCTCTGTCGATGGTTTCCATCGAGAAGGTTCCGTCCGGATTCAGATAGTAGCGGATCAGGATTTGACCTCCTGTGTTTTGGTTATCGAAATCGGCCAATATCCATCTGTGGTTTAGGAATTCTGCCCGGCTGATAATCATGCGGTTATTAGGGTCCGGATACCCCACTAAGGCGTTACCATTTTTATCAAAGTTAAGGTTTAATATAGAGTCTTTAACCTTTTGAATATCATGATTTTCAAAATACTCTTCTACGTAGTCTTGAGCGGCATAATTTCCTTTTAGGCTATAGTGAGAAATCTCAAAAATCTGAGTTTCTAGCGAATCAATAATGGCATTTTTAGTCTCGATTTTTTGTTCGATTTTTTTCAGTCTTTCGGTTTCGGCAGCTCCTTTTTTGGTAAAATACATATAGGTAAATAGGTTGATTAAAGCCGAAAAGACAAACAGATAGAGATATAATTTTTTCATAGTATGAATATTGCTTTACTAAATTTCAACGACCAAATTATCATAAGCCAAAAACACGTTTTCGGGCAAGTGTTTTTGTACTTCTTCGTGAAATCCCAACATTGGGCTAATGTGTGTGATATAAGCTCTTTCGGGTTTTACTCTACTGATAAAGTCTAAGGCATCTTGTAGGTTGAAATGCAAGTCGTGAGGTTCTTCTCTGAGCGCATTGACAACCAAAACCTTAACCCCTTTGAGTTTTTCATCTTCTTCGGGATGGATGACTTTGGCATCTGTGATATAGACAAAATCACCGATTCTGTAGCCGAAAATAGGTAGTTTTCCGTGCATGATATTAATGGGTACTACGGTTTTATTACCTAGGGTAAAGTTTTGGTTTTCGACTACTTCAATAGGCAACACTTCTGGTGCTCCCGGGTATCGGTCCCGGGTTTCAAAAATATAATCGAATCGTTTTTCGAGCGATTTGAGCACCCTACGGTGCAAATAGAAAGGGATTTTGCCTTGTCTGTGACAAAAGGGTCGGATATCGTCTATACCGGCCGTATGGTCTGCGTGTTCGTGGGTAAAGAGGATTCCGTCTAGCTTTGTGCATCCGCAAGTAAGCATTTGTTGCCTGAAATCAGGGCCACAATCGATGACATAAGAATATTCGTCCCAAGTAACCCAAACGGAGACTCTAAGTCGCTTATCTTTAGGGTCATTGCTTAAACAAACCGGATGATTACTGCCAATAATTGGAATTCCTTGAGAGGTACCTGTTCCTAAAAAATGTATCTTCAAAACTGAAACGCTTATTTTCACACAAAATTAATACTATTTCTTGAGAAACACAGTCTATTTTCGTATTTTTGCGCAAGTCACATTTATTTAGGTAGTAGCATTTTGGGAACAGAGATTATTCTTAAGGGGGATAGAAAGATTGATACTATTCCATCTATTGAAGACAAGGCTCTTCGCATTAACAGAAATCTTGACATTTACGGAACCTTTGCCGAGATTGGGGCAGGACAAGAGACGGTAAGACATTTCTTTAGAGCCGGTGGTTCGTCGAGGACCATTGCTAAGGCTATGTCTGCTTATGACAAAGACTTTAGCGATGCCATCTATGGTATGGAGGATGACGGTCGATATGTTACGGAGTCCCGACTAAAAAAAATGCTTACGCACGAGATCAACCTTATCGAAAAGCGTTTGAGTCGTGATAAACACCCAAACAAACTGTTTTTCAGTTTTGCCAACACGGTAGCCACCATTGATTTCGCCAAACAGTTTAAAGGACATGGTTGGGTTGGTATTAAATATCAAATCGAGCCTGACCAAGAGTACAACGAAATCATACTACACATTCGCTTTAAAGAAAATGATTCGAGATTACAACAAGAGACTCTGGGTATCTTGGGTGTAAACTTGATTTATGGGGCTTTTTATAAGTATAACGAACCTAAAAAGCTTCTGAAATACCTTTATGATCACTTGAGCAAAGACCGGTTAGAGATCGACACGATTAATTTTTCGGGGCCTTTGTTTAAAGATGTGGACAACCGTTTGATCAGTCTTCAGTTGGTAAAAAACGGAATGACCGAAGCGGTTATGTTTAGCCCTGAGGCGAAAAACATTTTGCCGGCCAATGTACTCTACAAGAAAAACATTTTGGCTCTTAGGGGGAGCTTCCGTCCGGTGACGAAAGTGAATATGGATATGTTTCAGAAGTCTTATGAAATGTTTCTTCAGGAGAAGAAGGTAGACAAAGACAACACTTTGGTGGTGTTTGAGATCACCTTGTCGAACCTGCGTTCTGAAGGTGAAATTGACGAGAAGGACTTTTTGGACAGGGCGGAATTGCTATGTTCTTTGGGGCAAACCGTAATGATATCGAACTTTCAGGAATACTACAAAGTGGTGGAATACTTCTCTGAATATACTAAAGCCCGTATGGGAATCGTGATGGGAGTTCCGAATCTGATTGACGTATTTGACGAAAAATACTACAGACATTTATCGGGTGGGATTTTGGAGGCTTTCGGAAAGCTGTTCTACAGGGATTTGAAAGTATTCTTATACCCTATGTTGGGCGAAAACGGAGAAATCATCACTTCGGAGAACATGAAAGTACACCCAAGAATGAGAGAGCTTTACAACTTCTTTAAATTCAACGGGAAAGTGATCGACATTCCGGACGTAGATAAGAGCCACTTGGGTATTTTCTCTCGAAAAGTACTGAAAATGATTGGGAACAAAGAAAAAGGTTGGGAAGAGATGTTACCTCTGGGAATTGCGGAACTCATCAAAAAACACAACTTGTTCGGCTATTCAGAATAGATTTGAGTTTTGAGTTTAAACTCTAGGGTCAAGATAAGCATATATCAAATCGACCAAGATATTGATGATTATGAAGGTTGTGGCGATGGTGAGCACGGCTCCCATAATTACAGGTAAATCTTGGTAGTTAAGAGCATCGACGATTTCTTTTCCGAGGCCATTCCAGCCGAAGATATATTCTACGAACACCGCTCCGGCCAACATGGAAGCGAACCAACCGGAGATAGCTGTTACCACGGGATTTAGTGAGTTTTTCAGAGCGTGTTTACGGATGATTTTAGGCATGGAGAGTCCTTTGGCCTTAGCAGTACGGATATAATCTTGGTTTAGGGTTTCTAAAAGGGAGTTTCTCATGAGTTGCACTACCACAGCCAACGGGCGTATTCCCAACACTACGGCAGGGAGAATCAGGTTCTTCCATTGAATGTATTTTCCTTCTCCAAAATCATCGACTTCGTAAAGGCTGCCGTTCATATTCAAGCCTGTATATTCATACCACACAAAGCCGAATAACCAAGCGAACAAAATAGCCGCAAAAAAGCTGGGGGTACTCATCCCTAGCGTGCTTACTACGGCAATCAACCTATCCCAAAAGGAATTTTGGTATAAAGCGGAGATAATTCCGAGCAATATTCCTATGAAAATGGCTATCAGTATTGCAAAGATGGCCAGAGTGGCCGTGTTAGGCAAAGTGTCTGTTATAATTTCGGCTACGGATTTACCGGTTTTGTGAAAGCTTTCTCTAAGGTATGGTAATTTCAATGCCAGCTGTATGTTTCCTACTGCAAAGAGCAAAACACCCGAGTATTTTTCTGTCGTAAAATAGCTGTACTCTTCCGGGTTTGTGCTATGCAGTGAAATCGGAGAAAGGTCGTTCAGATACAGCAAATACTGTTCTGATAGAGGTTTGTCGAAACCGTATTTCTTGCGGATAGCTTCCATTTGTTGAGAGTCTTCGTTTTGGTCAAGCATCATTCGGGCCGGGTCTCCGGGCAAGACGTTGAACAGGAAAAATATGACCGATATTACTCCGAAAAGAGTAAAAAGGGCATATCCGAGTTTGGTAAAAAAATAACGAAGCATAGCTAGAGGAGCAAAAGCCCAAAAGTAAGGATTTTCCAATAAAAAAATCTTAAAACGGGAAATGTTAAAAGGATTCTTAGTAACTTTATCCAAATTTTTTTGGCTTATGAAAATTGCAATTGTTTGCTACCCGACCTTTGGAGGAAGTGGTGTTGTAGCTACGGAATTAGGCCTTGAGCTTGCTAAAAAAGGACACGAAATACACTTTATCACATATAATCAACCGGTTCGGTTGGAGCTATTGAGTCCGAATATCTATTATCACGAAGTAAACGTCCCAGAATATCCGCTTTTTCACTATCAGCCATATGAATTGGCTCTTTCGAGCAAAATTGTAGATATGGTAAAACTCTATAGTATTGAGATTCTCCACGTGCACTATGCCATTCCGCATGCCTATGCGGGCTATATGGCCAAGAAGATGTTGGAAGAAGAGGGAATCAACATTCCGATGGTGACTACCCTTCACGGTACGGATATTACTCTGGTTGGGAAGCACCCGAACTATAAAACGGCGGTGAGTTTTAGCATCAACAAATCGGATGTGGTAACGGCCGTATCGGAGAGTTTGAAGAGGGAGACCTTAGAGATTTTCAGCATTAAGAACGAAATCAAGGTTGTGCCGAACTTTATAGATTTTTCTGTGGAAAGTTACCAGAAAGCCACACCATGTGAGCGACATATTTTGGCCAAAAACAACGAGAAAATCATCACGCACATCAGTAACTTTAGGAGCGTAAAGCGCATTCCGGATATCATCAGCATCTTCGACGGTATACAAAAGCAGATTCCTGCTCGACTTATGATGGTGGGTGACGGTCCGGAGCGGGAAAAAGCCGAGAGACAATGTCGGGAGTTAGGAATTGCCGACAAAGTGGTTTTCTTTGGGAATTCGCACGAAATCAACCGAATTTTATGCAGTTCGGACTTATTCTTGCTGCCGTCAGAAACTGAAAGTTTTGGTTTGGCAGCCTTAGAAGCCATGGCTTTGGGTGTTCCGGTAATTTCGACCAATGCGGGAGGGTTGCCGGAGGTGAACCTTCACGGAGTTTCGGGTTATTTGAGCGATGTGGGTGATATAGAAGACATGGTTAAAAATGCTATAAAAATTCTTTCGGACGAGAGTACTTTACAGCGGTTTAAAAAGAACGCTAAAGCTACGGCATTGAAATTCGACATCAAGAACATCTTGCCTTTGTATGAAAAGCTATATGCAGAGCTGGTTTGATAGCAACTTTTGGAAGTCATGAAACTCTACATCAAACGAGAAGACCTGCTCCACCCCTATGTTTCGGGAAATAAATTCCGCAAACTCAAGTATAATTTGTTGGAATCCAGAAAACAAGGTTACGGGACTATACTGACCTTCGGGGGGGCATACTCGAATCATATTTCGGCGGCTTCGTATGCGGCCAAAGCGTTTGGACTTCGGTCTATTGGGGTTATCAGAGGCGAGGAATTACGGGATAAAATATCGGAAAACCCAACGCTTAGATTTGCTCATGCCAACGGAATGCGATTTGAATTTGTTTCTCGAGAAGATTACAGGCAAAAAGATTCTGCAAGCTTTATTGAAAATTTACGTCTGAAGTTTGGCGATTTCTATCTCGTTCCTGAAGGTGGGACCAACGAGTTGGCTATCAAAGGCTGTGAAGAAATCCTTACGGAAGAAGATGATTTTTTTGACTATATTTGCTGTGCTGTGGGCACTGGAGGAACGATTTCTGGTATCATCAACAGCACCAAATCACATCAAAAAGTGTTGGGCTTTCCGGCTCTGAAAGGTGACTTTTTGGACGGGGAAATTAAGAAGTTTGTTCAGAAAGAAAATTGGGAGTTGATAACGGACTATCACTTTGGGGGATATGGCAAAATAAATGAGGAATTGATATCGTTTATAAATAAGTTTCGAGGCAAGACCCATATCCCACTCGATCCTGTTTATACAGGGAAAATGTGCTTTGGGGTGTTTGACCTTATCCGAAGGGGATATTTTGAAAAAGATGCCCATATTTTGTTGATTCACACAGGTGGATTGCAAGGTATTACAGGAATGAACGAAAAACTAAAAAAACAAAACTTACCTTTAATCTATGTTTAGAAAGATTTACATTATAGCTTTTGTGCTTGTTTTGGCTTCGTGTAAAGGGACCAAATACACTTCTCAAACTAAAAAGCCTACTTCAAAACCTAAGACCGAGCGAACGGTAACCAGCAAACCCAAGCCAACGCCTAAGCCTAAGTCATCTTCTGAAAATTTAGAGGCAACTTCTAACGTTACGGTGTATTCCGATGTAGTCAAAAACTACATTAATCAATATAAAGAAATTGCTAAGGACAACATGAGGAACCACGGAATTCCGGCTAGTATTACGCTGGCACAAGGAATTTTGGAGTCTGGTGCCGGGAACGGCAGGTTGGCTAAAGAGGCCAACAACCACTTTGGTATAAAATGTCATACGAATTGGACAGGCGAAACCATTCGTCATGACGATGATGCTGCTCAGGAGTGCTTCAGAAAATACCGTCATGCTTCGGAATCTTTTCAAGATCATTCGCTTTTTCTGACATCGAGAAGCCGGTACAATGACCTTTTTAAACTCAAAAAAGACGATTATGAGGGTTGGGCAAAAGGCCTTAGAAAAGCAGGTTATGCGACAGACCCTAAATATCCTGACAAATTGATTGGACTAATTGAGAGGTATGAGCTCTACAAATATGACGAGGAGGTTTTGGGCAAAAAAAGAGAGAAAAAAGAGCCTAAAGTTGAGGAAATTGTTGAGGTAGCAAGCAGTAATTATACACATCAAGTGCAACAAGGTGATACGCTATACAATATCTCTAAGCGCTATAACACCACTGTTGATGAGCTCAAACGACTCAATAACCTCTCGAGCAACGATATCTCTATCGGGCAAGTTTTACGAGTAAAATAATGCGTCGCTTTAGAACAATAATATATTTAGCTATACAAAATACTTAGAAAATGAACTATCAAAGAAGCAGTCAGCTATTTGCAGAAGCACAAAACTACATTCCGGGGGGTGTGAACTCTCCGGTGAGAGCTTTTAAAGGAGTAGGCGGAAATCCGATTTTTATCAAAAAAGCACAAGGTGCTTATTTATATGACGAAGACGGAAACAGATATATCGATTATATCAATTCATGGGGGCCGATGATTTTGGGGCATGCCTATGAGCCTGTGGTGAATGCCGTTATCGAAAAAGCAAAATTAGGAACTTCATTCGGGACACCAACCGAAATCGAAACCGAAATAGCGAAACTAGCCGTAGAAATGGTCCCTAATATTGACAAAATTCGTTTTGTGAATTCGGGTACCGAAGCTTGTATGAGTGCTATTCGTTTGGCTCGCGGTTATACGAAAAGAGAAAAAATCATCAAATTTTCGGGTTGTTACCACGGACATTCGGATGCCTTTTTGATTGCTGCCGGAAGTGGAGCTTCGACTTTTGGAGTGCCCAACAGTGCCGGAGTTACGCAAGGAGCAGCTAAGGACACCTTGCTGGCTGATTACAATTCCCTAGAAAGTGTTCAAACTTTATTCGACAACAACAAAGGTGAAATTGCCGCCATCATTGTGGAGCCTGTAGCCGGAAACATGGGATGCGTTCCGCCTAAAAAAGGATTTTTGGAAGGGCTTCGCCAAATTTGTGACCAAAACGGAGCCGTATTGATTTTTGACGAAGTAATGACCGGTTTCCGTTTGGCAAAAGGTGGTGCTCAAGAACTTTTCGGAATTAAAGCAGACATCGTTTGTTTCGGGAAAGTAATTGGTGGAGGGCTTCCGGTAGGTGCCTTTGCGGCCCGAAACGAAATTATGAATTGTCTTGCTCCTCTAGGTCCGGTTTATCAAGCCGGAACCTTATCGGGAAATCCGCTTGCTATGGCTGCGGGACTAGAGATGTTGAAAGCTTTGAATAATGACAAAGAAGTTTTCAAACGATTAGATGAGAAAACAGCGTATTTAGAAAAAGGAATTCGTGAAGTATTGACCAAAAACAAGGTTGATTTTACGGTAAACCGAGTAGGCTCGATGATTTCGATTTTCTTTGACTCACGTGAAATTTATGATTTCAAAACCGCTGGTTACGGAGATACGCAGCGTTTTAAAGATTTCTTCCACGGATTGTTGAAAGAAGGAATTTATATCGCTCCGTCATCCTACGAAACTTGGTTTATAACCGATGCACTTTCGTATGACGATTTAGATTTTACGATTGCTAAAATAGATAAAGTGACTTCTGAGTTTTAAAGTTTATGACAAAAATCGTTTTATTATTGTTGATTTCGACAAACCTGTTTTCACAAACAGATGATTGTAATTGCGATTATATTAAAGACTATTATCAATTGGTCTATCAGGCAGAATTCAGTTATTTACAAGGTGATTTAGATAAAGCTTACGATTTACTGAAACAAGCAGAGAAAAACTGTGAATTACTCAATCAACCTACAATTTATGAAATTCCAATATTAGCTGAACTTTCTTTAAAAAAAGGGAAGTATGAAGAGACTTTATATTATGTTGAATTGGCTTTCACAAAAGGAATTCATGTTTCATACTTTGAAGATAATCCCGAATATGAGGGAATAACAAAAATAGAAGGTTGGGCAGCATTAAAACAAAAATCACAAAAAATCTATAATGAATGGTATTCAAAATTAAATCTTGATTTAAGGAATGAATTGGCAGAAATGATTAGAGAAGACCAAAGAGTTCGACAAGATAAGAGTCAATATGACGAGGAAATGAGAAAGGTAGATGATTATAATGAAAAGAGATTTAAAGAGATTTTAGCAGAATACGGTTATCCGAATGAGCAGATAATTGGAAATTATAACATTGATGGGAAAACTGTCCATCCTGATGTTTTTGCTTTTCATATCAAAGATATTGAATACTTTAAACCGTTGTTTTTGGAGTATGTAAGATGCGGTAAAGCTCCTGTAACATTATATGCTTCTCTGATTGATAGTCACGATAGACGAAATGGAGTTTTTACTTATGGAATTTATTCAAATATAACTCCTGA
>CAYZBA010000006.1:0-24378 GCA_964476555.1 uncultured Flavobacterium sp.
AAAAGCCTTGTCTAATTTTTCGGTTAAATTGTTGAACATAAGCGTTTATGTCTTTTTTGGAATAATTTGCAAAGATACGGTATTTCGGTTTGAAAATCAAAGGCAAAAGATGTGGCTCCCTTGAAAAAATAAGGTTCTATTCCGAAAAGAAATAACGCTTGAAAATTTATTTGACACTAGTCAAAGACTGCTTTTCCAGATATTCAATAAAAGTAGAAGGTGAGTACCCGGTTACTGATTTGAATATGGATGAAAACTTGCTGTGAGAAGAGAACCCACATTCTGCGGCTAAATAGCTCAATTTGTAGTTTCTATACTCTTTATCGGTTTGTAGTTTTTGGATGATATAGTCAATACGTAATTCGTTGATAAAGGTATTGAAGTCTTTTTGATAATATTTGTTCAGAACATAAGTAAGATACTTTGTGTTTGTGCCGAGCAAGCTAGCTAAATTGGCTAATGAAAATGAGCTTTGTAAGAAAGTGTTACTTTGCTCAAACTCTCTCAAACCTTCTATTATTTTAATTTCGGTTTCTTTCGATATCTGAAGTCCTTTGTTTTTGGAGTCTTTGTTTTCTAAATCTTGAACTACCTCTTTTTCTTGTATTAAATTGTTGATTTGTTCTTCTCGAAGAGCAATTTTTTGTTTGAGTTCACTGAGTACTTCATTGAATCGTTGCAGATCTCTTTTCTTTTTTTTGTTGTAAACTATAATCAATATAACAATTAGGATTACAAGAGTTATTGACAATCCTAATAAAATATTGTGTTTGTTAAAAAGGTTTTGATTTTCTTCTTTAAGAAATTTTACGAAATCTTCTATAGCAGCTTTTTTGTCTTGTTCGTAAAATTTAAAAACCTCTATGTATTTATCTTTATATAATGAAGATTTTTCGTGGTTGTTAATTTCTTTGTAATAGTCTGAAAGAGTTTTATATACGTTGGTTTTTAGCCCGATATAATCCGAATTTTCAGCTATTTCTTCGGCTTTGATTAAGTATTCTTTGGCTAAATCATACTCTTTTTCTTCTAGATAGATATAACCTAATCCGTGATATATATCTCCGATAATTCCTGCATTGGGCTCAACGGCATTACTGAGAAGTTTCAAAGCTCGATTATATTGTATTATAGCCTCATCATATTGTTTGAGTTTTCGAAGAGTATTTCCGTAGAGTTCTGCATTGGTTCCTAAAAAAAGTCTTTTCTGGGGCCATCGGTAACTTTGTTTAAGTACTTTTCTGATTCTAAGGCAAAATTTTTAGCTTCGGAATAATTCTCAACCGTTGATTCATACAGGGCTTTTTCCTGATATGCTAAACCTAACAAGGAGTTTTTTGGATCATCATCATTAACATTGTGTGAAGCTTTTAGAGCTTTCTCTAAATAGATTCTACCTTCTTCCACCAATCCAAGTATTCGATATTGTCCTGATAAAAAGCCATAAATTTGGGCTTCTAAAACATAGAATTTCTCGCCAGAGATCATCTCTCCTGCCTGTTGAGCGTATATTATGGCTTGCTTTCTGAGGCCTTTTCGTTGGTACAGTTCAGAAGAAAGCATCAAAGCGTTAGCCTTGTATTTTTTTGTAGTCGAAGTGTTATAAAGAGAATCTGCTATTTTTATTGCTTTATCAAAATCTTTGGCAGACACATTGACGATAGCGTCAAAACGAATGCTGTCAAACTTTGTTTTGAATTCTTCTGTTTCTTGGGCTGTTACAAAAAGGCACAACAAAACACATAGGTACATAAGTAAACTCTTCATTGGCGTAAGTGGTTAATGATTGAAGTCTACTACAAATACACCATGATTGCTTTAAATTTATAAGCAATCGAAAAAATATTCGAATATTATTCTTTTTTTCTTAAATTTTCAAGCATTACGTGAGTCATCTTGTGTAGGTCGAACTCGTGTTTCCATCCCCAATCTTCGCGTGCTCTGCTGTCGTCTATGCTCGAAGGCCAGCTGTCTGCAATCTTTTGTCTGAAATCGGGTTTATAGGTAATGGTGAAATCAGGGATGTGTTTTTTGATTTCGGTAGCAATTTCTTTTGGTGTGAAACTAATAGCTGAAAGGTTATAGGAAGAGCGAATTTTAATTGAATCTTTTGGAGCTTGCATGATTTGGATAGTAGCTCTAATGGCGTCATCCATATACATCATTGGGAGTCCTGTGTTTTCTGACAGGAAGCACTCGTAAGTTGCGTTTTCTAGTGCTTTGTAGTAAATGTCAACTGCATAATCTGTGGTTCCACCTCCCGGAGGTGTTGTCCAGCTGATAAGGCCGGGATAACGTATGCTTCTTACGTCGACTCCGTAAATATTATGGTAGTATTCGCACCATCTTTCTCCGGCTTGCTTGCTAATACCGTATACGGTTGTGGGCTCCATGATAGTGAATTGTGGTGTATTTTCT
Source organism: uncultured Flavobacterium sp. (assembly GCA_964476555.1). GTDB lineage: Bacteria > Bacteroidota > Bacteroidia > Flavobacteriales > Flavobacteriaceae > Flavobacterium. The sequence continues at coordinate 2,419 of CAYZBA010000006.1, forward strand.
TTTGGTGTCGTAGGGCCGAAAACAGCAATACTTGAAGGCCAGAATATCTTTTGAATTTTTCCTTCTTTGGCTAAGTTTAGCACATGGAAAAGAGAATTCATGTTTAAATCCCAAGCGAAGGCAGGGTTTTTCTCGGCTGTAGCCGAAAGCAAAGCTGCCATCAGATAAACATCTGTTATCTCATATTTTTCTATTAATCCTTGTACTTGGTTGTAGTCGAGAGCATTTACTACTTCGAAGATTCCGTCGTTGACCACGGAATTGTTAAGTTTTCTAACGTCTGATGCTACAACATTCTCGGTTCCGTAGATTTTTCTGAGGTTTTGTGTGAGCTCAGTTCCGATTTGTCCACAAGCTCCTATGATAAGAATTTTTGTTTTCATAATTAAAAAAATACACGCAAAGTTACTCTTTTTTGGCGAAGAATTGTTGGTTTGCGACGAGTTATTTCGTGGTGAAATTTACTTAGTGGGCTCCTTCGGTTTCAATTTGGTCGATATCAATATTTTGTTTTTTGAGAATAGGTTTTACTAAAACAGCAAATAAAGCCAAGTAGCTAAAACAAATCACGGCCATGATGTATGACTGGTGAATTCCGATGATATCAGCTAATTTCCCTTGAATAGGAGGGATGATTCCTCCGCCTAAGATCATCATAACCAAGAAGGCAGAACCTTGAGAAGTGTATTTACCTAACCCAATAAGCGATAGGCTGAAAATAGAGGGCCACATGATGCTACAAGCCAGGCCTCCGGTTAGGAAGGCATAAATGGCCACTGTTCCGTCTGTCATAAGTCCGGTAAGCATAGCAGCTATACCTAAAACAGCGAAAATCAAAAGTGTTTTGGCCGGTTTGTCTTTGGCAATGAAAAAAGCTACAATCTGAACTGCAATACAGATAACGTAGTAGTACAAAGGAGACATATCATTTCCCGAAAGGGTGTTTACGCCTAAAATCACTCCAAAAGCAATAAGTGGAACTATGACCAAAGCCAAAGCTTTTTTTCCTTTGGTTAGGTTAAAAACCGAGATAGCTCCGGCCCAACGACCGATCATTAAGCTTCCCCAATACATGGAGATGTATTTGGCTGTTTCGGACACTTCCATTGAGCCGAATTCCTCTTGTTGAAGTAACTCTCCGAGGTTACTTCCTACAGCGACTTCTACGCCTACGTACACGAAAATAGCCAGCATACCCAACACCAATTGCGGATACTGCATGGCTCCCCAACCCGATTTGTCTTGTTTAGCTTTTAGGTTGGAAAACATTAGTCCTCCGACTACTACCAACAAAGCGCCCAAGAGCCAGTACATGCGGTATTTTTCTAGGTTATGCATTTGCTCGTCGGTAAAGGTTGAAAAATCGTTTTGATAGGTTTGGAAGACCGGAGCAAAACAAATGACAAGCAGCAGTGTCATTACGATGAGTGTAGTTAATGCTTTGCTTGATTTTTCTACGTTTTCGTCAGAGATTCCGCTTGGTAATTTTTTAGAGAAATAGAAGATAGATGCTGCTATCAAAAACAATATTCCTACGCCGGTATAGAGCCAAATGACTTTGTCAAGCTCCATATTTCGGATTTGCTCATCGGTTACGGCTGCTGTGGTTCCGAAAAGGGCAAATCCAACGATAATTGGCCCGATAGTGGTTCCGAAAGAGTTGACTCCACCGCCAAGGTTCACTCGGCTTGCTCCGGTTTTGGGGTCACCTAAGAGAATTGCGAACGGGTTGGCGGCTGTTTGTTGAAGCGAGAAACCGAGAGCTACAATGAACAGGCCGACCAACATAGCTGCATAGATATTGACTTTAACGGCTATAATCATAGCTGCAGCTCCTAAAGCGGAGAATAAAAGCCCATAGACGATGCTCTTTTTGTAGCCCCATTTGCCGACGATGTCTTTGCCTCTTAGTGTTCCGAAGGCGAACAACAGTAAGGCTCCGATATAGTAAGCCGTATAGAAAGCAAAGTCGATAAGTTGTGATTGAAACTGGTCTAAGTGAAAGTATTCTTTACAAAACGGAATAAAAATACTGTTTCCGGCTGCTATAAATCCCCAAAAGAAGAAAACGATAATGAGTGTGTAAAGAGCAGGATAATTGGTTTTTATAGGTGTGTTCATATTAAGAATATTTTTAACCTGCTAAAAGTAATACTATTTTTTTATTGAAAAGAAAAAAAGGGTGTTTTTTGGTTAGGATAGTCTAGTTTGGAGATAGGTAATAGGTAATAGGGATGACGACGTACACTTTTAAAGCTTGTAATTTGTTAGCTAAAAAAAAGGGAAGCAATTTTGCTTCCCTTTTTTAGTATGTTCTATTTATGAAAAAATTATTTTCCGCTCAGGTTTTTCATTTCTTTTTCGATCATGTCGTAGAACTGGTCGATTTTAGGCAATACCATAACTCTTGTTCTACGGTTTGTAGCGCGGTTTTCTGAAGTTGAGTTGTCCACTAGAGGCATATATTCTCCTCTTCCGGCAGCAATAAGTTGAGAAGGTTTTACTCCTAGGTCTTGTAATACTCTTACGATAGAAGTAGCACGTTTCACGCTGAGATCCCAGTTGTCAAGTAATACTCCGTTGCTAGAACGATAAGGAACGTTGTCTGTGTGACCTTCGACCATACATTCGAAGTCCGGTTTAGAGTTTACGACTTTAGCCACTTTAGCCAATACGGCTCTAGCTTTGTCGCTTACTTCGTAGCTTCCGGTTTTGAATAGCATTTTATCTGCGATAGAGATGAATACTACGCCTTTTTCTACGTTGATTTGAATGTCCGGGTCATCAAATCCAACTTCTCTTTTCAAAGAGCTTACAAGGGCTAATGTTACAGAGTCTTTTTTAGTTAGGGCATCTTGCAGGCGAGAGATTTTAAGGTCTTTTTCTCTCATGCTTTCTAGTGATTTTTCTAGGTTTTCTGCGCCTTTAGCGGTCAACACAGTGATGTTTTCTTTATCTCTTTTCAAGTCTTCATTGGCTTCGCGCAACAAAGCGATTTGAGATTGTAGCCCTTCTTTTTCGGCCAAACAAGTGTTTAATTTTACTGTTGCTGAATTCAATAAGTCTTGAATTTCTTTATTTTTGTTTTCAAGCTCTGCAATCTTCTTTTTCGAGTTACAAGAAGTGAGAGTAAGCATTCCTAATACAGAACACAATAGCACGAATTTTTTCATAACCTACATTTTTTGATTTATGCAAATGTAGCAATAAAACCACGTTTGATATACTAAAAAGTTATTAAAAATTAGCGATTTTACGAATAATTTGCTTGTAACGGTTTGGATTGTAAGAATTGCGGTAAAATTGCCAAATTATTTATTTTTATGCATAACAAACACCTTCTGACCCCTTATAAAATAGTCGAAAACGATACTTTTAGTATAAAAATAGTCGGCTTTTTGAGTGCCTTTTCGTTTGGCTAAAGTTTTTTTGAGATTGGCATATAGGGCGAAGTGTGATTTTATAATAGCCCATACGTGTCGAGGCTTTCCTTGTAGCATGAAGAGAACTCCTGCAATTCCGTCTAGGCAAAGTCTGATGAACAATACTCTGAACAGACCTTTTTTGGGATGATTTTTAAGTAGTGTATAGAGTGAATTGCGGAAGTTAAGGAATGTTTTTTGGGGTGAGCCTTCTTTTAGGGTAGCTCCGCCCACATGGTATACTATGGAGTCTGGGGTATATTTAATTTTAAGATTTTGGTTGTAAATTCTCCAGCACAAGTCGATTTCTTCTTGGTGAGCAAAAAAGTCTTCGTCGAAGCCATTTAGCGTTTGAAAAACCGATTTACGGATAAAGAGGCATGCCCCTGATGCCCAAAAAATATCTTCTATTTGGTTGTATTGTCCGGTATCTTTCTCTAGAGTAGCAAACACTCGTCCTCTACAGTACGGAAAGCCGTATTTATCTATAAATCCTCCGGCAGCTCCGGCATATTCGAAGAAATTTTTGTTTTTGTAGTCTAAAATTTTGGGTTGTATGGCGGCAATTTGAGAGTCTTTTTCGAAGAGTTCCAAGGGTGCTTTGAGCCAATTTTCGGTAACCTCGACATCGGAATTCAGCAGCACCCAATAGGGTTCGTTTAGGTTTTTCAACGCTTCGTTATAACCTTTGGCATAGCCGTAATTGTTTGGATTTTGGATGATTTTGACTTGAGGGTATTCTCTTTTGAGAAAATCGATGGAGTCATCGGTTGAGGCATTATCGGCTACATAGATTTGGGCTTGGTAAGAATGGGCCATTACAGATGGCAAAAACTTTTCGAGCAAAGCTTTTCCGTTCCAATTCAGTATAACAACCGCAAATTTCATCATAGTTTTTAGAGGATTTTATACAAAACGGGTTTGCTTGGGGTTGCGTCGTTTTCGAAAGAGGCGATTTGTAGGTTCAGCAAATAGCGGCCGTCTTGGATGTTGTTCGGGATGAATACCATTTCGGTAATGGTAGCGTTGAACCGGGCGTCCGGATTTAAATTATGGATGTCTTTTACGTTCCAAAACGCTTTGTGGGAAAGGAGTTTACCTTCGTCACTTTCTCTATCGACGCTTGGCAGGTCTATAAGCAAATGCTCAATGCCTTTTTGGACTAAGAGTTTAGTTGCTTCTTCGGCCAAATAAGGTGGGTTGGTATGCGAATAGTTCTTAGAAGTTTTCTCGACAGGGTTGGGTAGGGTTCTGATGATTATGGCCTTGTAACCTGTGGAGAGCCTTTTTAAGGCTTCTTCTATGATTGTTTTGGTAATGACTAAATCTTCGTTTTGTTTTTCTGGAGTTACCGTGATTAGTTCGGCTACGAAGAAGAACTTTTTCAGCTGTTGATTGATACTATAAAAGTCTTTAGTAATGTGGCCTAAGCATTCGGTGTGAGTTCCGTGAGCATGCGGGTTGAATAGGATGTTATTAAAATTGGTTGAACTGCCTTGTTTTACGGCACCGACCCATTCACCGAAACGAACGGGCTCGATGGTAAGCTTATTCAGATACCAAGCGATGGGGTTTTTGTCTGAATCGGATAGTGGGATAGAGATATCTATTGGCTGCGATAAGTCGACCGAAAAGGTTTGTTCGTTAAGGGTAATTTGAGATTGCATACTCATAGGGCTAAAGTTTGAGACACAAAGATAAATAATTGAGAAGCTGTTATGAAATTCTCTGGGAAAGAATTTCAAACAGCTTCTCGGGAGTTTTGGTTGATTTATGGAAAAAATTATTTAACGACTCTCCATATTTGAGAAATGTTTGCGGCTGTTATTTTCACAAGATAATTTCCTGAAAGTAATCCGGACATATCTATTTGTGCTTGGTTAGTATAAACGGATTGAGTAATTACTGTTTGTCCTAGCATGTTGAATACTTCGATATGAGTGATTTCTTTATCTGCCGTTACGTTTAAGAGGTCTTGCACCGGATTAGGGAAAACTTTGAATGACGGGGTAGAGATGTTGTCTAGACCCAAGGTAACTTCTACGGTAATCGCTATAGCTTCGGACTGGCAACCTTCGATGGTTTGAGTAACATAATAGGTTGTTTGGTCTGTAACCGGCGTATTAGCATCAAGTTCTGTAGAGAGGTCTTCGTCGGCATACCAGGTTAGACTTTCTCCATCTACTACCAAGTCAGCTAAAGTTTGTCCTTCTTCCAGTGTTTGATTAGCTTCTGCCGATGGAGTTGGGATGTTTGAAGGGCATGGGGTTGTGAAGGTTACGGCTTCTGTCCAGTCACTCCAAACTCCTGAGCAATAGGCTCTCACGTATACATAATAGGTTGTGTTTGACGAGAGATTTTCGATAGGGTTGTCAGCTTCGGTTCCTGTAGCGATAATTCCCGGGGTGCTATCGTTGGGTTGTATAGGTTCCTCGGACACCACATATTGATAGAACTGAATGGTGTTATCTCCTGTGGCTACCCATGACACAAGAGCGTCATTTTCTTGAATAGCGTGGATGTTTACGTCTGCAGGCGTGCCGCATGTCCAGGCTTCTACTTTGAAATCGTCTACGTAGATTGTTCCTTGATTGGCCGGGGAGGTTGCGTGGAAAGCGAAATAATAAACGGCTGTTTCATTGATTGGAATAGGGCCTGCGCTAAATTCGTTTATTGCAGTATCCGTAATAGTTAGGTTTGCCACTTGAATTCCGATTCCGGCTGTTAGGTCTGTTAAACTAGTAGCTGCTATAAGACTCATGTTTTCTACTCCGTTTCCGTCTGAGGCGTATTTGAAAGACACTTTTATTCTATCTCCGTTTTGGATGTTTACTCCGCTGCTAAAGATGTACCAGCTGTCGGCATCTTCGGTTTCGTTAGAGGCATAATGCAGAGTATTTCCGTCGAAACCGGCTACAGCATTTTGGTTTACAGACCAGTAGTTTCCTGAGTTTACTTGCCACGAGACACATTCTATCAAATTAAAAGGGGTAAGCGTTTCGAAATCTTGAATATACGGCAAATCAGTAGACTCACAAGAAAGGGTAGTAAAAGTTAGGGCATCTGTCCAATCGCTCCAAGTTCCCATACAGAGCGTACGCATATACAGGTTATAGGTTGTTCCCGGCATTAGTAGCGTGTAATTTAAGGAAGTGCCTTGTGTTCCGGGAGTAGTAGGGCCTCCGAGAGGGTTGTTGTCTTCTGTAATTACGTATTGAAACAGTATTCCATCATTACCTGCATCGACATGTGTCCATTCGAAGTTGATGGAATAGGTTGTCAGTTCTGTAATTTCGATATTTGAAGGGGGTGAGCAAGGGTCATCTAGCAGCATAGAGGCATTGATTCGCAAACTCAACAAGACTAGAAAAGCAAGATAAGTAAGTTTTTTTTTCATGATACAAATTGTTTTGGTTTGTTAGTTTTTGTTCTGCCAAAATTCAACAAAAAACAATTTGACCATAAAATTTATATCCCTAAAAAACGTGACATACTTACAGAAAAAACGTGATTAGTCTTTATTTACAGATAGTTGTGTTAGGTATTCGTATAGTGATTCTCCGCTATCTAAACCGATTTTTTTTGATATTCTTTCTCTTCGTTTGCGACAAGCTTCTTGTGTAATATTGAAAATTGAGGCGATTTCTTTGCTGGTGAGGTTCATAAATACATAGCAAATAAACCGAATATCGTTGGCATTCAAATCCGGGTGACGGTTTTTGAGCTGGGTTATTAGTCCTTGATTTACTTCTTCGAAATGGGTGAAAAAGCTGTTCCAATGTTCGTCGGGTTGAACATTTTCGTTGAGTTGTCTGAGGATTTTTTTGAGTTCGGCATTTGAATTCACTTCGGGCATTCGGGATAAAGATTGAATGAGTTCTTCGATGATTTCGTTTCGGCTAGACAGGTAGAGTGCTTTTGAAGTAAGTTGTCTGTTTTTCTGTTCGATTTCGTTTTTCAACTGCTCTTGTTCTAAGAGCGATTGGATTTCCATGGTTTTGAGCTGTTTTTCCAAGATGAGGTGTTCTTGGTTTTTCTTTTCGAGCTCGAGGGCGATGATTTTGTTTTCGCGCAAGGCGATTTCTTTTTTTTGCAGTTCTTGAACGGCTTTGTTGCGGTAGATTCGATACACTAAGAAGATTAGAATTAGGAATGCTCCGACAGCGGCTCCGAATATTTTACGTTCGGCATTGAGTTGTTTTTGTTTGCTATTGAGTTCGTGAACATAGGTTTGCAATTCGAACTTTACTTTGTTCCCTTCATACATTTGATTGCTTTTGGTTCTGTATATAGAATCGTTAACCAGGATGACAGAGTCTTTGTATTTTATAGCTGTCTCGAAATCTTTTTTCTGGTAACTTACTTTGGAAAGTTGTTCGAAAATTTGGATTTTATTTCGGATGTCGTAGTTATAAGCCAATGCTTTTTTGCACATATCGATGGCTTTGTCGTAGTCTTGTTTGTGGTGGTAATACTTAGAGAGTTGTATGAGCACAGCTACGTACATGTCGTTAGGGGACAAGCGTAGGGCTTGGTCGGCGATTTCATCAATGATTTTTTTAGCTTGGTCGAATTCATTTAAAGAGATATATACTTCTGCTAAAGCCGACCGAGCTTTAAGGAGTAGAATTTCTTGAGATTCATTAACGAGGTTTATGGCTTCGTACAACCGTTGTTTTGCCTCGTTGTATTTTTTGGTTCGGCCGTTTAGTATTCCGAGGTTGATGGCATAGTGAGCCATTCGTATGCTATCGTGTTCTTTTTCGACTATATGATAGGCTTTTAGGAGGTATTCTTTTGACTTGTCAAATTGATTGTCATCTCCGTATAGGATGGCGATGTTGTTTAGGATGGCGACTTCTTGGATATATCCTAAATGTTTGAGCGCATAGGTATAGGCTTCGAGGTAATAATTGAGGGCTTCGTTGTAGTTATATAAGCTGTAATAAATGATTCCTATGAGGTTTTTTGCATAATATACTTTTTCGTAAAGGTTGTGTTGTTGAGCCAGCATTTCGCCTTGTATGAAGTATTCTAAGGCTTCGGAATATTGCTGGTTTTGATAAGCTTTGTTTCCTTTTTCGAACAAAGCCTCGCACTCATCGGCAGGGTTCTGAGCCCAAGCGATTGTTTGGGAGATCAGAAGATATATCAATATGACTAAAAATTTGCCTCTCATTTTGGTCATGTGGAAGATTTGGTTAGTCTTACTTTTGGGTGCAAGAGCAACAAATATAGAATATTATTGTGAATTCGATAGCAATGAAATAGGAAGTGTCGGATTCTATTACGAATCCGAATAAAAAATCCCATCAGGTTTCTGATGGGATTGTATTATGAGTTTTAGAGCCGGATTTTATTCTTTGACGTAGTAATTATTATCGGGGTTTACATCGGCCATCAATTGAGTTGGGTTAAGGTCGATGGCTTTGATATTGTCTTTTGGAGTATCGATAGTAAAGGTATAGGTTGGATGTGACCACGTCCAGGTATTCATTGTTTTTCTGGATACGTTATATTCGTTTGGTTTGTTGTAACGCATCAGGTTGAGCGGGATGTAGTATATTTCGACGTTTTGGTTTTCGTGAACCACGGCGACTTCCAGAGGCATTGGCATCAGGCCAATTCGCTCGATGGTTACTTCGGTTTTTCCGTCTTTTTCTACGACGGATTTGATTCCGTAATCGATAGTGTTTGTGGTTTTTGTCCAATCTGTCAAGTACCAATCCAGATTTGCTCCACTTACTTTTTCGGCCGTACGTTTAAAGTCGTTCGGATTTGGGTGAGTGAATTTAAATTCTTGGTAGAAGCGTTTGATGGTTTTCTGCAAATTTTCATGTCCGATTAAATATCCTAGTTGCGTCAAGAACATAGCTCCTTTTGAATAGGCTCCTATACCATAAGTTTGGTTGTATTCATAGCGGTCTGCGTGAGTTGTGAGGGGTTGTTCTTTATTTGACTTTACCATATAATAGTAGTTATTATAGGTTGTTTGGAAAGGATTTTCGTCTTCTTGCAGTTGTTTATCCATAATGGATGAGACAGCCAGGTCTGAAATATATGTAGTGAAGCCTTCGTCCATCCAGTAATGTTTAGCTTCGTTGAAGGCCAAAATTCCTTGGAACCAAACGTGAGCCAATTCGTGAGCCGTAACTCCAATCAAACTCGGGAGGCTTCTGTTTCCGGTAATTAGTGTACACATTGCATATTCCATTCCGCCATCGCCACCTTGAATTACTGAGTATTGTTTATAAGGATAAGGACCTATGTTTTCGTTAAAGAATCTCAATAGGTCATTGGTTTTAGGTTGAAGGGCCTTCCAGTTGTTGATTATTTTTTCGTCGTTTTTGTAGAAGAAATGAAGCTCTACACCATTTTCTCCGATAAATATATCGTGGATGTAGTTGTCGTCTGCTCCCCAAGCAAAGTCATGAACGTCTGATGCTACGAAGTGCCAAGTTAAATTTTTTGTTTTTTTGGGGTGTTTTACTTCTACACCTTTGTCTTGGTATCCGTGGCCGATTTCGTTTTTGTTTTGCAGGTATCCTGTTCCTCCGATAGTGTAGTTTTTGTCGATAGTTATTTTCACATCAAAATCTCCGAAAACTCCGTGGAATTCTCTTCCTATATAAGGGTCTGTATGCCAACCTTCGAAGTCGTAATTAGCCATTTTTGGGTACCATTGAGTCATGGATAGTGCTACTCCTTCTGATGAATTTCTGCCTGATCGTCTGATTTGTTCCGGGACTTGGGAGTCGAACTCTAGGGTGAGAACAGTTTTAGAGTTTGGCAGTATAGGTTTGTGGAGTTTTACTTCCATAATAGTTCCTTCGATATTGATATCGCAGGGGTTTCCGTCTTGTTTGAAGTTAGAGATTTTGTGATAGCCGATTTGTTCGGGTGTTAATTCGCTGATTCGGCTTTGAGTTATTTTTTTATTGTCTTTGGTGAAAGTTCTCACCATTCGTTTGTCTGGGTCAGTAATGCTCTGTAGTCGAGCATCCATTTCGCTTCCTGGTTGAAAAGCGTTGTTATAGAGGTGGTAGAACACTTTGTAAAGTGTGTCGGGCGAGTTGTTGGTATAGGTTAGCTCTTGTATTCCTTTGTATTTAAATGTTTTGACATCCACTTCGACTTCCATTTTATAGGAAACGTGCTGTTGGAATCGGTGATTTTGGGCAATTCCGCAAACGGAAAAAACAATTGAAAGGCAGAAAATTAGTTTTTTCATAATTATTTGTTTTTAGAAGGGAGAATTTTGGGTTTAACTACGTTGTCGGCTTGTTGAGTAAATTCTTTAGAATCCGGAAGTTGAGGGACTAAAGAGTCTGTTTTTTTTCTTTGTTGTTTAAGTCGTTCGATTACGACATCGTGCATTTTTTCGTATCGTTCTAATTGGTTGGCATAGAACTTATTGCTCTCTACGAACTGCAGGCTATCTACTCCGAATTTATCGTAGATGTATTGGCTTGGATTGACATTTTTGTTGTCCATTAGTTTGTAGTCGTAACTTTTGATAGCCTGAATGAGAGCCATTTCGTACATGATATCCACCATTTTTTCTTCGGGTATGAGATTTTTTGGTGGTTCTTGTTTGTCCTGACAACTGCTGCAGGCTATAAGCATTAGAACGAGATATTTTAAACTGTTTTTCAGCATAATTTATTTTCTGATGATGGTGACGCGACTATCTAAAGTAAGTTTAATAATTGTTGAGGGTTTATCCATCAGTTTGTCTTGATACAAATTTACCACATAATCGACACCTTTTACAATTTCAGGGTTTATTTGGGAGAAAGATTTGGGTGTTGGTTCTCCGCTTATGTTGGCCGAAGTCGACACGAGGGGGGCTTTCATTCGTTCCATTAGGTTGAAGCAGAAAGGTTCTTTCACGATTCGGATTCCGATAGAATTGTCTTCTGCTATGAGTTCTGGAGCAATGTTCCGAGGTTTGTCGAGTACTATGGTAGTTGGTTTATCGGTTACTTCCCATATTTGAAAAGCCGTTTCGGGGATTTCGTTAAAGATTTGATATAGCATTCTGTCGCCACTTACTAAGGCAATCATGCTTTTGGATTCGGCTCTTTTTTTTAGTGCAAAAATCTTTTTTACGGCTTCGGAATTTGTAGCGTCGCAACCTATTCCCCAAACTGTATCCGTAGGGTATAGGATAATTCCGCCGTTTTTGACAACTTCGAAAGCCTTTTGAACTTCGGTTTTAATATCAGTCATTAGGGTTAGGTTTTTTGGTGTCTTTTTCCTGTTCTAATTTCTTTTTGTCTTTTAGGTCGTCGAACAGTGTTTTGTCCCAAAGTTTTGTTCCGTTCATATAAGCTGTTCGCGTGATGAGATAAGCTCCTACGGGCGAAGTAATAAAAAGAAAGAATATGATGGCAAACACTTTGGTAGTAACGGAAAAGTCGGAAAAATGAAGCGCTACGGCTCCGAGTATAAAGCCAATTCCTACGGTAGCGGCTTTCACGGTTACGGAAAGTCTGGAATAGAAATCGGGCATTCTATAGATTCCCATTGATGCAATCAGTATGAAGAGTGCCCCTAGGGTGCTGAATATCATTATAAATATATCTGTTATCATATTAATTACTTTTTTTTATCTAAATAATAAGCAAAGGCGATGGTGCTAAAAAAAGCGATTAGTGCCAAGATCATCGCATCATCCAAGAAGGTAGCATTTCCGGAGATGAGGCAAAAAACTCCGATAAGGCCGACTCCGGAAGTAATGATAAGGTCCAGAGCTACTACCCGGTCTACGACTTCCGGCCCTTTGACAAACCTGAGAAGAATCATGAATATCGAAAGGCAGATAATCGGGATAACCACATATAATAAATAGTTTTCTACCATTGTTTTAGCGTAAAATTTCTAATAGTTTTCTCTCTAGTCCGTTTTTCATACGTTCTATGAACTTTTCTTTGTCTTGCAAATACAGGCTATGAATATAAATTGTCTTTTTGTCTTCGCTAATATTCACCACCATGGTTCCTGGTGTTAGGGCAATCATGTTAGAGAACATTGTGATTTCGAAATCGGTTTCGACATCGAGCGGATAGGCAATAATTCCGGGTTTGATATGTAGTTTTGGGGTTATGATTTCTCGAGTTACTTCGATATTAGCTCGAAACATATCATAGAAGAAATATAGTATAAAAAGGATGATTTTGGGGACTCTAAAGAAATAATCTTTTTCGGATTTATCGATGTTTCGAGCCAGAATCCACAAAACGAAGAAGCCGAGCACAAAGCCAAACACGAAATTCGTATAGTTCAGGTGTCCGGTAAGGGCTACCCAAACTAGCGAGAGCAACAAGTTAAGTAAAAACTGTTTAATCATATTAATCTGTGTTTAAAACTGCTTTGATATATAGGTTAGGGTGCATTAATTCATAGGCTGTTTTTTGTGCTACTTCGAAAACACCTTCGGCGTTGAGACCTATATAGAGTGAACACAACGACAAAAATGCGATTGGAGCTACTAGGGCTACTTTTTGTGCAAAAGGTACTTCTGCAAAATGGTCAATTTCTTCTGTCAGTGGTTTAGGTGATTCTTTCCAAAACACTTCGCTCCACATTCGTGCTATTACAAACAAAGTTACGAAACTTGCCAATATAATAGCTCCGAACAAGACGTATTGTTCGGCTTTTAGGGATTCGCCGAACAGCATAATTTTTGGCCAGAATCCGGATAGTGGAGGTATTCCGACTAGAGAGAACATAGCAATAGCAATTATCAGAGAAAGTTTCGGGTAGTCTTTATAGAGGCCTCCTAATCGATGCATATCGATAGTTTCTCTGATTTTTTGAATGATTCCGGTAATCATCAGAAGGTTACTTTTTACGATTACATCGTGAATCATGTAGAAAATTACTCCGACAAAAGCCAGTTCTGTATAAATTCCGATTCCGGCAATCATGTATCCGATGTGGCATACGATAAGATAAGACAACATCCTTCTGACGCTTCGTTTGTTGATAGTTCCCAGGGCTCCGGTTATCAGGGTCATGATAGCGATTACCACAAAGACGGTTAGGGTGAAGTCGTCTGGCCTGAAGATTAGTGTAAACACTCGAATCATGGCATATACTCCCATTTTTGTAAGCAATCCACCGAAGAGAGCGGCGATGGCTGAAGGAGGAGTGTGATAAGCTGATGGAAGCCAGAAATAGAGCGGGAAAATAGCAGATTTAATTCCGAAGCCTGCAAAAAACAGCAATCCTGTTACTGATACTAGTCCTCGATTTTCGATAGCTGAGATTTTTAAGGACAGATCGGCCATGTTTAGTGTTCCGGTAATTCCGTATAAAATTCCGATGGCTGTTAGGAAAATGGTCGAAGCTAGGATGTTTAGCGTAACGTATTTGATAGCTCCTTCCATTTGCATTTTTTTACCGCCGATGGTTAGCAATACAAAAGACGAGATAATAACGATCTCAAACCAAACATATAGGTTGAAGATGTCTCCGGTTAAGAAGGCTCCTAAGAGTCCCATGATTAGGAAGTGGAATAGGAAGAAGTATCCGTATTTTATGCGTGATGGATTCAGAGCTGCTGTGGAGTAGATTCCTACGGCTAAACTCACCAGTGCTGTTAGGATTACCATTACGGAGCTAAATGAGTCTGACACAAAGGTGATTCCGAAGGGTGCTGCCCAATTTCCGGCGTTTAGAATTAAGAATCCATGTTCTTGGGTAGCATAGAAAAGTCTGACACACATTATAAATGCAATACTGTTTCCTATCACACTGATAATTCTTTGCACGCGTGTTCGTTGCCAGAACAGCAACAGAATCACGGCTGTTATCATGTGAGTTAATATAGGTGCAAGTATAAAGTTGGTGCTCATATATCCATATCTTGAATGTTCAACGAATCAAGGTCATCTGAACCGGTTGTGCTATATACTTTTTTGAGGAGGATAATCGCAAAGGCGGTGAGAGCGAAGCTGATTACAATCGCTGTTAGGATGAGGGCTTGAGGAATGGGGTCTGCATAAATGTGAGTGAAATTTCTCTCTTCGGCATCTATAATCGGGGGTTGGCCTTTTGTCAATCCGCCCATTAAGAAAATTAGAATATTGGTTCCGTTGCCTAGGAGCAAAAGCCCTAAAAGCAATTTCACCATACTTCTACGGAGAATCATAAAGATTCCGGTTGAATATAAAATCGCTACTAAAAAAACTAAGAGTAACTCCATAATTTCATTCAAATTTCAGTTAACAGAATTTATACATTTTCTCGGATGGTGAACAATATGGTTAGTGTCACTCCGATAACAACCAAATAAACTCCGAGATCAAAAAACAGAGCTGTTCCGACGGAGCCGATCACGGCAATGGGATTTTCGAACCAAAGTCCGGTCATAAAAGCGTTTCCGGAAAATACGGGTATTAATCCGCTGAGGATTGATATTGACAATCCGATTGGGATTAGGGTTTTGGGTGTAAACGAGAACAGCGAGAGGGTTGCTTTTGTAGTGTGGGCAAAGGAGTGCAATACGAAAGCGATGGAAGCTACGAGCCCACCTACGAATCCTCCTCCGGAAAGGTAGTGCCCCCGGAGCAATACGAAAATCGAAAACATCAACAGCAAGGGCAACAAGTAGTTGGTTGCTGTTTTGAGGATGATTTTATCATCGTTTCGTTGTCTTATTTTAGTCTTCTCTTTCTTCATGTTTCATTCTGTATTTTAATAGACCATATACTCCTAAAGCGGCTATCGATAGTACTATGGTTTCAATCATAGTGTCAAAGCCTCTAAAGTCTACTAAGATTACGTTTACGACATTTTTTCCTTTGGCTAGAGTGTATGCGTTTTCGGCATAGAACTTACTTACTTCTTTATCGGAAGGAGCCACCAAGGCCTGCAAGGTGATAATGGCAATTAAAATCCCGAAGCAAGTAGATACAAAAGCGTCTCTGAATACGGTACGTTTGTTGTGGTAGCTCAAAAACGGAGGTAGTTTGAAGAGTACGAGTACGAACAGCACGACCGTAAGCGTATCGATAGTGAACTGTGTCATCGCCAAATCGGGAGCTCCGTAGAAGACAAATATCAAACAGATACCGTATCCGATGATTCCTAGGCTGGCAATGGCTGTAAGTCTGGACTTGGTTCGGACTGTAAAGAAAATACCGACTACGATTGCTACGAAAACGATGAATTCATAAAGCCTAAAGTCTGATAATTCTTTGGTGTTTACTCGTAACGGTACACTAGTGAAAAGCCTATATCCTATCAAGAGAGTGATAAACATGATGATGGTCAGGATGTAGTTTCGCAGGTATCCGTTTTGGAAGAATCGGGTATAGCGGAAAGCGAATTCCCGAACTTTTTCTCCGAATACTTCAATGAACTGTTTAGGGGAAATGCCCTCGAAGGTTGTTATAAAATGTTGTGCATGTCCTTTGAATCGCTTAGAGAAATAAATAACAGCTCCTAAAAGTATGGTTGCTCCACTCAAAAGCAGCACGAGGTTGAAGCCATGCCAGATTTTGAGATCGATTACCCCTGCTTTTCCTCCAATTTCTCTGAAGGCTGAAAACACAAATTCGTTGAGTATTCCCGGGAAGAGCCCGAAGAGCAAAGTCAAAAAACTCAGGATAACTACCGGCACCCAGAGGAAAGTGCTAGGTTTGTGTGCTTTTTCGAACTTTTGTGGCAGTTTTCCTATGAATGGTTTGATTCCTGCCATAAATCCGGAGCAGGCTAAGAATATGTTTGTTAGTACGGCTACTCCGGTGAGCCATAAACCCCAAGTTGGGAAGCTGAGTGTAGCTTCGTAGATCAAGTCTTTGCTGATAAATCCGAACAGCAGAGGTACTCCGGCACTAGAAAGTGCTGCGATGAGGGAGGCCCAAAATACGACAGGCATGACTTTGCGAAGGCCTGAGAGTTCGGTTAGATTTCGAGTGTGTACGGCATGGTCTATGATTCCGGTTGTAAGGAAGAGAGCCGCTTTATACAGAGCATGTACGACGATAAACACTACAGCGGCTGTTAGTGCGTAATCGTTTCCTAGGCCTAGGAGGAATACGATAATTCCCAAGGCAGAAATAGTCGAATAGGCTAAAACACCTTTCATATCGACTCTAAAAATACTGTGAAAGGCAGCATATAGCATAGTGATTCCTCCGGTAATCATCAGGGTGTTGTCCCACCAAAAACCGTCTTGTAATATGGGAGAAAAACGGGCTAAAATATAAATTCCCGCTTTTACCATCGTAGCCGAGTGCAAATAAGCCGAAACGGGAGTTGGGGCCTGCATAGCCCCGGGAAGCCAAAAGTGGAAGGGGAACTGAGCCGATTTGGTGAAAGCTCCTCCGAACATTAAAAACAAAGCTAAAGGGAAGAGCAGGTGATTTTGTAAAGCTTTGGACGAGTTGAATAATTCTGTAATTGAATAAGTTCCTGTGATATTACCGATAAGAATGAATGAGCCTAGGAGGAAAAACCCTCCTATACCGGTAATTCCTAGGGCTGTTAGAGCGCTTTTTCTGGAGCTTTCGTCTTCGTTATTGAATCCGATAAGGAAGAACGAAGAAATACTGGTGAGTTCCCAAAAGACAAAAAGGGAAATCATGTTGTCAGAGAGCACGAGCCCGAGCATAGCTCCCATAAATAGGGTTAGGTAGGTATAAAACCTATTGATATAGGGGTGGTGTTTTAGGTAATAGGAGGCATAGAAGTAAACCAGCGAACCGATTCCGGTAATGAGTAAGGCAAAGAGTAACGATAGGCCGTCAATTTTGAGGTTCAAATTTATGCCTAAAGAAGGAATCCAGTCGAACTGATAGTGAATATGCCTGTCCCAATGTACTAGGGGGATAAATCCAATAAAAGTGATAAACAGTGCCGTGGGGACAATACCGATGAATTTATAATAGTCAGAACGTAGAAATTTTCCTAAAAATAATATCAGGAAGGCTATTACAAAAATCAATAGTAAAATAGTCGTCATAGGCTATTTGTTTCAACGGAGCGTAAAGATAGTAAAAAAACGAAAAAGAAAGGTTAAAAAAGAGCCGTCTAAATTAGATTTTTGTGGTTGTAATGTATACTTTTAACAAAAAGATAAAAAATATTCATTTGTAGTGGTGATTTGATTAATCTTTTTTAATGTGTGAGAATAAGATGTAGGTTAAAAACATGGTTATATCGCCATATCGCGACAAAAAACGACCTGAAAAAAGAATCGATTTTTAGGTTGTAGATGATATAGCTCAAAAAACGTAATTATTTGTTTTTTGGAGTTTTGGTGTAATATTTTCCGGTTTGTTTTAAAGCTTCGACAATGATGTCGTAGTCTATAGATTCTTCTATTGGGTTGAGTTGTTGGTCGACTGTTTCGAAGAATCCGGATTCATAGACGTTGGTAATTTTATTGTTTTCGATGATGGCGTATTTCTTGTTGTATCCGGTAATGAACCAATCTCTGTGAGTAGTGTCGTAAAGGCTTTTTCCTACGGTATAATCATCGAAAGGGTTTTGTACGCCTAGAACTTCGCTCATAAAGGTTGGCACGATATCGTAGTGCAAAGTCAGGTGGTTGTGAGAAGTTGGATTTTTCTCGAAGTCATATACTACCATTGGCACTCTGATTTGGTATTTGCTGAAGTTTCCGCCGTGTTGCCAGTAGCCTTTTTTGTTGTCGTTGAACTCTTGACCGTGGTCGCCTGTAATTACGACAATGGTGTTTTCGAGTAGATTTTTCTCTTCTAATTGTTTGATAATTTTTCCTACAAGATTATCGATGAAATGCAAAGAGTTTTTGTAGCGGTTAAACAGCGGAAGTCCGTCGTATCCATCTTTTTTAATAGCTCTATAGTCCACGGTTTTGAGTGCGGGCTTAAAAATTTCGGGATAGGATTCCGGATAGTCGAATCCGTGTGCAGCATCAAAAAACACGAATCCAAAGAATGGTTTATCATCTCGCTTTTCGATAAAATCTGTCCAATGTTTGAAAATATCCAAATCTCTTTGAGCCGGAGTTTCTCCGTCTGAGAACAGCCTTAGGTTAGGAATTCCGGCAAAAGCGTTTTTGTTGAAAGGTGGATTTTCGAGAGTAGAGCTACTCAGAATTTTGAGTTCGTAGTTTTGTTTTTGGAGTTCTCGGGTAAATACCGGTTGTTTTTCTACGTTTGTAAAATCGTGGAAATAGGTTCCGGGAATACCGTACATGATGCTGAAGACTCCTCCGGTAGTCATGTTTGAACCGCTGTTGTGATTGTTGAACACTTGGGCTTTTTTGGAGAATTCGTAGATATTTGGAGTGATGATGCTATCGTGACAGTCGAGCCTCCAGGAGTCGATAATCAAAAACAGGATGTTCTTTTTCTGCTCAGGGGGTTGGGCAGTGATTTCGTTTAGTGGGTAGTGAACGGAGTTGTTCTCATGGCTTCGAGTGAGTTCTTGTTCTTTTCGCATGCCTTCTTTGTCCACCAGATTAAGTTTCATAAACAACGAATTTGCCGTAAGCGGATAATAGGAAGGGTAAACGTTTTTGAACTGAGTTACCGGTCTGTAGAAGTTGGAAGCCGACCAAGCGTAGATTGCATGTCCGACAAAAGTAGCCAGTAAGAAAAAGGTCAGCGTAGTTTTGAAGTACACGTTCACTTTTTTGTTTACGAGTTGAGCTGCGATAAAGTGGAATATAAACTGGGCTGCAATAGTCATTACGACAAACCCAATAGTGGCCAAATAATCGGAGGTCGAGAATTGGAAGATGTCTGAAGCACGCTTTCCGAATACCAAATTAAAGACTATAGGAGACAGGTGGTAGCGGAATTGGGCATAGACTTCGGTATCGATTTCTAGGGCGATAATCAAAATCGACATGAGTGTTCCGTAGATGATATTGGTGGCTTTTTTTCGTTTAGCCAGAACATAAAAAAGCAAAGTAATCAGCAGAGGCAGGGCAACGAGCAACATGAAGTGAGAGATCGTGGCTGTCACGAAATAAACCCATGTTTTTTTATCGCTAAAGTCCTCCACAAAAGCAATGTATTCTTTCGCGATGAAGAACACAAACATTAGGTTGAATATATAAACCCAATACATTTTTTTGATGAAGTCTTTATCTATCTTTCTCATAAATCTTATTCTCTGTTTTTTTAAAACACATCTCCTTCTGCCAAGTCTTTATAGAAAGAGATTTTCTTTTCTCCCGAAAAGACTTTGAGTTCTTTGTTTCGCTCTTTGGTTACCGAAGTTTTGACTCCCAAATATTCTTTGACAATCTCATAGAGTTCGGTAGTTGAGATTTCGTCTTTTATTCTTCCGGTTTTTTTGAAGTTATTGCTTACTAAGTTGCTATGCCAGATGAAAAACGGCACTTCGAGGCCTTTTTTGGTGAACGAATGCAAGTATGTGTTTTTGCTGACACTCAATCCGTGGTCTGAGACATAGATTACGACAGACGGAGTGTTCTCGAGTTTTTTGATGATTTGTTCGATGACAAAGTCTGTATAATAAATGCTGTTGTCGTATTCGTTGAATTCGGGGTTAGCGTGTTTGTCGAATACTTCGAATTCTTTTGGGTATCGACTTTTGAAAGGATAGTGGCTACCGTTAAGATGTAGGAAGATCAATCTTTTTTTACTGTTGTCTGATATGGCTTGGTCGAAGTAAGGCAGTAGTTCTCCGTCTAGTCCTTTTGGGTTCCAAGCATTTACTTTGGATTGTGAAGCGATGGCAGAGATAGCATTGGTGTGCACTCCGATTTTTTCTTGGGACGAAAACCAATACGTCTTCCACTGTTTGGTGTGATTGGCTATATTGATTACGTTGTCACTGATGATTTTGGGAGAATAGTCATCGGACGGCGTAGCTTTGGACAGCATTAGCGGTACGGCTAAAATGGTATAGGCAGCAGGAGCTACTGCATTTTCGTAAATCAATAGATTTGATTCTCTTTGGTCGATATATGGGGTGGTTTTCCAAGGGTATTTATAAAGCGAGAGGTTCTCTCTTCGGGCTGATTCTCCTAGGATTACCACAATGTTCTCCAGATTGTTTTCTGAAAAGATCAAATCGGAATAGTCAACTTTGGTTTGTGTGATTTGTTTGGTTTCTTCCATAAACTTTAGTGCCTCTACCAATCGAGCCGAGTTAAACAGCGGCGTTTTGTTTAGGAATTTAGCCAAGCTAGAGCTTTTGTCCCATTTCTCGACATCTTTTGTCGCTAGGTATTCTACCGTAAAGACAGTATACAAAATCAACGTAGCACCTACGAAATACTTGACTTGTTTAGCCGAATGCTCTTTGTATGGTAAGAGTTTCTTTAATACAAATACACACAACCCGAAAAACAGAACGGTAATCAAAATGTATGACATGTAACTCATCATCATTCCGCTTGCTTCGTGGGAATTGGTGAGTAAAACGCTAGTAGCTTGAGTTTCGTCGAAACGGCTATTGTAAGCGAATCGAGCGACCAAAGAGGCAAAAAAGTTGAGGGACAATCCTGCAAATAGTAGGTAAACTAGGATTCTGCCGATTAAATATTTGTAGATTAGTATACCTAAATAGAACACTCCTACAGTGAGAATCACTCTGTAGATGTTGTTGACCATTAGGTATTGCTTGGTTTCTTCGTTGATTAAGATGGTAGATGACGATAGAACCAAAGCCAGTATTAACAAATAATACCTTTTCAATAATAAAAGCATAGGTGGTAATCTTCTAAAATGTGCCAAAAGTATTGCTTTTTTACCTATAAAACAATTTAATGTAGATTTTGTATTGAATTGATTCTTAGAAGGTCAAATCCTTTTTTGAGGTTGTTGGGTCTGAAAAAATAAAAGTCGTACTTTTGACGAAATTAAAATTTGATATGACAACTCGTTTTGAAGTTTCTGATTCTTCTGTATCCAACGACAAATTTTTCGCTATCATCCGTAACTTTTCTTCTCAAGGGGAGGTATTAGTTAAAGGAAAACGCAATGAAATCCGAATTTTTGAAGTAGACGGAAAGAGAATCAACATAAAGGCCTTCAAAAAACCGACGTTACTCAACAAGATTGTTTATCGTTTTTTCAGGAAATCAAAGGCCAAACGTTCGTTCGAGTATGCAAATTTGTTGCTCGAAAGAGGAATTGGAACTCCAAAGCCGATTGCATTTATCGAGTATTTTGATGCTGTGGGTCTTACGGATAGTTATTATGTGAGCGAGCAGCTCGATGCCGATTTGACGTATAGAGAGTTGGTTGAAATTCCGGACTATCCGGATCATGAAAACATTCTGAGACAATTCACACATTTCTCGTATAAACTCCACAAAAATGGAATTGAGTTCAAAGACCATTCGCCGGGGAATACATTGATTAAGAAAATGCCTGATGGTCATTATGAATTTTATTTAGTAGATTTGAATCGAATGAACTTTCATCAGAAAATGAATTTTGATATTCGTATGAAAAACCTTTCGAGACTTACTCCGAAAAAAGAAATGGTAAGGGTAATGAGTGAGGAGTATGCGAAATTATCGGGAGAGAAATTTGAAGATATTTTTGAGAAAATGTGG
>CAYZBA010000007.1:0-24164 GCA_964476555.1 uncultured Flavobacterium sp.
TTCCCTGTAGAATTTGTGGGGCATCCGCTTATTGATGCCATTCACAGCCGAAAAAACATTTCGCAAGAAGAATTCATCAAAGAAAACAACCTCGAGAACAAACCTATCATTGCGCTGCTTCCGGGAAGCAGAAAGCAAGAAATCTCGAAAATGCTCGAAATTATGCTTTCGATTTGCGATGATTTTACCGACTATCAGTTTGTGATTGCCGGTGCTCCAAGTCAGGAATATTCGTTTTATCAAACGTTTTTGAAAAAGAAAAACGTGCATTTCGTGGCTAATAAAACCTATGATTTGCTCAGTCATTCTCACGCTGCACTCGTAACTAGCGGAACCGCAACTTTAGAAACGGCTTTATTCAAAGTTCCCGAAGTGGTTTGCTATAAAGGAAGTCGCATTTCGTATGAAATTGCCAAACGTATCATTACGTTAAAATATATTTCTTTGGTAAATCTGATTATGGACAAAGAAGTGGTGAAAGAACTCATTCAACACGAACTGAATACTAAAAATCTAAAAGCCGAACTTCAAAAAATTCTTGAGCCTACTTATCGTCAAAAACTGCTTCAAGAATACGATGCTTTAGAACAAAAATTAGGCGGAGATGGAGCAAGCGAAAAGACGGCTAAATTGATTGTAAACAGCCTCAGTTCTTAATCCTCAAACCTTAATACTATTTAATGGGAAAAATCATATCTTATCCTATATCAATAATTTATTACCTGATTTTTGGGTTGATTTTGTGTGTTTTTCACGTAATTCAGTGGATTTGTTTTAATGTATTTGGCTATCAAGCCCATAAGAAAAGTGTAGATTATCTGAACTTATCCTTAGTTCGATGTACTCAAATTTTAGGCACTACCTATAAAATCGAAAACCTAGAATTTGTACCAAAAGGAGTTCCGGTGATTATTGTTGCCAATCACCAAAGTATGTATGACGTTCCTCTTATCATTTGGTTTTTAAGACGATTGCACCCGAAATTCATCAGTAAAAAAGAACTTGGAAAAGGAATTCCGAGTGTTTCTTATAACCTCAGACACGGTGGCTCTGTTTTGATTGACCGAAAAGACCCCCAACAAGCTTTACCCGAAATCAAAAAAGTGGCAGAATATATTGAAAAGTATAACCGTTCAGTTGTTATTTTTCCGGAAGGAACTCGAAGCAAAACAGGCGAACCAAAAAAATTCTCAGAAAACGGACTCAAAACTCTTTATCAAAATGCCCCTTCAGCCTATATTTTACCCGTTACTATTAACAATTCTTGGAAGTTAGTCAAATTTGGAACTTTTCCGATGGGATTGGGCAGCAAACTAATCCTCACTTTACATCAACCGCTAAAAGTAAGTGATTATTCATTTGAAGAAATTTTAAAGAAAACCGAACAAGCTGTAGTTTCAAAAATTCAGTGGACTAAAAAAGACTAATTCCCGATGATAGAAAAAACCATTGCTTTTGTTAAAGAAAAACTCCGCGGAGCCGAAGCCGGACATGATTGGTTTCATATCGAAAGAGTCTATAAAAATGCTCTGCTAATCGCTCAAGATGATACGGAGGCAGATTTGTTGGTAGTGCAACTCGGAGCTCTATTACATGATATTGCAGACAGCAAATTTCACGATGGTGACGAATCTATCGGGCCAGAAACAGCAAGGCAATTCTTATCAGAAAACAACGTTGAGGGTGATGTCATCGAAAAAGTCGTAAAGATTATCGAAAACATTTCCTTTAAAGGAGGAGTGAATAGAGAATATACTTCTAGAGAACTGGATATCGTTCAAGATGCAGATCGCCTAGATGCTATCGGAGCTATCGGGATTGCACGAACTTTTAACTACGGAGGGTTTAAAAACAGGGAACTTTATAACCCTGACATCAAGCCCAACCTAAACATGACCAAAGAGGAATACAAAAATTCCACCGCTCCTACTATCAATCACTTTTACGAAAAGTTATTGCTCCTGAAAGACAAAATGAATACCCCAAAAGGGAAAGAATTAGCGCAACAACGCCATAAGTTTATGGAAAAATTCCTCGAACAGTTCTATAAAGAATGGAATGGAGAAAGATAGTGGATAGTGTTCTGTATTTTACTATATTTGATTTCCATATAGTATAACACACTGAATCATGAGCTATTACAATAAAAAATTAGGTATAAGTTTTCTTTTCTTTGCTATCTCACTTTTCGGGTTTGCACAGGTTTCGGCTGATAAAGTTTGTGATGAATATCAGTATGAAGAACTCTTCAGAAAAAAAGCCGACAAAATACTTGAAGACAAGGAAACGGAATCCCTAACTTATGAGCAAGCATTTAAAAATCTCCAAGGTCTTTACGAAAAAATGAAAAATTCTGAATCAGCTGCTGAACTTCAAAAGCGTAGAGATGATTTTAAAAAGAAATTAAAGATAGAATTTAAGATAAAAGAACGAGAGGATGATTTATATCAACGAATTACTGAAAACATAAATTCCACCTCATTTAAAAATATTGATGAAGCAATTTCTGAACATAGGAAATACCTAGAAGCATCTTGCCTACATTATAGGAACAATGAAGAGTTTTGGGTATATGCTTATATGGCTATGTATAAATTTGGAATAGAAATATTATCAAAAGCCATTATGGACTATGAGTTCAAAAGTAGAGGTTTTGATATGCCCATAGAAGACCACGATAAAAAAAGAGACCTAGATTTAAAATATTGGACACCTCAATCTGAAGAAAATAAAAAATAACTCTTACTTTTCTTCTTTATCAGTTCTTCTACTAAATAAAAACAATCCTACAAAAGTGATAAGTCCGTTTAAAACAATAAGTTCTACATCGAATTTATAGTTCCCGAAAAGCATTTGCGAATTCTCAACTATCCAGAATGTAAGAAGTGGAGAAACAATACAAATTATCGGAGTGGCTTTGTCTAATACTGAGCGATTTTTCATAAACAACCCGAAAGCATACAAACCAAGAAGTGGTCCATATGTATAAGAGGCTACTCTAAAAATCATACTCACAACCGAAGCATCATTAATAGCGTTAAAAATCAAAATCACCAAAAACATCAAAAGCGCAAAAGATACGTGTACGAAATGTCTTTGTTTTACTAATTTTCTATCGGTTTTGTCTTTGGCTTTATCCATTCCTAAAAAGTCCACACAAAACGAAGTCGTGAGAGCTGTTAAGGCAGAATCTGTCGTAGCAAATGTAGCCGCCGTAAGCCCCAATAAGAACACAATAGCAGGAATGAGCGTGAAGTGATTAAAAGCAATTTCAGGGAACAATAAATCGGTTCGAGGTTTACCTGTTACAGAATCCAAAGGCACTTCGATTCCGTTTTGGCTGGCATATAAGTAAAGTAAAGCGCCAACACTCAAAAACAATAAGTTTACTATGACAAAAATCCCTGTAAAAGTGAGCATATTCTTTTGAGCTTCTCCGATGTTCTTACAACTCAAATTCTTTTGCATCAAATCTTGATCGAGCCCAACCATAGCAATAGTTACAAATATTCCTCCCAAAATTTGCTTTACAAAATGATACCTGCTTCCGATAAAATCTTCGTAGAAAAATATCTTGGAATAATTACTGTCTTTAACTGCTTCGAAGGCTTCGATAAGGTTGTAATTCATGCTGTTACAAACAAAGTAAATGGTAAAAACAAGAGATGAAACCAAAAAGAAAGTCTGTAGCAAATCAGTAATAATGATTGTTTTAAGTCCGCCTTTGTAGGTATAGGCGAAAATAAGGCCAAGCGAAATCAATACTGTTGCCCAAAACGGAACTCCATAAAAATCAAATACGAATCGCTGTAAAACAATAACAACTAAATACAACCTAAAAGAAGAGCCTATCGTTCGGCTAATCAAGAAAATAAGAGCTGAAGTCTTGTAGCTGTAAACTCCCATTCGTTGCTCGATGTATTCGTAAATCGAAGTCAGATTAAGTCGGTAATATAGAGGCAATAGAATCTTCGCAATAATCAAAAAACCAATGGCATTTCCCAATACAAACTGAAAGTATTTGAACTGCTCTCCGTTGGGTGAACCCACCTCTCCGGGAACAGAAATAAACGTAACTCCCGAAAGCGCTACCCCAATCATCCCGAAAGCCACCATATACCACTTCGAATTTCGATTCGCTAAAAAGAAAGCTTGATTTCCGGAGTCCTTTCGACCCACAATCTGAGAGATCGCAATCAAAATTCCAAAATAAATGACCATGATGGTCAAGATAAGAATAGGAGTCATAAATTAAGTTATGAGTTTTTAGTTATGAGTTTTTAGTTAATGCTCTATGCTTAGTGCACTATCATAAAAAAAATAACTTGATGATTTACAATCGTTTTACATTTTTTCAACCACAGATGCACAGATGTTAAATGAAAATCATTTAGAATAACACAATGTAAATTACACTGATATTGAATGCAAAGCATTCAATTAAATCTATGAAATCTTCTTTCTCAAAAAAATAAAAATCGGTGCATCTGTGGCTAAATCAATAATACTTTACAGATTAATGATATCAGCGAAAGTACAAATTTATCTGAATAGGTTTCTTTTATTCTATAAAAACAATCAAGTAAAGTTACTATTACTGAATTTAAATTCCTGAATTTTACCAAGCATTTCAAACTCGAAATCAAGAAAACAATCTTTTTCAATAATAAAATTTATAGCTTTTAAAAATTTGCGAAAATTCGTGTAATTCGTGGCTTTTACTTAAATTTGCCTCTTCTAAAAATTTAAGATAAATGACAATTCCAGCACAATTTGACCCGAAAGCCGTAGAGGACAAGTGGTATCAGTATTGGTTAGACAACAAATATTTTCATTCTACTCCTGATTCAAGAGAGCCTTACACTATTGTAATTCCGCCTCCGAACGTAACCGGAGTACTGCACATGGGGCACATGCTCAACAATACGATTCAAGACGTACTTATTCGTAGAGCCAGACTTCGTGGCTATAATGCTTGTTGGGTTCCGGGAACAGATCACGCTTCTATTGCGACTGAGGCAAAAGTTGTGGCAAGACTCAAAGAGCAAGGAATTGACAAAAACAATTTAACAAGAGAAGAATTCTTAAAACACGCTTGGGATTGGACCAACCAATACGGAGGCGTGATTTTGGAACAACTCAAAAAACTCGGAGCTTCATGTGATTGGGACAGAACCAAATTCACCATGGATGACGACATGTCGGCTTCGGTTATCAAAGTGTTTGTGGATTTATACAACAAAGGCTTGATTTATCGCGGTTACCGTATGGTAAACTGGGATCCGCAGGCCAAAACCACCCTTTCAGACGAAGAGGTTATTTACGAAGAAAGGCAAGGTAAACTATATCACGTTCGATATAAAATAGTAGGTTCAGACGATTACGTTACAATTGCTACCACCCGTCCGGAGACGATTTTAGGAGATACTGCTATTTGCGTAAATCCAAACGACGAAAGATACACACATCTGAAAGGCAAAAAAGCTATTGTTCCGATTGCTAATCGCGAAATTCCTATCATTTTCGACGAATACGTAGATATGGAATTCGGAACAGGTGCCTTGAAAGTTACTCCGGCTCACGATGTAAACGACAAAGTGCTGGGCGAAAAACACAACTTGGAAATCATCGACATTTTCAACGAAGATGCGACACTGAACTCTTTCGGATTACACTATCAAGGAAAAGACCGTTTCGTAGTTCGCGAAGAGATTGCCAAAGAATTAGAGCAAATCGGAGCACTTATCAAAACCGAAAATCATATCAACAAAGTAGGAACTTCCGAAAGAACCAAAGCTGTTATCGAACCTAGACTCTCTGACCAATGGTTTCTGAAAATGGAAGAATTGGTTAAACCGGCTCTGAAAGCCGTTCTAGAAACCGAAGAAATTAAATTCTATCCAAAACGTTTCGAAAACACTTACAAACACTGGCTCGAAAACATCACTGATTGGAATATTTCTCGTCAGTTGTGGTGGGGACAACAAATTCCGGCTTACTACTACGGAGAAGGAAAAGAAGATTTCGTAGTAGCCGAAACCATCGAACAAGCTCTGGAATTGGCTAAACAAAAAACCAACAATCCATCACTCACTATTCAGGATTTAAAACAAGATCCTGATGCTTTGGATACTTGGTTCTCGTCTTGGCTGTGGCCAATGAGCGTTTTCGGAGGAATTCTAAATCCGGATAACCAAGAGTTTAAATACTACTATCCTACTAACGATTTGGTGACCGGACCGGATATTATTTTCTTCTGGGTAGCTCGTATGATTATTGCCGGATACGAATACGAAGGTAAAAAGCCGTTCTCAAATGTATATTTTACCGGAATCGTACGCGACAATCAAAGACGTAAAATGTCGAAATCTTTGGGTAACTCTCCGGACCCACTGGATTTGATCGAAAAATTTGGCGCAGACGGAGTTCGTTGCGGATTGTTACTTTCGGCTTCTGCCGGAAATGATATTTTGTTTGACGAAGAATTATGTAACCAAGGAAAAGCCTTTGCCAACAAAATATGGAACGCCTTCCGCCTTATCAAAGGTTGGGAAGTAGCGGATATACCTCAACCGGAACACTCTAAAGTAGCCGTAAACTGGTTTGAGAACAAATTCCAAAAAACATTGGCTCAAATCAATGACGATTTTGACAAATACCGAATTTCGGATGCCTTGATGGCTATCTATAAACTCACTTGGGACGACTTCTGTTCTTGGTACTTAGAGATGATTAAACCGGGTTACCAACAACCAATCGACCGAGTAACTTTCGACAAAACGATTGCTATACTCGAAGATTTATTGAAGTTGTTACATCCGTTTATGCCTTTCTTGACCGAAGAAATCTGGCAACATATTACTGAAAGAACACCGGAGGAGGCTCTAGTGATTGCTTCTTATCCAAAAGAAACTTCGTTTGACGAAAACATCATCTCTGGATTTGACTTTGCTGCCGAAGTGATTTCAGGTATTCGTACAATCCGTAAAGACAAAAACATTCCGTTTAAAGATGCTATCGAATTGAAAGTTATCAATAACGAAAAAGCTTCTGAGGCGTTTGATTCGGTAATCATGAAGCTTACAAATCTTTCTGCTTTAGAATACGTGGATGATGCCGTAAACGGAGCGCTTACCTTCCGAGTAAAGTCGAACGAATATTTTGTTCCGGTATCCGGAAACATCAATATCGAAGAAGAAATCAAAAAATTGACGGAAGAGCTTGAATACACCAAAGGATTCCTAGCTTCGGTAGAGAAAAAACTATCAAATGAGAAATTCGTAGCAGGAGCTCCGGAACACGTAATTGCCAACGAGCGCAAAAAACAAGCCGATGCACTAGCTAAAATTGCGACATTGGAGCAAAGTATTGCTAGTTTGAAATAAAAAACAGTATTTTCACAAATAAAAAAGCTCACAAGTGATTGTGAGCTTTTTTATGCTTGAACAGAATCTATTCGGTTTAGATTCCCAAATAGTTTTGGGGCGTAATTTTCAACAGTTCTTCTTTCACTTGGTCTGAAACTTGAAGCGTATGAATAAAGTTGTGAATCGCTGTTTTATCAATTGTTGTATTAGTTCTAGTAAGCTCTTTTAACGCCTCATACGGATTCGGATAGTTTTCTCTTCTCAAAATCGTCTGAATGGCTTCTGCCACTACAGCCCAGTTCTTTTCTAAATCTTCGTTGAATTTCTCTGCATTCAATAGAAGCTTATTCAGCCCTTTCAAAGTTGCTTCAAAACCGATTAAAGTATGCCCAAAAGGCACTCCTACGTTTCTAAGAACCGTACTATCCGTGAGGTCTCTTTGAAGCCTTGAAATTGGCAATTTGGCAGAAAGATGTTCGAAGATAGCATTGGCAATCCCCAAGTTCCCTTCTGAATTTTCAAAATCAATAGGGTTTACTTTGTGTGGCATAGCAGAACTACCTACCTCTCCTGCTTTAATTTTTTGCTTGAAGTAATCCATCGAAATATAAGTCCAGATATCTCTGTCAAGGTCGATGATAATCGTATTGATTCGTTTCAAAGCATCAAAGAAAGCCGCAAAATGGTCGTAGTGCTCTATTTGTGTTGTTGGGAACGAATGGTGTAACCCTAACGTTTCTTCTACGAATTTTTGTCCAAAAGCTCTCCAGTCAATATCCGGATAAGCTACTTTATGAGCATTGTAATTTCCGGTTGCTCCACCAAATTTCGCCGCAAACGGAATGTTGAAAAGCAATCGCATTTGCTCTTCAATTCGCTCTACAAAAACTCCGATTTCTTTCCCTAAACGAGTAGGGGAAGCCGGTTGTCCGTGAGTTCTGGCAAGCATCGGTATATCTGCCCATTCGGTTTGGAGCTCTTTTAGTTTCGTCACCAAAGAAATAAGCGACTTCAAATACACTTCACGAAAAGCCTCTTGAGTCGAATACGGAATTGCCGTATTATTGATGTCTTGAGAGGTTAACCCAAAGTGAATAAACTCTTTATATTGAGAAAGTTGTAATCTATCAAAAGCTTTTTTAAGGAAATATTCAACTGCTTTTACGTCGTGGTTCGTAGTTTTCTCAATTTCTTTAACTACCAACGCATCTTCAGAAGTAAAATTGCGATAAATGTTACGCAAGTCTTCATACACAGCTTTATTGACGTCTTTGAGTTGAGGCAGTGGTAGTTCACACAAAGCAATAAAATATTCGACTTCAATTAAAACTCTGTATCTGATGAGTGCTTCTTCTGAAAAATACGGAGCTAAAGTTTCCGTTTTACTTCTGTATCTCCCGTCTATAGGAGAAATTGCTGTTAGTTGTGTGATTTGTTGCATGTTGTTTATTATAAAAGCGCAAAGTTACAATTTTTTACCATCAATCTACAACGTAATTTCCACCTAAAAACTGTATCTTTGTTCTTCTTTTTTAAGAAAATTCGAACTAATGAAACTCATCAGGCGAAATCCTTTCGGACATATACTTTTTATCAAGAAATGGATTATCCGTATAGCAGGAGCACTGACTCACAGACGCTACAAAGGATTCAATCAACTCAAGATTGAAGGCTCTTCTGTGATTCGAAGTCTACCTGATACAGGAGTGCTCTTCATTTCTAACCATCAGACCTACTTTGCAGATGTGGTGGCTATGCTTCACGTATTCAACGCTAGTCTAAAAGGTCGAGAAGACAACATCAGAAACATTAGTTACTTATGGCAGCCTAAATTGAATATTTACTTTATTGCTGCCAAAGAAACTATGAAATCCGGAATCCTCCCGAGAATCATGGCGTATGCCGGTTCGATTAGCGTAGAGCGCACTTGGAGGGCCAAAGGACAAGACATTCAAGAGAAAAGAGAAGTGAACCCTAACGATACCGAAAATATAGGAATCGCACTGAAAGACGGCTGGGTAATCACCTTTCCGCAAGGAACCACCAAATCGTTTAAACCTATCAGAAAAGGAACGGCTCACATCATCAAAAACCATAAACCTATTGTTGTTCCTATCGTGATTGACGGATTTAGAAGGTCTTTTGACAAAAAAGGACTTCGAACCAAAAAGAAAGGTATCCTGCAATCAATGGTTATTAAAGAGCCTCTACAAATTGATTACGAAAATGAGACTATCGAACAAATTGTAGAAAAAATTGAATATGCTATTGAACAACACCCGTCGTTCTTGAAAGTAATTCCAATTGAAGAACTCGAAGCCCAAGAAAAACTTAACAAAATGAGAGAGTTTTAGTTTTTAGCACCAAGTCAGTGAAGTTTATTATTAAAAATGATATGAAATGAAAAAAATCATCTTTACAGAAAAAGCACCAGCCCCAATCGGTCCATACAGCCAAGCCATATTATCAGACAACACTTTATACGTTTCCGGGCAAATTGCTCTAAATCCTGAAAACGGAGAACTTATCACTAGCTCAATTGAAGCACAAACTCATCAGGTAATGAAAAATCTAAAAGCCGTCCTAGAAGCAGCGGACATGGATTTCTCGAACGTAGTAAAAGCGACTATCTTCATTACCGATATGAATGATTTTGCGAAAATCAATACAGTTTATGGAAGTTACTTCCCTACCAATTGGGCGCCTGCTCGTGAAACAGTTCAGGTATCGGTTTTGCCTAAAAACGTAGATGTTGAAATTTCTGTAATTGCTGTAAGATAAGAAAACAGGCCAAATAGTAACTTTTAAGATTTTTTCAAGCAAAATATTTTGAAAAATCAATTTTGTTGCTTAATTTTGCAGCCTCAAATAAAGGCCTCGTGGCGCAACTGAATAGCGCATCTGATTACGGCTCAGAAGGTTACAGGTTTGAATCCTGTCGAGGTCACATCAGGATAACATTCATCCAAATTAAAACCTCAGAGAAATCTGAGGTTTTTTTATGCCATTAGCTTTCAACTATTTACAAGCCTTCACAGATAAGAATCAATTAATAATAAAAAATCCGTAAGTCTTTCGGCTTACGGATTTTTTAATTCAAGTAAAAGTTGTTATTCTGTTTTGGCCAATTTTCCTTTCAATGAAGCCTCTACGTTGCGCTCAATAGTATGCCCCGGTCTTGACCATTTCGGCTTTTCACCTAGTGGTTGATACTGAGAATCAGCTGCTTCAACAGTTTTGGGTTGCGAAATTTTCGTAAAAGGCTTTTGAGGTTTTAAACCTAAAAGCTCAAACATCTTCATATCCTCATTCACATCCGGATTCGGAGTAGTAAGTAATTTATCTCCGGCAAAAATCGAGTTAGCTCCGGCAAAAAAACACATCGCCTGACCTTCTCTACTCATTTGAGTTCTTCCGGCAGAAAGACGGACTTGCGTTTCTGGCATCACAATTCGAGTAGTAGCTACCATTCGAATCATTTCCCAAATTTCAACCGGCTTTTCGTTTTCCATTGGAGTTCCCTCAACTGCCACCAAAGCATTGATAGGCACAGATTCCGGTTGCGGATTAAGCGACGCCAATGCCACTAACATTCCTGCACGGTCTTCGATAGACTCTCCCATACCAATAATTCCACCGCTACAAACCGTAACGTTAGTTTTTCGAACGTTCTCGATAGTTTTCAAACGATCTTCATAACCACGGGTCGATATAACTTCTTTATAGTATTCTTCCGACGTATCTAAATTATGGTTATAAGCATAAAGTCCTGCCTCTGCCAATCGTTTCGCTTGGTTTTCCGTAAGCATCCCGAGCGTACAACAAACTTCCATATCCAGTTTGTTGATGGTTCTCACCATCTCGAGCACTTGTTCAAATTCAGGCCCATCTTTTACGTTTCTCCAAGCCGCACCCATACAAACTCTCGAAGATCCGGCTGCTTTAGCTCTTAGTGCCTGAGCTTTCACTTGTTGTACAGACATTAAATCATTTCCTTCGATATCCGTATGATAGCGAGCTGCCTGAGGGCAATAACCACAATCTTCAGGACAACCACCTGTTTTGATAGAAAGCAAAGTGGAAACTTGAACTACGTTTGGGTCATGATATTGTCTGTGAATTGTGGCTGCTTCATAAAGCAAATCCATCAAAGGTTTATTATATAGAGTGATGATTTCTTCTTTCGTCCAGTTGTGTCTAATGTTACTCATAAAACATATTTAAATTCGTCCAAAAATAGTTCATTTTAACTTATGGCCCAAATTAGTATTTAATTAAATTAAAACTGAGACAAATGAATTACCTTTGCACCTGAATTATAACAAGATGAGATTACATAGAAATTTAGTTTACACTACCATTGATTCGTTAAATGCAATTTTTAACGAAAAAGAATATGCAGACAAAGTAGTGCAAAGAGCACTCAAAAAAGATAAACGTTGGGGAAGTCACGACCGCAAATTCGTAGCCGAAACCATCTACGAAATCGTACGTTGGAAAAGACTATATGCTGAAATTGCAGAAGTTAAAGAACCTTTTAACCGTGACGAACTATGGAGGATGTTTGCCGTATGGGCCGTACTACGCGGTTACCCAATTCCTGATTGGAGACAACTTGAAGGAACTCCCGAAAGAAGAATTAAAGGAAAATTTGACACCTTATCCAAAGAAAGACGTTTTAGAGAATCTATCCCGGATTGGATGGATGAACTCGGTGTCAAAGAACTTGGCGAAGATATTTGGACCAAAGAAATCGCGGCTCAAAACCAACCGGCTAAAGTGGTGCTTCGTGTAAATACGCTCAAGACTACAAAACAAAAATTGCGCTCGATTTTAATGGACGAAAACATCGAAACCGAATTTCTAAAAGACTACCCCGATGCTTTGATGCTGAAAGAAAGAACTAACGTTTTTTTAACTGATGCTTTCAAACAAGGACTTTTTGAAGTGCAAGATGCTTCGTCTCAAAAAGTGGCTTATTTGCTGGATGTAAAACCAGGAATGCGGGTAGTAGATGCCTGTGCCGGAGCAGGAGGTAAAACCCTACATATGGCTTCGCTTATGGAAAACAAAGGGCAAATCATCGCTATGGACATTTACGAAAGTAAATTGAAACAGCTAAAATTAAGAGCCAAACGAAACGGAGTTTTCAACTTTGATTACCGAATTATCGATTCAACTAAAGTTATCAAAAAACTACACGATAAAGCAGACAGGGTATTGATTGATGCTCCTTGTAGCGGATTAGGAGTTTTGAAAAGAAATCCGGATGCTAAATGGAAACTCGAAGCCGATTTCGTAGAGAATATCAAAAAAGTACAAGAGCAAGTGCTTCGCGATTACTCTAAAATGGTAAAAGTAGGGGGAAAATTGGTCTATGCAACTTGTTCAATTCTACCTAGCGAAAATCAAGAACAAATTCAGAGATTCTTAGACTCAGAAAACGGAAAAGGATTTAAGTTTATCACAGACGAAAAAATCTTAGCTCATCAATCTGGATTCGACGGATTT
This sequence comes from uncultured Flavobacterium sp., assembly GCA_964476555.1. Lineage (GTDB taxonomy): Bacteria > Bacteroidota > Bacteroidia > Flavobacteriales > Flavobacteriaceae > Flavobacterium. The sequence continues at coordinate 12,879 of CAYZBA010000007.1, forward strand.
TATATGTGCTTGATGGAACGAATCAGCTAATCTGACAAAATTTCACTCAATTTTTAAAAAATTGTTAAACCTTGTTAATCAGCAGTTAACAAGGTTTTTTGGCATAAAAAATGCAGTAAATTTAGAGTCAATTTAAAACTGCATGGATTATGAGAAAATTGTCATCCTTGTTTTTGGTAGCTCTATTAAGTGGTGGAGTTACTCTAGGCGCATATAAATTATTCTTTGAAGAACCTACTACAACTCGTCAAGGAGGAATTACAACTTTAGCTCCTATACCTACAGCCAACTTCCAAAATGTAGGTCTTACTGCAGAAGCTCCTGATTTTACTCAAGCAGCAGAAATAGCTGTTAACTCTGTAGTTCACGTTAAGAACGTTTCATACAGACAAGTTAATGACCCAATAATGGAATTCTTTTTCGGGTATCGTGGTGGTGGACAGCCTCAAACTCAAATCGGAACCGGTTCAGGAGTAATCATTTCAGAAGACGGTTATATCGTAACTAACAATCACGTAATTAATAATGCTTCTGAAATCGAAATCACCCTAAACAACAAAAAAGCCTACAAAGCAAAACTTATTGGGACAGATTCTCAAATGGATATCGCCCTGTTAAAAATCGATGCTAACGAAAAATTGCCGTATGCCGTTTTCGGAGACTCTGACAACGTAAAAGTTGGTGAATGGGTGTTAGCCGTCGGAAACCCTTACAACTTAAATTCTACCGTTACAGCCGGAATTATTTCTGCTAAAGCTAGAAATGTGGGTAGTTCTATGCAAAACAACATTCAATCCTTCATTCAAACCGATGCAGTGGTCAATCCTGGAAACAGCGGTGGAGCTCTAGTAAACACTCGCGGAGAGCTTATCGGAATTAATACCATGATCTCATCGACAACAGGAGCCTATGTAGGTTATTCTTTTGCAGTTCCTTCCAATATTACCCGAAAAATTATCGAAGACATCATGGAATTCGGTAATGTACAAAGAGGCGTTTTGGGTATAAAAGGAGGCGAACTTAATCAAGCCGTTGCAGAAGAATTAGGCATTAACAGAACACAAGGTTTCTATATATCAGAAGTAACAAAAGGATCGGGGGCTGAAAAAGCGGGACTTAAAAAAGGTGATATCATCATCAGAATCGACAATCAACAAATCAATTCGTATGCTGAACTTACAGGATACATCTCTACTAAACGACCTGATGATGTAGTAACTGTTCACGTCATCAGAAACAACAAAGAAATAGAAACCTATGTAAAATTAACTAAGTCAGAACTCCTTACGACTGAATTCTTCGGAATGGAAGTAGAAGACTTATCCTCTAGTGACAAAAAGAAATTCGGAGTAAATTACGGAGTGAAAATTAAAACAAGTACAGAGTTCGAAGAAGTCGAAGGAAAAGTAATCCTTTCGGTAGACGGAATCAAAGTTCAAAACACTAAGACACTTAACGATATTATGGCCAGAAAACGACCAAACTCTCCAACCCGAATCGAACTCTTAAAACCAAACGGAGAAATCGAAAGATACATTATTAGATAATAAAAAACATTCATTCGTTCAACTGAAAAACAGTCCAAGTAGCTTTTACTTGGATTGTTTTTTTTATTTTTGGAATCCCAAATCGTTTGAAAACGATTTAACAAATAAACAACTAAACAATTCAACAAAATGACTTCAAGACCCAACGGTTCGTTATATACTAAAATCGAAAACAAAATAGCCACAGTAGAATTTGGGCATCCTCAGAGCAATTCTTTTCCTGGCGAGCTTTTAGACCGGTTAACAAAAGAATTAAACACATTAAGCGAAAATCCCCTTGTTAACCTTATTCTTTTGAAAAGCGAAGGCGAAGGAGCCTTTTGTGCTGGGGCTAGTTTTGATGAATTATTGGCTGTTAACGATGCAGAATCCGGAAAAAAATTTTTTTCAGGCTTTGCCAATGTTATCAATGCGATGCGGAAATGCTCTAAAATTATCGTGGGTAGGATTCACGGAAAAGCCGTGGGTGGCGGTGTAGGAATTATTTCGGCTTGTGATTATGCGTTAGCTAGTGTAGATGCAGCTGTGAAATTGTCAGAACTTGCTATAGGGATTGGCCCTTTTGTGATTGAGCCCGCCGTTTCTCGAAAAATCGGGAAAGCCGCCATGAGTGAAATGACTTTAGCACCCTATCAATGGAAAAATGCTTATTGGGCAAAAAACAAAGGATTGTATGCCGAGGTATATGAATCCGTAAATGACTTAGATAAAGAACTCGAAATTTTCTGTTCAAAATTGGCAGAATGCAATCCGGAAGCTTTGTATGAAATGAAAAAAGTAATGTGGGAAGGAACCGAAAATTGGGACACATTACTCTATGAACGGGCAACTATCTCAGGAAGACTAGTGCTTTCCGACTTCACCAAAGAAGCTTTATCAAAATTCAAGAAATAAAATATGTCCCGAATTCGGGACATATTCTTTTTAACTTATTTGAGAAATACGAAGCGTATTCACCATTCCTTTTTCTACTACCGGCATCGCAGCTAAGTTGACAACCATATCTCCAGGTTCTACATATTTATAGTCTTGAGCAATTTTATTGATATCTTCAACCGTATCATCTGTGCTCACCATTTTATCATAATAAAAAGCATTCACCCCCCAAAGTAAATTCATTTGAGTAAGAATTCTTCGATTCGACGTAAACACTAAAATATGAGCTTGTGGCCTCCATGCAGAGATTTGAAAAGCAGTATAACCGCTGTTTGTAAGAGTAGTAATCACTTTAGCACTGATTTCGTTCGCCATTTGTGCGGCATGATAACAAATCGACTTCGTGATATAACGTCTAGTCCGAGTCTGAGGAATATTTTTCGGAACCTGAATCAACGGAGAATCTTCAACAGCTTCAATAATTTGAGTCATCTTCTTAATTACCTCTACAGGAAAATTCCCTATCGAAGTCTCTCCGGAAAGCATTACGGCATCGGCTCCATCCATAACAGAGTTAGCAACGTCATTCACCTCTGCACGAGTAGGTGTAAGGCTCGTAATCATCGTCTCCATCATTTGAGTAGCGATGATTACAGGAATTCGAGCAGATTTCGCTCTATTCACCAGCTTTTTCTGAATAAGAGGAACTTCGTGAGCAGGAAGCTCTACTCCTAAATCACCTCTAGCTACCATAAGCCCATCACAGAAAGCCACAATTCTATCGATGTTTTCAACAGCTTCAGGCTTTTCGATTTTAGCTATAATAGGAATTTTATGGTCAGAATGTTTTGCAATCAAATCTTGCAATTCCTCTAAATCTTTCGGGGTTCTCACAAACGAAAGGGCTATCCAATCTACATGATTCTCGATAGCGAAAAGAGCATCTTTGATGTCTTTTTCTGTTAAGGCAGGAAGCGAAACATTCGTATTCGGAAGGTTCACTCCTTTTTTCGACTTCAAAGGACCGCCTTGAATAACTTTGGCTTTTACCTCTGTATTTTCGTCTGTTTCGAGCACTTCAAAAATGAGCTTACCATCATCGAGCAAGATTCTCTCCCCGGGTTTGACATCTTTTGGGAATGCCTTGTAGTTCATATAAACTCTTTCGGCGGTTCCGTGAACATTTTCAGCCGTTGTGAAAGTAATTATATCTCCTGGCTTAACAACCACATCTTCCTTCATAATCCCTACGCGAAGCTTAGGACCTTGAAGATCGGCCAAAATAGACGTGTTATAACCGTATTTTTGATTTAAATTTCGAATAATATCTATTTTCGACTTCACATCGCTATAGTCTGCATGTGAAAAGTTGATACGGAATACGTTCACTCCTTCATCAATCATTTTTTTTATAACGTCTTCCGTACTACAGGCAGGGCCTAGTGTTGCTACTATTTTAGTTTTTTTTCGGGTGGACATTGTTCTTTAAAAAATTAAATGGTTCTTGGCTTTTAAGCGATCTGTATCTACAATAAAAGCCGCTATTACTTTATCAATTTCCTGGATTCTATTCGAAATTTCAACAGCTTCATCTACTGTTTCCACTTCTTCTATCTTCAAAAAATAATCTACGTTTTTAATCTCGTTTAAAAAAAAGACTTTATGCTTTTGAGGTTCTCCAAAAATCAGATAATCGTCCCGAGAAGGACTTGTTTCTACCCATTTTTGATTTTGAATCAAACTCCAAAACAAACCGCATTTTTCATCCTCAAAAGTAAATTTCGAAAATCCTACTTCACCAAATTCAGTCTGTGAAATCACATCTTCTTTATCTCGTTTTAATGAAATGTTGAGCTGAGAATTGATAAGGAAAGCCAAGTGATAATCCTCAAGTGTAGTATGAATAGCTATCAGATTATAATCTATTTCATTAAAATCCTGAATATTGAGTTTGTGGATTTTCATACTGATTTTTCATCTTAAAACAAACAAAATCAAATGTAAATGTACGCAATATATTTCACTATAAAAACCAATTTACAAAAGTTTAATACAACTTTTTCAACGAAAACGATATAGTTGTTTTAGAAAATTTTGAAAGGAAATTAAACGAAATCCTTTTTACTTTTTCTTGACTTCGATATGGTTTTGTAAAGAGAAGTATGCTCGTTTTGAAGCAGTTTCCTCTGCTTTTTTCTTTGAAGTAGCTCTGGCTTTGGCGACCAACTTCTGATCGATATATAGTTGTGCCCAAAAGTGTTTTTGAACATCTGCGCTTTCTTCTTGACCGGTTTTTATTTCGAAAACCTTTTTGTTTTTCTGACACCACTCTATCAAAAGGCTCTTATAACTGATGATTTTACCCTCTAACTTCTCGATATCTACATACGGCGCAATGAGCTTTTTGTGAATGAATTTCTCACAAACCAAATAACCTCTATCCAAATAAATTGCTCCCACAAGGGCCTCAAAAAGATTTCCGTAGATGTTTTCTCCGAATTGCTTCTGTGAAACTACTTTGCCTGATACCAATTCGATAAGACCTAAATCTTTTCCTAAATTATTCAAATTCTCGCGGCTCACAATTTTAGAGCGCATCTTCGTGAGATATCCTTCATCTTGGTTGGGTACTTCATTAAACAAATGAGCCGCAATCACACTACCCAGCATAGCATCGCCTAAAAACTCGAGCCTTTCGTAACTGATGGTGTTTCCTTGTTCATCTGTTTTATTGGCAGAACGGTGAGTGAAAGCTCTTTGATAAACCTCTAGATTTTGGGGCTTAAATCCGGTTATCTTATGAATTTTTGAAAAAAAAATCCCGTCTTGTTCAGTACGGGAAGTTTTCAGTATTTTCTTTAAAAAGTTCATTCGGAATTTTAGATATCTAATTTTTTTACCAATATACAAGCATTGTGCCCTCCAAATCCAAATGTATTACTCATCACCACTTTCATATCTCTCTTTTGAGCTTTGTTGAAAGTGAAATTAAGTCTTGGATCTATATTTTCATCATCCGTAAAATGGTTGATAGTTGGTGGCACAATTCCGTGCTTGATAGATAAAATACAAGCAATTGCCTCGATAGCTCCCGTAGCTCCTAGCAAGTGCCCTGTCATAGATTTAGTGGAATTCAAATTCAATGTATAAGCATGCTCCCCAAATACTTCAAGAATAGCTTTGCTTTCTGCAATATCTCCAAGTGGTGTCGATGTTCCGTGCATATTTACACCATCAACATCTGTTGGCTTAAGACCTGCATCTTTCAAACAATTCAACATCACTTTTTTGGCACCTAACCCTTCCGGGTGTGGTGCTGTAAGGTGGTGAGCATCTGCAGACATTCCTCCTCCTCCTATTTCACAATAGATTTTTGCACCTCTAGCTTTTGCATGCTCATATTCTTCTAGAACTAGAGCCCCGGCTCCTTCCCCTAGCACAAATCCTTCCCTGTCTTTGTCCATTGGCCTTGAAGCAGTTTTCGGATCGTCATTTCTCGTAGAAAGCGCATGCATAGCATTAAACCCTCCGATTCCTGCAATCGTTACTGCTGCCTCAGAACCTCCTGTAAGTATTACGTCTGCATGTCCTAAACGGATATAATTGAAAGCGTCAATAATCGCATTAGTTGATGAAGCACAAGCAGAAACGGTCGTGAAATTAGGCCCACGAAGCCCATATTTCATAGAAATAAGTCCTGCAGCAATATCTGCAATCATTTTCGGAATGAAAAACGGATTGAATTTTGGAGTTCCATCACCTTGATTAAAGCCGGTAACCTCGTCTTGAAACGTTTGTAACCCTCCAATTCCAGACCCCCAAATAACTCCTGCTCTATCTAGATCTAATTTAGATAAATCAAATCCGGCATCTTCCATTGCCTCAGTAGCCGTAACCATAGCATACTGAGAATATTTATCCATTTTTCTGGCTTCTTTGCGGTCAATAAAGTCTTCAACATTAAAATTTTTCAGCTCACAAGCGAACTGTGTTTTAAATTTAGAAGCATCAAAATAAGTGATCGGAGCAGCTCCGCTCACTCCGTTAATAAGACCATTCCAATACTCTTCTACGCTATTTCCGATAGGCGTTAATGCTCCTAATCCGGTAACTACAACTCGTCTTAAAGCCATATTTTAAAATTTTAATATTTCAAAAAACCCATATCCGTTCCGAAAAGTTTATCTTGACCAAGAACTAATATGGGTACTACAGTAAATATATATATACGTATTAAAGTGGTTCTAGACCGCTTGTGTTTTCTAACCAAAATAACACATCTTGTGTTTTAGGGATTCCCTAAACACAAGATGTTTTGTGTTATTACTTTTTAGCCTCTTCGATATAAGAGATTGCTTGACCAACAGTTGCGATGTTTTCTGCTTGGTCATCCGGAATTTGAATATCGAATTCTTTTTCAAACTCCATAATAAGCTCAACAGTATCCAAAGAATCAGCTCCTAAATCGTTTGTGAAGCTAGCCTCAGTTACTACTTCGTTCTCGTCAACTCCTAATTTGTCCACGATAATCGCTTTAACTCTTGATGCAATGTCTGACATAATCTTCTGTTTTTAGTATTTGAATTAGGTCGCAAAATTAAAAAATTTATTTTAAATCGCTATTTTTACGCAAATATTATGGTGCAAGATAAACTTTTTTTTTCAAATACAAATATGCCAACTTCTTTTTCTGGCTAATAATTCGTTTTTTTGCACCTAAATTTCTCCTATGAAAAACGTCATCATTTTTGCCTCTGGTTCGGGTTCAAACGCCGAAACTATTATCAAACATTTCGAAAATAATAATAGTATTCGAATCGCAGCTGTATTCACCAATCGAAGTGATGCAGGAGTAATAGACCGAGCAAAAAAATACAACATCTCAAGTGTGATTTTCTCAAAATCGGAGTTTACCGAAGAATCATTCCTTGACAAAATCACATCCTATAACCCCGAACTTATTGTCCTAGCTGGATTCCTTCTCAAGGTTCCGGATTATATGATTAAAGCCTATCCGAATAAAATCATCAACATTCACCCGGCTCTATTGCCCAAGTATGGAGGAAAAGGTATGTATGGCATCCATGTTCATAAAGCTGTGTTCGAAAATAAAGAACCCGAATCCGGAATGACTATTCACTACGTAAACGAACATTATGACGAAGGAAACATTATATTTCAAGAAAGCATTAACGTAACCGACTGTAATTCTCCGGAAGAAATAGCAGCCAAAGTGCTTACATTAGAACACAAAAATTTTCCGGTTGTTGTAGAGCAATTACTAAAATAAAAATTCGAGTCTATCCTCTGTGCCTCCACAGAGTCCTTATTCATATATAAAAATGTACCAGGTCCATATATATACAGACGGAGCTTCTAAAGGCAATCCCGGACCGGGAGGCTACGGCGTGGTTATGGAGGTCCCTAACTCAAATTATAAAAAAGAGTTTTATGAAGGATTCCGACTCACGACCAACAACCGCATGGAGCTTTTGGCTGTTATTGTGGGACTTGAAAAATTGCGAAAACCCAACACGAAAGTCCTCGTAATCTCAGATAGCAAATACGTCGTAGACGCCGTGAATCAAAAATGGATTCTCGGCTGGGAAAAGAAAAACTTCAAGGGTGTAAAAAACCCAGATTTATGGATGCGATTTCTAAGAGTATATCGAAAACACCAAGTCGACTTTAAATGGATAAAAGGCCACAACAACCACCCTCAAAACGAACGATGTGACCAACTGGCTGTTTTCGCTGCCAGTCAAGAAAAACTCTCGGTTGATTCGTTTTACGAAAATCAAGAAGCCGGACTCTTGTAAACCAATGATTTCAAAGCTAAAAATCTTACCCAACTTCAATTGCACATTTTTTATTTTATAAGTACCTTTGCGTTCTGAATTAATTTAAAGATGAATAAACTTTTAGTTGTCGGAACGGTTGCCTTTGATGCTATCGAAACACCATTCGGGAAAACCGACAAAATTTTAGGGGGAGCAGGAACTTATATCTCATTATCTGCTTCAAATTTTGATGTAAAAATCGGACTTGTATCTGTTGTAGGTGGTGACTTTCCTCAGGAATATCTAGACTTACTTTCTGATAGAGATATCGATATCTCTGGTATCGAAATCATTAAAGAAGGTAAAACTTTCTTCTGGAGCGGTCGTTATCACAATGATTTGAACTCAAGAGATACACTAGAAACCCAAGTAAACACCTTGGCAGACTTTCAGCCAAAAGTACCTGAAAACTTTAAAGATGCAGATATCGTAATGCTGGGAAACTTACACCCTAACATTCAAAGTCAGGTGCTTGACCAAATGACAAAACAACCTAAACTTATCGTGCTGGACACTATGAACTTCTGGATGGATTGTGCCCTTCCGGAACTCATGGAAGTATTGAAAAGAGTAGATGTAATCACCATAAACGATGAGGAAGCAAGACAACTTTCGGGTGAATATTCTCTAGTAAAAGCTGCAGCTAAAATCCAAAAAATGGGCCCTAGATATGTAGTGATTAAAAAAGGAGAACACGGAGCTTTATTGTTTAATGAATCTGAAGTATTCTTTGCTCCTGCACTTCCGCTAGAAGAAGTATTTGACCCTACAGGAGCCGGAGACACATTCGCAGGTGGTTTTTGCGGTTATATCACACAAAGCGAAAACGTATCTTTTGAAAACTTGAAAAATGCAATTATTTTTGGCTCGAATTTAGCCTCATTCTGTGTAGAAAAATTCGGGACAGAACGCATGTTAGAACTTACTCAAAGAGAATTTTTGAATAGACTGCACCAATTCCGAGCCTTGACACAATTTGATATCTCTTTAGAAAAATAAACCAAACCCCTCCTGAAAGAGGGGTTTTTATGTCAACTATATAACAATAACAACTACTAAACACAACAAACTTTGATATGAGCGACAGTATAAAACACGAATGTGGAATTGCTCTTTTAAGACTCCTTAAACCCCTTGAGTATTATAAGGAGAAATACGGAACGGCCTTCTATGGTGTAGAAAAAATGTACCTGTTGATGGAAAAACAACACAACAGAGGACAAGATGGAGCCGGTTTTGCCAGCATTAAATTCGATGTAAAACCAGGTGAACGTTATATCTCGAGAATTCGTTCTAATCAGCCTCAACCTATTCAAGATATTTTTACCCAGATTAACCAAAGAATCTCGACTGCTCTAGAACAAAACCCTCAGTTCGCAGAAGATGTAAACTGGCAAAAACAAAATATCCCTTACATCGGTGAATTGCTTTTGGGGCATGTTCGCTACGGAACTTTCGGACAAAACAACATCGAGAGCGTACACCCTTTCCTGAGACAAAACAACTGGATGCACAGAAACCTGATTGTAGCAGGAAACTTCAATATGACCAACGTAAAAGAACTGTTTAACAGTTTGGTTGAAATTGGTCAACACCCGAAAGAATTGGCCGATACAATTACAGTGATGGAAAAAATAGGTCACTTCCTCGATGATGAAGTAGCCGACTTATACCAAGAATGTAAAGAAGAAAACATCTCTAAAAAAGATGCTACAGCTGTTATCGCAGAACGTTTAAACATCGGAAGAATCCTCAGAAGAGCTTCTAAAAACTGGGACGGTGGGTACGCTATGGCAGGGCTTCTAGGCCATGGAGACGGATTCGTTTTCAGAGACCCAGCCGGTATCAGACCTGCTTATTACTATCAAGATGATGAAATTGTAGTAGTAACTTCAGAACGACCCGTAATTCAAACCGCTTTCAACGTTCCGTTCGAAAAAATAAAGGAAATTAATCCCGGAAGTGCTTTAATCATCAAGAAAAACGGTAAAGTCTTCCAAGAAGAAATCATTACGCCTACCGTTAAAAAAGCATGTAGCTTTGAACGTATTTATTTCTCCAGAGGTAGTGATGCGATTATTTATAAAGAACGTAAAGAATTAGGAAGATTAGTTTTACCAAAAGTACTCGAGGCTATCGATAACGATACAGATAATACCGTATTTTCATACATCCCTAATACGGCCGAAACTTCATTCTTCGGAATGAGCGAAGCAGCTAATGATTTCCTAAACCAAAGAAAAAATCAATACATACTCGATCACCGAAAAACCCTTACAAAAGAAAAACTCGAAGAAATTCTTTCTGTCAAAATCAGAACAGAAAAAATAGCTATCAAAGATGCTAAACTTCGTACTTTCATCACTTCTGACAATTCTAGAAATGACTTGGTAGCTCACGTATACGACATCACGTACGGGGTTGTAAAACCAACTGACAACTTGGTTATCATTGATGATAGTATCGTAAGAGGAACAACTCTGAAACAAAGCATCATCCGTATGCTAGACAGACTCAACCCGAAAAAAATCGTGATTGTGTCTTCTGCTCCGCAAATCCGTTATCCAGACTGTTATGGAATTGACATGGCAAAAATCGGGGATTTCGTAGCCTTTAGAGCTGCCCTAGAGCTTTTGAAAGAACGAAATATGTATAATATTGTCGAAGAGGTTTACAAGAAATCGAAAGAACAAGAAAAACTTAAAGACGACGAAGTAGTAAATTTCGTAAAAGAAATTTATGCACCGTTTACAGATGAAGAAATTTCGGATAAAATCGCTGAACTTGTTTCTCCTGAAGATTTAAAAGCAGAACTAAAAGTAATCTTCCAATCGGTAGAAAACCTGCATAAGGCCTGTCCTGAAAATCTTGGAGATTGGTACTTTACCGGAGATTATCCCACCCCTGGAGGAAATCGAGTAGTAAACCAAGCTTTCATTAACTTCTACGAAGGAAACAATCAAAGAGCTTATTAAAGTAAAAAACCCTCACCAAAAGTGAGGGTTTTTATTTATTTGTTATTT
>CAYZBA010000008.1:0-23536 GCA_964476555.1 uncultured Flavobacterium sp.
AAGAAAAATCAATCGCTATTCAGGATTTAACTGCAAAGTTGGCTGATGCAAATATATTCTATATTGCAGATATTTCTGGGTTAAATGCTCAGACTACTTCAGATTTAAGAAGAGCTGCTTTTAAAGCAGGAGTTAAATTAGAGGTAGTGAAAAATACATTGCTTTCAAAAGCAATGGAAGCTGATGGAAAAAATTATGGCGAATTACCTCAGACATTAAAAGGTAATACTGCTATAATGATTGCAAATGTGGCTAACGGCCCTGCTAAGATCATCAAAGAATTCCGTAAAAAAGCTGATAAACCTATTCTTAAAGGAGCATATATCAACGAAGAAGTTTATATTGGTGACAACCAATTAGACAGTCTAGTTGCTATCAAATCTAAAGAAGAAGTTATTGCAGAAATTATCGGATTACTTCAATCTCCGGCTCAAAGAGTTATTTCAGCTCTTAAAAATCAATTTAAAGACGGAGAGGAATAAAATTGCGCACTTATTAAAACATATATTAAAAACGATTAAAACGCTAGAAAAATGGCAGATTTAAAACAATTCGCAGAACAATTAGTTAATTTGACAGTTAAAGAAGTTAACGAATTAGCTACAATTTTAAAAGAAGAATACGGTATTGAGCCTGCTGCTGCAGCTGTAGTAGTTGCTGGAGGTGGAGATGCTGGAGCTGCTGCTGCTGAGCAAACAGAGTTCACAGTAATATTGAAAGATGCTGGAGCTTCTAAATTAGCAGTTGTTAAAGCTGTAAAAGAGCTTACAGGACTAGGACTTAAAGAGGCTAAAGATGTAGTTGACAGTGCTCCTGCTACAGTTAAAGAAGGAGTTTCTAAAGACGAGGCTGAAGGTCTTAAAAAGGCTTTAGAAGAGGCTGGAGCTGTAGTAGAGCTTAAGTAATTCATATTGCTTCACAAGCTAGGTTTAGACCTTGAGTTCTCGCTCAAAGGTCTAAACCATTTTTCGTATAATAAAATTATATATCAAATTTTATTATTTTAATAGTTTAGAATACGAAAAATTTTTAGTCAATACGAAGAAAGAAAACAAGTTAGCTGATATACTAATTGGTTTTTAGAGATGTATTGATTTCAAAAAAAAGAAGTATTACATAAACAGTGTTTTAACACAAAAAATTACTTTTTTTTAAAATCAAAATTTTGTCCATTGATGATAACAAATCAGACTGAAAGATTGAGTTTTGCCTCTACGAAAAACATTCCTGAGTATCCGGACTTTTTGGATATTCAGATTAAATCGTTTAAAGATTTCTTCCAATTGGAAACCAAATCTGACGAGAGAGGCAATGAAGGGTTGTATAACACCTTTATGGAAAACTTCCCGATTACAGACACTCGTAATCAATTTGTGCTCGAGTTCTTGGATTACTTTATTGATCCGCCTCGTTACACAATTGAGGAATGTATTGACAGAGGACTAACGTATAGTGTACCCCTTAAAGCAAGGTTAAAACTATACTGTACAGACCCTGAACATGAGGATTTCGAAACTATTGTTCAGGATGTGTATTTAGGAACAATCCCATACATGACTCCGAGTGGTACTTTCGTAATCAACGGAGCAGAGCGCGTGGTTGTTTCTCAATTACACCGTTCTCCTGGAGTTTTCTTCGGACAGTCATTCCACGCTAACGGAACTAAATTGTATTCTGCTAGGGTTATTCCTTTCAAAGGTTCGTGGATCGAGTTTGCTACCGATATCAACAACGTGATGTATGCTTACATCGATAGAAAGAAAAAACTTCCTGTAACTACGTTGTTCAGAGCCATCGGTTTTGAAAGGGATAAAGACATTCTTGAAATTTTCGACCTAGCTGAAGAGATTAAAGTGTCTAAAACAGGTCTGAAAAAATATATTGGTCGAAGATTAGCCGCTCGTGTGCTTAACACTTGGCACGAAGATTTCGTTGACGAAGATACAGGAGAAGTAGTATCTATTGAGCGTAACGAAATTATCTTAGATAGAGATGTTGTTCTTGACAAAGATAATATTGAAGAGATTATTGCTGCTGATGTTAAGACAATTCTCCTACACAAAGAAGACAACAATCAGGCAGACTATGCCATTATTCATAATACATTACAAAAAGACCCTACCAACTCTGAAAAAGAAGCGGTAGAGCACATTTATCGTCAGCTTCGTAATGCGGAACCGCCTGATGAAGAAACCGCTCGTGGTATTATCGATAAATTGTTCTTCTCTGACCAACGATATAACTTAGGGGAAGTTGGTCGTTATAGAATGAACAAAAAGTTGAACTTGGATATTCCTATCGAAAAACAAGTTTTAACTAAAGAAGATATTATCACTATCGTTAAATATCTGATCGAACTTATCAACTCTAAAGCTGAGGTGGATGATATTGACCACTTGTCAAATCGTCGTGTTAGAACCGTAGGAGAACAATTATCGGCACAATTTGGTGTTGGTCTTGCTCGTATGGCTCGTACCATCAGAGAGAGAATGAATGTTCGTGACAATGAGGTGTTTACTCCGATTGATTTGATTAACGCGAAAACACTGTCTTCGGTTATCAATTCATTCTTCGGAACAAACCAATTATCTCAGTTCATGGATCAAACCAATCCACTTGCTGAGATTACTCACAAACGTCGTCTTTCTGCATTAGGACCTGGAGGTCTTTCTCGTGAGAGAGCAGGATTCGAGGTTCGTGACGTTCACTATACTCACTACGGAAGACTTTGTCCTATTGAAACTCCTGAGGGGCCAAACATCGGACTTATTTCTTCATTAGGGGTATATGCGAAAGTAAACTCAATGGGATTCATTGAAACTCCATATCGTGAAGTTAAAGACGGAAAAATCGACTTCAGCAAACCACCGGTATATCTTTCTGCTGAAGAAGAAGAAGATAAATTGATTGCTCAAGCGAATATTCGAGTAGCTGATGACGGAACTATTCTAGAAGAAAAAGTAATTGCTAAGCAAGATGCGGACTTCCCGGTAGTAGATCCTAAAGAGTTACACTATACCGACGTTTCGCCTAACCAAATTGCTTCGATTTCAGCTTCACTTATTCCGTTCTTGGAACATGACGATGCCAACCGTGCGTTGATGGGGTCAAACATGATGCGTCAGGCGGTTCCATTGTTAAAACCGGAAGCTCCAATCGTAGGAACAGGTCTTGAAAGACAAGTAGCGTCTGACTCAAGAGTACTTATCAATGCTGAAAGAGAAGGAGTAGTTGAGTATGTTGATGCTAATAAAATTGTAATCAAATACGATAGAACTGACCGTGAAAGAATGGTTAGCTTCGACCCGGATGAGAAAACATATAACCTAATTAAATTTAGAAAAACAAACCAAAGTACTTGTATCAACCTTAAGCCAATCGTAAGAAAAGGTGATAGAGTTAAAAAAGGTCAAGTGCTTTGTGAAGGATACGCTACTCAAAACGGAGAATTAGCTATCGGACGTAACCTTAAAGTAGCGTTCATGCCTTGGAAAGGATACAACTTCGAGGATGCGATTGTAATCTCTGAAAAAGTAGTTCGTGATGATATCTTTACGTCTATCCACATCGATGACTATACATTAGAGGTTCGTGATACAAAATTAGGAAGCGAAGAGCTTACTAACGATATTCCTAACGTATCAGAAGATGCTACTAAAGATTTGGACGAAAACGGTATGATCCGTATCGGAGCCGAAGTAAAACCTGGAGATATCCTTATTGGTAAGATTACTCCAAAAGGAGAATCAGATCCAACTCCAGAAGAAAAACTTCTTCGTGCTATTTTTGGTGATAAAGCAGGTGATGTAAAAGATGCCTCATTAAAAGCTACACCTTCATTATATGGGGTAGTATTAGATAAGAAAATCTTTACCCGTGCCGTAAAAGATAAACGCAGGCGTTCTAAAGATAAAGAAGATGTTGAAAGACTCGAAGCAGAATATGCTGTGAAATTCAACGAGCTTAGAAACCGTTTGATAGATAAGTTGTTTGCTCTTGTAAACGGGAAAACATCTCAGGGAGTAATGAATGATTTAGGAGAAGAAGTTCTACCTAAAGGTAAAAAATACTCTCAAAAAATGCTTGCTTCTATCGAAGATTTCGCTCACTTGACAAAAGGTTCTTGGACATCAGATCCTGAGACTAATGAAATGGTTAATGATTTGATTCACAATTATAAAATCAAATTAAATGACCTTCAAGGAGCTTTACGTAGAGAGAAATTTACGGTTACGGTAGGAGATGAACTTCCATCAGGAATCTTGAAATTAGCTAAAGTTTACATTGCTAAGAAACGTAAACTGAAAGTTGGAGATAAAATGGCGGGTCGTCACGGAAATAAAGGTATTGTTGCTCGTATCGTAAGAGACGAAGACATGCCTTTCTTAGAAGACGGAACCCCGGTAGATATTGTATTGAACCCTCTTGGGGTACCTTCTCGTATGAACATCGGTCAGATTTATGAGACTGTGTTAGGATGGGCAGGACAAAAACTAGGTAAGAAATTCGCTACGCCTATTTTCGACGGAGCATCGTTAGAACAAATCAATGCTCTTACTGATGAGGCAGGAATTCCTAGATATGGCCATACTTATCTATACGACGGAGGAACCGGAGAGCGCTTCCACCAACCGGCAACTGTTGGAGTTATCTATATGTTGAAACTCGGACACATGGTTGATGATAAAATGCACGCTCGTTCGATTGGACCATACTCTCTTATCACACAGCAACCGCTTGGAGGTAAGGCTCAATTCGGAGGACAACGTTTCGGAGAGATGGAGGTTTGGGCTTTGGAGGCTTATGGAGCTTCAAGCACATTGAGAGAAATCCTTACTGTTAAATCTGATGACGTAATTGGAAGAGCTAAGACATATGAAGCAATCGTGAAAGGTGAAACTATGCCAGAACCAGGATTGCCAGAATCGTTCAACGTATTGATGCACGAGCTTAAAGGTCTTGGACTTGATATTCGTTTAGAAGAATAATTTTATAGTTTAAAGTTATACGTTTAAGGCTATTCAGCCTTAAACGTTGACCTTAAACCTTAAACAAAAAGTTATTATGACAACAAACAGAAATAAAGATAAAAACACAGTTAAGAGATTTAATAAAATCTCAATAGGGTTGATGTCTCCTGAAAGTATCTTAGCAGAGTCTAAAGGAGAAGTACTAAAGCCCGAAACCATTAACTATCGTACTCACAAACCCGAAAGAGACGGTCTTTTCTGTGAGCGTATTTTTGGACCTGTAAAGGATTACGAATGTGCTTGTGGAAAATATAAAAGAATCCGTTACAAAGGAATTGTTTGTGATCGTTGTGGTGTTGAGGTAACAGAGAAAAAAGTACGTAGAGATAGAATAGGTCACATCAATCTAGTAGTGCCTATTGCTCATATTTGGTACTTCCGTTCACTTCCGAACAAAATTGGATACCTACTTGGTCTTCCGTCTAAAAAACTCGATATGATTATTTACTACGAAAGATACGTAGTGATTCAGCCGGGTATTGCTAAAAATGTAGACGGAGAACCATTAAATAAAATGGACTTCTTGACAGAAGAAGAGTATTTGAACATTTTGGATAGTCTTCCGATAGAGAACCAATATCTTGATGATTCAGACCCTAACAAGTTTATCGCTAAAATGGGGGCTGAATGTATCTTGGATTTGTTAGCAAGAATTGATTTGGACGAACTTTCGTACGAATTGCGTCATGCTGCAAATAATGAAACTTCAAAACAGCGTAAAACAGAGGCTCTAAAGCGTTTGAACGTTGTTGAGTCTTTCAGAGAAGCAAACCAAAACAGAGAAAATCGTCCGGAATGGATGATCTTGAAGGTAATTCCGGTTATTCCGCCTGAATTGCGTCCGCTAGTTCCTCTTGATGGAGGTCGTTTTGCTACTTCGGATTTGAACGACTTGTATCGCAGAGTGATCATACGTAACAACCGTTTGAAAAGATTGATGGAGATTAAAGCTCCTGAAGTAATCTTGAGAAACGAAAAACGTATGCTTCAAGAGGCAGTAGATTCACTTTTCGACAACACTCGTAAAGCATCTGCTGTAAAAACAGAGTCTAACAGACCATTAAAATCGCTTTCTGACTCGTTAAAAGGAAAACAAGGTCGTTTTCGTCAAAACTTGTTAGGAAAACGTGTGGATTATTCTGCTCGTTCGGTAATTGTTGTTGGACCTGAGTTGAAATTATACGAATGTGGTCTTCCTAAAGATATGGCTGCTGAGCTTTACAAACCTTTTGTTATCCGTAAGTTGATAGAAAGAGGTATTGTGAAAACAGTTAAATCTGCTAAGAAGATTATCGATAAAAAAGAGCCTGTAGTATGGGATATCCTTGAAAACGTAATTAAAGGACACCCTGTATTACTGAACCGTGCTCCTACTTTGCACCGTTTGGGTATCCAAGCTTTCCAACCGAAGTTAATCGAAGGAAAAGCTATCCAGTTGCACCCACTAGTGTGTACGGCTTTCAACGCTGACTTTGACGGTGACCAGATGGCGGTTCACTTACCGCTAGGCCCTGAGGCAATTTTGGAAGCTCAAATCTTGATGTTGGCTTCGCACAATATCTTGAACCCGGCTAACGGTGCACCGATTACCGTACCTTCTCAAGACATGGTACTTGGGTTATATTATATGACAAAAGAAAGAAAATCTACTCCTGAACATAAAATCAAAGGAGAAGGTCAAACGTTCTACTCTGCCGAAGAAGTGCACATTGCTCTTAATGAAGGAAAATTGGATTTGAATGCCGGAATTAAGATTAGAGCAAAAGACTTTAATGAAAAAGGAGAGTTGGTATACAAAATTATCCCAACTACAGCAGGTAGAGTATTGTTCAACGAGGTAGTACCTGAAGAAGCAGGATATATTAACGAAGTATTGACGAAGAAATCTCTTCGTGATATTATCGGAAAAATCCTAGCCGTAACTAATGTGCCTACGACAGCCAAATTCTTGGATGATATCAAGGATATGGGGTATCAGTTCGCATTCAAAGGTGGTCTTTCTTTCAGTTTAGGTGATATTATCATTCCTGATAAAAAAGAAGAATTGATTGCTGAAGCAAACAAGCAAGTAGAAGCAATCACCATGAAC
Source organism: uncultured Flavobacterium sp. (assembly GCA_964476555.1). Classification (GTDB taxonomy): domain Bacteria; phylum Bacteroidota; class Bacteroidia; order Flavobacteriales; family Flavobacteriaceae; genus Flavobacterium. The sequence goes on from CAYZBA010000008.1 coordinate 7,120, forward strand.
TATAACATGGGGCTTATCACCAATAACGAGAGATATAACCAAGTTATTGATGTGTGGACATCAACGAATGCTTTGCTTACAGAGTTAGCAATGAAAAACATTAGAGAAGACCAACAAGGGTTCAACTCTGTGTATATGATGCTGGATTCTGGAGCGAGGGGTTCGAAAGAGCAGATTCGTCAGCTTACCGGTATGCGTGGATTGATGGCTAAGCCTAAAAAATCTACTGCAGGAGGTGGAGAGATTATCGAAAACCCAATTCTTTCTAACTTTAAAGAAGGTCTTTCGATTTTGGAATACTTTATCTCTACCCACGGTGCTCGTAAAGGTCTTGCCGATACCGCTCTTAAAACAGCAGATGCCGGATATTTGACAAGAAGGCTTCACGACGTAGCACAGGACGTAATCATCAACGAGGAAGACTGTGGTACACTCAGAGGAGTTGAAGTGACGGCTTTGAAAAAGAACGAAGAGGTAGTAGAAAGTTTAGGGGACAGAGTTCTAGGACGTGTAGCTCTAGAAGATGTTGTTAACCCGCTTACTTCTGAAGTTATCGTAAAAGCTGGTGAGCAAATCGTAGAAGCTCACTTGAAAGCTATCGCAGATTCTCCAATCGAGAAAATTGAAGTTCGTTCACCTCTAACTTGTGAATCATATAAAGGAGTTTGTGCTAAATGTTACGGACGTAACTTAGCTACAGGAAAAATGGTTCAAATAGGTGAAGCGGTTGGAGTGGTTGCAGCTCAGTCAATCGGGGAGCCAGGTACTCAGCTTACACTTCGTACGTTCCACGTTGGAGGGGTAGCGGGAGGAATCTCTGAAGAGTCAAGTATCGTAGCTCGTTTCAAAGGTCGTCTAGAAATGGAAGAGCTTAGAACCGTAAAAGGCGAGGATACAGAAGGAAATATAGTTGATATTGTAATTTCTCGTTCTACAGAGTTGAAATTGGTTGATGCTAATACGGGAATCGTATTAAATACTCACCACATTCCTTATGGAGCAACTATTTTCGTAAAAGACGGAGATATTGTAGAAAAAGGAACAACTATCTGTAAGTGGGATCCTTATAACGGAGTTATTATTTCTGAGTTTACCGGAAAAGTTGAATACGAAGATATCGAACAAGGACAGACGTTCCAAGTTGAAATTGACGAGCAAACCGGATTCCAGGAAAAAGTAATCTCTGAAGGAAGAAACAAAAAGCTTATCCCAACATTACATATTTATGGAAAAGATGGAGAGCTTATCCGTTCTTACAACTTACCGGTAGGGGCTCACCTTATGGTAAATGATGGAGAGAAAATTAAAGCGGGTAAAATCTTAGTAAAAATCCCTAGACGTTCTGCAAAAACAGGCGATATCACAGGAGGTCTACCAAGAATTACTGAGCTATTAGAAGCTCGTAACCCATCAAACCCAGCGGTAGTTTCTGAGATCGACGGAGTAGTGTCATTCGGAAAAATCAAACGTGGTAACCGTGAGATTATCATTGAATCACGTTTTGGTGAAGTGAAAAAGTATTTGGTGAAATTGTCAAACCAAATCTTGGTTCAAGAGAATGACTACGTAAGAGCCGGAGCACCACTTTCAGACGGAGCTATCACTCCGGAAGATATCCTTAGAATTAAAGGGCCAAGCGCTGTACAACAGTACTTAGTAAACGAGATTCAAGAGGTGTATCGTCTGCAAGGGGTAAAAATCAATGACAAACACTTTGAGGTAATCATCCGTCAGATGATGAGAAAAGTACAAATCATTGATCCGGGAGATACGTTGTTCTTGGAAGAGCAATTGGTTCATACGAAAGACTTTATCGACGAAAACGATAAACTTTATGGAATGAAAGTTGTAGAAGATCCGGGAGATTCTGCCACTCTAAAATCTGGTCAGATTATTTCTGCCAGAACACTTAGAGATGAAAATTCTTTACTAAAACGTGAAGATAAAAACCTAGTAGTTGCTAGAGATGTAATCCCTGCAACAGCTACTCCGGTTCTTCAAGGTATTACTAGAGCTTCGTTACAGACTAAGTCGTTTATTTCGGCTGCATCGTTCCAAGAAACAACTAAAGTATTGAATGAGGCTGCAGTTGCGGGTAAAGTTGATACGTTAGAAGGATTGAAAGAGAATGTTATCGTAGGACACAGAATCCCTGCCGGTACAGGTATGAGAGAGTACGACAACATTATTGTGGGAGCGAAAGAGGAAGAATTATTACCTTCAAAAATATAAATGAAAAGCTATGAGTGATACTAATAAACAACAGATAAATATCGAATTGGACGAAAAAACAGCTGAAGGAATCTATTCGAATTTGGCTATCATTAATCATTCGGTATCAGAATTTGTAATCGATTTTGTGAGCATTATGCCCGGGACTCCGAAAGCAAAGGTGAGATCAAGAATTGTACTTACTCCTCAACACGCTAAGCGTTTGCTTAAGGCGTTAGGGGATAATATACAACGTTTTGAGAACACTTACGGAGAAATCAAAGGAGGAGAGCAACCTTCGATTCCTTTGAACTTCGGGCCGGCAGGTCAGGCATAAAGACTTAATAATGTAAAAAAAATCCCGACTCGAAAGAGTCGGGATTTTTTATTTCATTTCATTGAAAAGTAATTTATTTTTCTTCTTTGAGGTAATTTTGAATCCAATAATGACCTAAATAGATAAAAGGAGTAAGCACGATAGCTGTTCCTAATTTAAAGGTATAGCCTGTTAGTCCGGAAGAGATAAAAGTTTCTGTGTTGATTTTTCCGGGAAGCCAGAAAGCAATTCCCAACACGATAAACGAATCGAACAGCTGAGAAATAATCGTAGAGCCTGTGGCTCGAAGCCATATTTTTTTGTTTCCGGTTTTCTTTTTGAAATATGAAAACACATAGATATCGATGAGCTGAGAGAGCAAGAAAGCCGTAATACTCCCGACAATAATCCACATACTTTGGCCAAAGACAGCCGTAAATTGTTCGTCGTTTACGGGAGAAATCCCTTTGGCAGCCGGGATGGTAATCGCAAAAAACAATACAATAAAAGCATAAGCAATAAGCATTGCAGTAATATAAGAGAGTTTTTTTACACCACTTTTTCCGAAGTATTCGTTGATTAAATCAGTGGTTAAGAAAACAATAGGCCAAGGTAGAATCCCGATGCTCATCACAAAAGGGCCTATTTGAATTAATTTTCCTCCAATTAACTCTGCTACGACGGCATTAGTAATAAAAATTCCTGCTAGAATCAGGAAGACAAGATCTTTTTTTTGTTTAAACATAATGGGTGTAAAGGTGTACAAATTTACAATTATATTTAAAATAGGGTAGTTGTCTTGATGTCTTCATTTGATTACAATTTTTGTTGCAAAAGGCAATTTTAACATTTGAGATTTGATTCGGAATTAAAATACCCTACGTAGGGTATACTTTGCCTTTTATCCCGGTTATACTTTTGTGGTTGTTTATATACAAAGTTTGTTTTTTTGAAAAGCCGTATAGAAATCTGCACCCAATCTTCTTACGGCTTTTTTGTTTAACTAAAACTGCGTTTAAGATGAAAAAAAGAATACTTGTTTTCTGGACCTATATCCGTAGGAGTTTTATCCATCATTTATCTTAAATAACTTTTTTAAACGCTCATATTATACGACAGAATATGTGCTGTTTTGAAGAATTCTATTATATTTGTTAATACGAACCAAAATATTACAGTCATGAAAGAAAATGAGATTTTTTTCAAAGGAATAGGTAGTTATGATGTTGAATCAGGTCATGCAACGTATAATGTAGTTATGCCCAAGATTGAAGGTATTTCTTTTGAATTTGATACAAAAGATGTCAGAAAAGTTACATGGGAAGGTAAGCATTGCTTGATGATTTATACGCAAAACGGGAGAGACGACGATAACTACGGAACCACTCCTGAAATTGTTCAGATACATTTTACGGTGCCTAATGTAGAAGAGTTTGGAGGCAAAGATATTATTGTTTTAATTAAACACGATACAGAAAGATCTACAGACGCTTCTAAAAACATTGTTGTAACAACAGGTAAGCCTGGAACGATAGGAGATGGTATTATTAAACCATGATAAATTTATTTTTTGGATGAGATTTATTTTATCTTGGTTTTTTATATTCTTTTCTACGGCTTTTAGTGTAAATGCTCAACAACAAAAGCCAGACATAGATTCACTACTGACCTTGATTGAAAGGGGGAAGTATGATGAAATAGAAGGGATTTTATCGGAAACAGATACACTTAGAATCTCAGAAAAACAAAAGGCAATATATCATTTTGCTAAAGCACAACTCCTTGACGCAAAGGGGTTACATGAAATTTCTTTTAAGTATTATTTAAAGGCTAAAAAGAAATACCTTTCGTTAGGGATGTTGCATGAGGCCATGTTGGTCAATTATCAATTGGCTTATTCTGTTATAGGGATAGTTCCGAATGTCTATTTAGATGAAATGGAGAACTATCTTAAAAAGCATGATGATAAGAAAATAGAGTCGTGTTATTATTTTATAAAAGCTTACGAACAAGTTCAGAGAGAAGATTACAACAAGGCATTAGAATTTATTACAACATCATATAAGGCTGCTGAAGCAAATGCTGACAGCCTTTATTTGTATAAAGTATCTACATTTATAGGGTTGTTGTATTCACAAATCTTTGATGATCCTCAGAAAGGATTAGAATATGAAATGAGGTTTTATCCTTATCTGGAGAAAAATAATCTTGTTGACGGGCTGGCTACTTCTAAGGGGAATCAAGCGGTTATTTATAGGAAATTAAAAGACCATCAAAAAGCGATTGCGCTACTTAAGGAAGCCGTAGGGCTCGATATACAAGAGTATGAGAAAGGGATGAAAGCACATCTGTATAAGGCTTTGGCTTTGAATTATGAAGACCTGGGCGACTATAAAAATGCTCTATATTACATGCATTTGAGTAGGCAATATGCAGATAGCTTGAATTACAAACAACAGGAAACCGCTATAAAGGAGTATCAGATAGAGTATGAAGCCGAGAAGAAGCAACTCGAAAATGATCACCTCAAGAAGGAGAATATCCTTTTGTCTGAAAAGCAACGAGCTAACCGCATTTTGTTTTTTGTGACATTAGGATTGTTTGTGACCTTGCTGATAGCGACGTATTTCATCATAAAATACCTTATTCGAAAAAAGAAAATAGCTGAGCAAGAAAAGATCATTGAGCAACAGAAATCAGAGAATTTGCTCAAGACACAAGAGATGAATATTATTGATGCGATGATTGAGGGGCAGGAGAAAGAAAGGCAGCTTATAGCTCAAGATTTGCATGATAATTTAGGGAGTATGTTGGCTTCGCTCAGACTTAATTTTGAAAACCTTAGTAGCCAAACGGGTCAAGAAGACAATCCGTTGTTTAAGAAGATAAACTTACTTATTAATGATGCTTATCAGAATGTTCGTCGATTGGCTCATGCGAAAAACTCGGGTGTTATTGCCGATAAAGGTCTTATACCGGCTCTTAAAGTTTTGGCCGAGAAAACTTCTGTTCCGAAGAAGTTTGAGATAGAGGTTCAGTCGTTTGGGATGAACTCTCGTTTAGAGTTATCACTTGAGATAACTATTTTTAGAGCCATTCAGGAGCTGATTACGAATTGTATTAAACACGCTGCTGCCTCAAGAGTATTGGTGAGTTTAACACAGCACCAGAGTGAAATCAATATTATTGTTGAAGACAACGGGAAAGGTTTTGGCAAGAATGTCAAGGAAGGCATGGGGCTTAGCAATATTCAAAAGAAGATAAAAAGTTATGGAGGGACTTTTGATATCGATTCAAACACTAGTGGAACTACTGTAATTATAAATATACCGATATGATTCGAATTGTGATAGCAGAAGACCATCAATCGCTCATCGACGGGATTAAGTTATTGCTCGAGCATCAAGATTGGGTAGAGGTTGTGGGGCAAGCCAATGACGGATACGAATTAGTGAAGCAAGTTTTTATCAACAAGCCGGATATTGTGTTGACAGACATTCGTATGCCCAAAATAAACGGTATTTCTGCTACCAAACAGATTAAAGAAATCTGCCCGAGTTGTAAGGTGATTGCTTTTAGTATGTTTGAGCAAGAAGATGTTATCTTTCAGATGAAAGATGCCGGGGCTTCGGGGTATTTGATGAAAAATGCATCGTTGCAGACTTTGTTGAAAGCTATTAAAATCGTTGCCGAAGGAGAGGAGTATTTTCCGGATTTGCCTAAGAAAATCGACGAAAAGGCATTTCACCTGAGCCCACGTGAAAAGGAAATCCTCAACCTGATAGGCTCCGGGATGACTACTAAAGAGATAGCCGATAAGTTATCGCTTAGTGAAATGACAGTAAGCACTCATCGTAAAAATATTTGTAGGAAACTGAACCTCGAAGGCAAGCTCGAACTTATACGTTACGCTACTGAGAATAGGTTTGAGGTATAATAGTTAGTTAAGAAAAAGGCACATGACTTGCAAAGTATGTGCCTTTGATTTTTAATTGAATTGATATTATTTCTTATAGAATTTTCTGTGTTTCCAGTAGGAAAGAGCGGCTAGGATAGTCACGATAACAATCGAATAGTATACGAAGTCCGGGGTTACCACTTTGTCTCCGCTAGCATAAGAGTGAAGACCTGAGAGGTAAAAATTCACTCCGAAGTAGGTCATGATGATTGAGGCGAAAGCGCAAACGCTAAACAGGTTGTATATCCAAAGGCTTCTAAGTCCCGGGACGAGTCTTGCGTGAATTACGAAAGCATAGACCATAATCGAGATAAGAGCCCAGGTTTCTTTTGGGTCCCATCCCCAGTAGCGTCCCCAGCTTTCGTTAGCCCATTGTCCTCCGAGAAAGTTACCGATAGTTAGCATCACGAGCCCCACTGTTAAGGCCATTTCGTTGATATAGGTAATCTCTTTGATGTTGAGTTCCATTCTTTGTTTGTTGTTGCTGTTGGTGAAAACCATGAGTAGTAAAGCCATTACTCCGAGTATCATACCAATAGCGAAAGGCCCATAACTACCTACGATGATAGAAACGTGAATCATGAGCCAGTAAGAGTTCAACACGGGTTGAAGGTTAGCGATAGCGGGGTCCATCCAGCTCCAATGGGCAATCATCAGAATCATAGAGGCGACAAAGGTTGTAGAAGCGACGGTTAGTCCTGACTTTCTTCCGAAGAAGAGGCCAAATAGCATTGTAGCCCAACCTACGTAAATCATAGACTCATACGCATTACTCCAAGGGGCATGGCCTGATACGTACCAACGTAGGATAAGCCCAAGAGTATGTAACACAAACAAGCCACCGATAGCCCAATGTATGGTTTTTTCTAGTGTTTGGAGTGTTTTATTGGTATAGAAAATTCTCAGGATAACAAACAGGAACATCAGCGTGCTGGCATATAAATACCAAGAGAATAGTTTTTTGAAAATGTCGTATTTGTTATAAAGAACCTCAGAATTAATCTTGTTGTCATCGGGCATTACTTCGCTTCCGAATTTCTTTTGATAAGCCGTAATGTTCTCGAGAATTTCGTCTGCTTGTTTATAGCCTCCGGTTCGTTGTGCTTCTTGTAGTGTTTGGAAGTAAAAAGGTATAATATTTCTCACAAAGGCGGAATCTTGCCCTTTGATAGCAGAATCGCCGAGCTCAAGGAAAGAGATCCACTTATTACCTTTGTCATAAGGGATTGGGAAAATCTTGAGGATTTTACCGCTCAGGGCAGAGTTAAGGAGCACCACGCGTTTGTTGGCCTCGATAAAGTCTTTTTGGAAGGAGTTAGGCGTTCTGGCCTCGTAAGCTTCGTCAAGATAAGGAGAGAGTTTATAGTTTCCTTTTTCGTCAAAGAACTTGATGAAGGGCACGTATTTTACGTCTTTCTCTACGCCTAAGATTTTTCGGATGCTGTCATTACCTTTTTTCAGGTAGATTAGAGGCACCTCGAACCACAAATCGGGGTATTGTGTCATTGACAGGAATACCTGATCGGAGTTAAGCCCTTTATAGTGGTCACTTTTGCTTACTTTTCTGATAAGTTCAGACGAGAAAGTGTTTACGGGCTTCATACGCCCACCTTCGTCTTGAATGACTAGTTTGCCAAACTTCTCAGCATGGTCTTTGCTAACCGCCAAGATGTTGATAATGGAATCCATTTGCTCTTGGTTGAATACCATTCGAGGTTTGTGAGCATGATGGTCATCTTGTTGAGCGAAACCATGCAAACCGATAAGTAGTGCTAAAGCACCGAGCATTTTAGCCTTTTTGTCTCTTACTTTTTTAAGTAGTTTTCTCAAGTCTCCGAAGCGAGAGTTTTTATCGAAGATTACCATAATCATTGAGATATAAAGCAAGGTATAACCGATGTAGGTTATCCAGGTTCCCCAGAAGTCGTGGTTTACGGAAAGCACCGTAATATCCGGCTGGTGGGCTTCACGCAGCATAGCGTTGGAATAGTTAAAAGAGGCTTGGAAGAATCGGTATCCTTTGTGATCCAGCACATGGTTCATATAAATATCGTAATCGAAGGGCTTTTCTCCCGGCTCTTCCACAGTGATTTTGCTTTTGAAAGCAGAGAAGCTATTAAGTGTTCCGGGATATTTATCTGCGATAAAGTCATTTAAGCGAATGGAGAAAGGAAGAGTATAGACTTTGCTACCGAAGAAGAGTGTATATTCCAGATTGCCTTGTTGGAAGGACACCGGCACACCCATATCTCCTTTGGAGCCCATTAGGGTTACTTCTTTTTCTTGTCCTTCGGATTGTACTTTTACGACCAGGGCATCGTGACTTTGTTTGTCTTTCCAGTTTCCGTTGGAAACATAATTGACTTTACCTTTTAGGGCCGGTTCCGGCAGTACGAAGCTTGTACCTGCTAAATTGTATAGCGAGCGGAGGTTCAAGGTATGCAAAGAATCTGCATAAACCAAACCTTGTTCTTGAGTAGCCATTATCATATAGTTGCCACCGAAGGCAGATTTGATGGTATACTCATCGTTTTGGTCTTTGAAGATATTGATAGCTCCGTCTGTTTCTTTGTTGAACGAGAAGAGGACGTTGTGAATGTTTTGGACTTCACCTTCTTTCAGGAAGTGTTCATGACGGTTTCCGTCGCCGGATTCTACGAGTTTTAGGTAGTAATCTCCGTTTGGGTCTTCTTGGATTTGCTCGGTAGCGCCCATGATGAAGTCTTTGTAGTCTATGCGGAAAGGAATTCCGTTGAAATCTCCTTTGAGAGTAAAGTCGTTATGGGTAGCCTGAGAGAGGATGAGGGGTTTTTCGTAGATTTTTCTACGCATTTCTCCTTCGTACTCACCGTCTACGTATACTGTAAGGAAGACCTTATCGGAATACATTTGGTTTACGGTTTGTCCTTCTTTGATAGGCATAATGCCTTCGTAGCTGATATAACGGGTTATGAAAGCCCCGATAATGATAAAGATAAAGGATAAGTGCAAGAGCAGTGTTGCCCACTTTTCTTTTCTGAGCAGGTTATAACGCTTGATGTTTCCGAAGAAGTTAATCAGGAAGAAAGCCATGATTGCTTCGAACCACCAAGCATTGTATATCAGGATACGAGCGGTATCTGTATTGTATCTATCTTCGATAAATGTTCCGATGGCCATAGCTGCGGCGAATACGATAAACAGTACGGCCATGAGTCGGGTAGAGAACAGGAAGGAAAAGATCTTTTTATCCATTTTTAAGGAGGGTTTTGATAAGCCCCACAAAGGTACTTTATATTTTATCCTTAGCCAATTGAAAAGCGATATTGAGTGTTATAAATTTCTAAAAATTAGTAACAAGCAGGGTTTAGGTGTACTTTAATACCGCTATCTTGACAAGTTGGGATGAGGTCAAAAGGTAAGGGGTCACCGTTTTCGTCTTCGATTTCTTTTCTGGTAACGGTTCCGTCGTTGTCGTCATCTGTATCGAGGTAGTTAGGTTTTCCGTCGTCATCGGTGTCGTAATTTCTGGGGTCGTCACCTATGTTTGCCACTTCCAGATAGGACGGAATTCCGTCTTGGTCGTGGTCTCTGTAGCGCAGGGTATTGAGAGAGAAAGAGAAGATCAGAGTGCTGTAATAACCTACTTCTGCCGAAGGAGGGGTGTTATAGTATCCTAATCCGGACGGGATAAAGGCGACACCGAATCCGCTGCCTTCAAAAGTTTCTGTAGCCAGGTTATAAGTTCCGGTTTTGAACTCAGGGATAACTTGAGCGAAACCTTCGATAGTCGTGTCTAGGGTTAGCCAGATAGGGTTTGGCTTGTTGTCGAACTGGGTTTCATCCATAAGGAAACCTCTGTAGCTTACGAAAACGGAATCCACATGTGAAGGGCGTTGATTTTCTCCTTCGTTGAGTTTTAGATAATAAAGTTTGTATTGAATATCGTGTTTGTCTATGATTTTGAAAGTCAAATCCGGGTGCTCAGCAATAGGGGTTTGAGTTCCGTTTTCGGGAATTTCTTTAATGACCACATTGGTTCCCGAAACGGTGATATAATGCGTTTCTAAGAATTCTTCGATTTCGGCAATTTCGTTAGCGTATTGTTCTCCGTAATCACGCGGAGGTACGTAGGATGAGTTGTCATCACTTTTACAAGAGACCAAGCTAATAGTAAGAGCCAACAAGAATACAATTCGGTTTTTCATTTTTAGGATAATTTTGGGCTGCAAGATACAATTTTGCTTTATTTTTGTATGCACGATTAACGTAGTTTTTACAAAAAATATGCGGATAGACAAGTATTTATGGTGTGTTAGGTATTATAAGACCCGAAATCAAGCGGCCGAAGCCTGTAAGAAAAATCACATTTCTGTGAACGGGCAAGTGGCCAAGTCTTCGAAAGAGGTTTTTCCGATGGATAAGATTACCATTAGAAAAGATCAAATCAACTATCAAATAACCGTATTGGATATTCCGCAAAACCGCGTGGGGGCCAAACTTGTAGACATCTACCGCAAAGACGAAACGCCCAAAGAAGCATTTGAACACTTAGAGTTGCTGAAGCTTTCTAAAGAACACTACCGAGCCAAGGGTCAAGGTCGCCCGACGAAGAAAGACAGGCGAGACATCGAGGACTTTTTTGAGGAAGATTGGGATGAGGTTTAAGGGGGGATGTCTCGACTCCGCTGCGCTGCGCTCGACATGACAGAACGGGGGAGTTTTGAGTTTGGATTAGGCTATTCTGCAGATTCGGAGTAAAGAGCGGGCGACAATTTTTAGATCGCCCCAGAAGGTTCTGTTTTTATAATATTCCAGGTTCATCCGTACTTTGTCGGGGAAGATGACCGTGTCATTATAGAGAATGGGGTCTTGTTGTTGGGCGAGGATAGCTTCTTCGTTTACGTACTTTAGTGTCGCTTCGGAAAACAAACCGGGTTTGAGTTCCAGTATCTTGCGGTCTTCGCCTTGAAGCTTGTCGTAGTATCCGGGAATGTCGGGGCGGTAGCCCACAACCGACATATCACCCTTCAGAATGTTAATAAACTGAGGCAATTCATCTATTTTATACTTTCGGAAAAACCTACCTACCGCAGAAATGTGACGTGTTTTGGGGTGGATGGTTTTAATCTTGATCATCGTAAAGAGGCGACCTTGTTGCCCCACTCTTTGCTGCCTGAAAATCCCGAAAGATTGAGTATCGAAACTGGCTATGAGAAAGCTTATGAGTATAAGCCAGCCCAAAAGCAATAAGGCTATCAGAGAAAACAGCAGGTCGAAAAGGCGTTTGGTCATGAGGCGGGCGTGTTTTAGGTTTGGGCAAATATAGGGAATTAGGCAATTTAGACAATTTGGAAATGAGGCCATTTGAAAATTGGGAAATGTTTGCAGAGTTGGAATAATATGCCGGCATAAATATATTAAATTTACTTTTTTGTTAGTTTTTAACTTTTTTTAGCAGATTATTTGTAGATGTTAAAATAATGAGTACTTTTGTTGCTCAAAAAAACAAACTGAGTATGTTGGAGAGCCTGATAACATCTAAGACTCGCTTACGGTTGTTGATCAAATTTTTTATCAATGCGGCTAATGAGGGTTATTTGAGAGGATTGGCTGCGGAGATGCAGGAGAGCACGAATGCCATTCGTAAGGAGTTGAATAACTTGAGCGAAGCGGGCTATTTGTTGAAGAAAGAAGACGGGATGCGGGTAACGTATCGCGCCAATAAGCAGCACCCGCTATTTGGATTGTTGCAGAAGATTGTGCGCAAGTATATTGGTCTGGATGCCATAGTAGAGCAAATCGTTAGCCGTGTTGGGGAGGTAAGACGCGTGTTTTTGATAGGGGATTACGCCCGGGGGATTGACTCGGGAAAGATAGAAGTTATCCTGGAAGGAAAGGATGTCGACCTGGGGTATTTGGAGAAATTAACGAAAAAAGCGGAGGCTGAAATTAGCAAAACAATAAGTGTTCAGGTAACCGAGCACTTCGAAGGAGAGGGACTGCTTATTTTTGAACAAGAATATTAGAAATAGCTATGAGCCAAAAGCCAAAAGTGATTTGCTAATTTGAGGTTCAATTTGTAATTACGATAAATATTAAATAGAAAAAAAACTAACTTAAATGAATACAAAAATTGCTGTTATTGGTTTGGGTTATGTGGGGTTACCACTGGCCAGATTATTTGCTACGAAATATGATGTAGTTGGATTTGACATCAATCGAAATAGAATAGAAGAGCTTCGCCAAGGGAAAGACTCCACACTTGAAGTGGAAGACCACTTGTTGCAAGCCGTATTAAAACCTATGGCGAACCAAGAGAAAGGGCTGTTTGTAAGTTATGACTTGGGGGATATAAGCGAATGCAATGTATATATCGTTACCGTGCCTACTCCGGTAGACAAACACAACCGCCCGGACCTTACGCCACTGTATAGAGCCAGTGAGACCGTAGGTAAGGTATTAAAAAAAGGGGATATAGTGGTTTATGAATCTACCGTATATCCGGGAGTAACGGAAGAAGAATGCATACCGGTATTGGAGCGCGTATCGGGACTTAAGTTTAACGAAGACTTTTTTGCCGGCTATTCGCCAGAGCGCATTAACCCGGGCGACAAGGAGCATACGGTAGAGAAAATCTTGAAAGTGACGTCGGGCTCAACGCCGGAGGTTGGGCAAAGAGTAGATGCCTTATACAAAAGCGTCATCACGGCCGGTACGCATTTGGCGCCGTCTATCAAAGTGGCCGAGGCGGCCAAAGTGATTGAAAACTCTCAAAGAGACATCAATATTGCCTTTGTCAACGAACTGGCCAAAATTTTCAATATACTTGGCATCGACACTCATGCCGTGTTGGAAGCGGCGGGCACGAAATGGAACTTTTTGCCGTTTAAACCGGGATTGGTAGGGGGGCACTGCATAGGGGTAGACCCCTATTATTTGGCACAGAAGGCTCAAGAGCACGGCTATCACCCGGAGATCATTTTGGCGGGCCGAAGATTGAACGACTCTATGGGCGAATATGTGGCTTCGCAAGTGGTGAAGTGTATGATTAAGAAGGGCATTAAAGTCAACGGAGCGGAGGTTTTGATGTTGGGGGTAACGTTTAAGGAAAATTGCCCGGACGTTAGGAATACGAAAATCGTGGATGTGGTAAGAGCCTTGGAAGAGTATAGCATCAAGGTAACCATTTATGACCCATGGGCTAACCCTGAAGAAGTGAAACACGAATATGGATTGGATTGTTGTATGGAAATGAATGGTGGAGCGAAGTTTGACGCCATTGTGTTGGGGGTGGCCCATAAAGAGTTTTTGAGCTTAGACCTCAATGCACTGAAGAAAGAGCAGGCTATAGTCTATGACGTGAAAGGGATATTGGCCCAATCCGACAGTAAGTTGTAATTTTGAGATACATTATTAGTCCTATTAATAGGATAAGCTGATTCCTTATGAAGCATATATTAATTACCGGAGGAGCAGGATTTATAGGCTCGAACCTTACGGAGTATTTTTTGGGAAAAGGATATTTTGTACGTTGTTTGGACAATTTTTCTACGGGCTATAGGCACAATATTGAGGGTTTTCTGGAGCATGAGTGTTATGAGTTGGTAGAAGGGGATATTCGCGATTTGGAGACCTGTAAGCAAGCCGTTCGGGGGATGGACTATGTCTTGCATCAGGCTGCTTTAGGCTCTGTACCTCGCTCGGTAAACGACCCCATTACTTCCAACGAAGTCAATGTATCGGGGTTTTTGAACATGCTTGTGGCTACTCGTGATGCGGGCGTTAAGCGTATGGTGTATGCGGCCAGCTCGTCTACTTATGGGGATTCTGAGAGTTTGCCGAAAGTAGAAGAAGTGATTGGGAAACCCTTGTCGCCGTATGCCGTTACGAAATACGTCAACGAGCTGTATGCTGATGTTTTTGCGAAAACTTATGGTATGGAGTTGATAGGCTTACGTTATTTTAACGTTTTTGGCAGGAGGCAGAATACCAGAGGGGCTTATGCGGCCGTGATACCGCTTTTTACGAAACAGCTCATTCAGCATGAAAGCCCAACCATAAACGGAACCGGGGAGAACTCTCGCGACTTCACTTATATAGACAACGTGATTCAGATGAATGAATTGGCCATGTTGACGGAGAACCCGGAAGCCATCAATACGGTTTTCAATACGGCCGTAGGGGATAGAACCAACCTCAATCAGTTGGCGGGTTATATCAAGGAATATTTGACAGAATATGACCCTGCCATTAAAAATATAGAAATAAAATATGGGCCCAACCGAGTGGGGGATATTCCGCACTCTTTGGCCTCGGTTGAAAAAGCCAAAAAGTATTTGGGCTATCAACCCAGTCATGCCATCAAAGAGGGCTTAAAAGAGGCCGTGAAATGGTATTGGGAACATAAAACCATGTTGTAGGAAGAAGGAGCCGAGAAAAGAGGTTCTGATATATAAATATTAATGACATTAAAATCTATTCATATGAAAGTAGGAATAACATTTAGCGCTTTTGATCTTTTTCATGCCGGACATGTAAAGATGTTGGAAGAGGCCAAACGCCAATGTGATTATTTGATAGTAGGGCTGCAGACCGACCCGACTATCGATAGACCGGAAAAAAACCAACCTACTCAAACCGTAGTGGAACGCTATATTCAGCTAAAGGCATGCAAGTATGTGGATGAGATTGTGCCGTATGCGACAGAACAGGATTTGGAAGATATCTTGCGTTCGTTCAAAATAGACGTTCGCATTATCGGAGAAGAGTACAGAGACAAGGATTTTACGGGCAGAGCCTATTGTGAAGAGAAGGGGATTGAGCTGTACTTCAACAAAAGAGACCATCGCTTTTCGAGCAGCGGGCTTAGGAAAGTAGTGGCTGAAAAAGAGATAAATAAAAAAGTGTAAGGGGTGTTTTGTCCTGCAGAGCAACTCAAAGATTACACAGAGAATCACAAAAATCTTTTAGATTTTTATTCTTTAAATTAATATGAAAAAAATAAAAAATATCACTTGTATAGGGGCCGGGTATGTGGGAGGCCCGACGATGTCTGTCATTGCTCAGAAGAATCCGGATATCAAAGTAACGGTAGTTGATTTGAACGCTGCCCGCATTGCGGCATGGAATCACGAAGACCTATCGAAACTACCCGTTTATGAGCCGGGATTGGATGAGGTTGTAAAAGAGGCTCGAGGCCGAAATTTATTCTTTTCTACGGATGTGGACCGGGCTATAGACGAGGCGGATATGATCTTTATCTCGGTAAATACGCCTACGAAGACCTACGGGAAAGGGAAAGGACAGGCGGCCGACTTGAAATATATTGAGCTTTGTGCCCGACAAATCGCTCGCGTAGCCAAGAACGACAAAATCGTAGTAGAGAAGTCGACGCTGCCGGTACGTACGGCCGAAGCCTTAAAGAGCATCCTGCACAACACGGGTAACGGGGTGAACTTTCATATATTATCTAACCCCGAGTTTTTGGCCGAAGGGACGGCGATACAGGACTTACACCACCCGGACCGAGTGTTGATTGGTGGAGAAAACCCGGAAGCCATACAAACCTTGGTAGATATCTATGCTGCCTGGGTGCCGAAAGAGAACATCATTACGACCAACCTTTGGTCGTCTGAACTCTCCAAACTGGTAGCTAATGCTTTTTTAGCCCAAAGAGTATCGAGCATCAACGCCATCTCTGAGCTGTGTGAAGTGACGGGGGCCGATGTGAACGAAGTGGCGTATGCCATAGGGAAAGACAGCCGCATAGGGCCTAAATTCCTGAAGGCCTCGGTAGGTTTTGGAGGGTCATGCTTTCAGAAAGACATATTGAATCTGGTGTATATCGCCCGAAGTTATAACCTGCATCAAGTAGCGGACTATTGGGAGCAGGTCATCATCATGAACGACCATCAGAAGGAGCGCTTTGCGGATAAAATCATCAAAACGCT
>CAYZBA010000009.1:0-23454 GCA_964476555.1 uncultured Flavobacterium sp.
AAGAAAATGAGAGAATCTCTTTTGAAATCGGAATAGCGCAAACCATCCCTTACTCTGAAGATTGGATAAACCGACTTAAAAATGGGATAAATATTTCGGATGCTGAATTGAAAGTTCTCAATGCAGATTATACTCAATTATTGGGTAATATTATCAGAACTTTTATCGAAGAAAATAACATTGAAAATGTAGAGGCAATCGCTTCTCACGGTCACACAATTTTGCACCAACCCGAAAAAGGTATTACACTACAAATTGGGAACTTACCGGAAATTGCTCAAATAATAGGAAAGAAAGTTGTTTGTGATTTTAGGGTTCAGGACGTGAAATTAGGTGGTCAAGGAGCGCCTCTAGTTCCGATTGGTGACAAAATGTTGTTTTCAGATTATGAGTATTGTTTGAATTTGGGTGGATTTTCTAACATTTCGTTTGACGAAAACAGTAAAAGAGTAGCTTATGATATTTGTCCGGTCAATACCGTACTAAATTTTTATGCTCAAAAACTAGGTTTTGATTACGATAATAAAGGAGAAAGGGCTCGACGAGGAGGTTTCAACGAAGAACTCTTCAATCAACTCAATTCGTTAGAGTTTTATAATCAAAAACCACCTAAGTCATTAGGTTTTGAGTTTGTCAAGGATATCATTTTCCCGATAACTGAAAAATATGAAGTAAAAGAAGTTTTAAGAACATTTACAGAACATATTGCTTTTCAGATAAGCAGAAATATATCCCATAACGGTTCCAAATTACTCATTACGGGAGGAGGCGCTTATAATGACTTTTTAATAGAACGAACAGAATTTTATCTTCCGCAAACAGAAGTTGTTATTCCTGATAATAAAATTATTGAATATAAGGAGGCTTTAATTTTTGGGTTGTTGGGTTTCATTCGACTTCAGAACCGGATTAACGTCTTGGCGAGTGTAACCGGAGCTACAAAAGACCATAGCTCGGGTATTGTGTATCTTTCTGAGATATAGTAGTTTGATTTTTTTTTCAAAATAGTTGCTCAATAAAAATTTTTCAATACATTTGGCAATCATTAGTCTATTATTAACCAACTTTTAATTATTAACACATGAAACAACTATTTACTTTATTATCGCTTATCTTTTTAGGCACGCAAGTTTCATTTTCACAAACGTATTTTAGTGAAAATTTTGAATCAGGAGCAGACGCTTGGACTTTTTATGACAACAATGGTGATGGTTTTAATTGGATGACAGTAGATGCTTCCAGTCTTACTCCAGCTTTTGGAGGGACATCTATTTGGTCTCATTCATATACAAATACTGCCATCACACCGGATAATTTGGCAATATCTCCAGCTATTAATCTGACAACTGCCTCAGAAAATGCATTTCTTAAATATGTATATTATACTTCCCCTTCTTATCCAGCTGAGAAATATAGTGTTTATGTGACAACTTCAAATGATCCTGCAACCATTTTAGCAACCACTCCAATTTATACTGAAACAGCGACTTCAAATCCATCTCTTGTAAAAAGACAACTAGATTTATCAGCTTATATGGGCCAGACAGTTTATGTAACATTTAGACATTACGAATGTTTTGACCAATACTATATAATTCTTGACAATATTACTGTAAGCACGTTACCAGCTGATAATATAGCACTAGAATCAGTATCTGTTCAATCTTATTTTTTAACTAATCAAGACACCTCTTTAAACTTACAAATAACTAACGAAGGAGGTAATACAGTAACTTCTGTTACTGTTAATTGGAATGATGGAACAGATCATATTGCAACCATCCCTGTAAATATTCAGCCAGGAGCTTCTGCTGTGGTAACTCACCCTATAGCTTTAAACTATGCTACAGCTGAATCTCACGAAATTGTAGTTACAGTAACTCAAGTTAATGGTAATGCAGATACAGAGCCAAGTAACAATTCTCAAGATGTTAGCTTTGCAACAATTTCTCAAGACGGAGGTACTAAAGTCCTTATCGAAGAAGGTACTGGAACTTGGTGTGGGTGGTGTCCTCGTGGAACAGTTGCGATGGCACACATGTATGCCAATTATAGCGATAAATTCGTAGGAATTGCTGTTCACAACGGGGATCCAATGACAGTTGCGGAATATGATAACGCTTCAAACTTTAGCGGATTCCCAGGAATGCATGTTGACAGAACCATTAAGGACGAGAGTGTTACACAAGATCTTATGGTACAATATGTTACTACAAGGTCTGCAATGCCAAACCCTGTTGCTATTGACGTAACTACAGAATTGTCTGGCTCTGAGCTAACAGTAAACGCTTCTGCTACATTCTATTCAAATTTCTCAAATGCAAACTTCAGATTTGCGGCTATCCTTATTGAAGATGATGTGACAGGTACAGGCTCAGGATATGCTCAAGAAAACTATTATGCAGGAGGAAGCTATGGGCCAATGGGAGGTTATGAAAGTCTCCCAGCTACTATCCCTGCTAGCCAAATGGTGTATGACCACGTAGGTAGAGCTCTATTAGGAGGATACAATGGACAAGCAGGTTCTATTCCAACTACTATTACAGACGGACAAACTGTAGACTATACATTCAATTATACTATTCCATCGGCATTCAAACCAAACAGACTAAGTGTTGCGGTTTTAGTGATAGATGCTAACACAGGAAGAGTGGTAAACACAAACACTACTCAAGGATATCTAAATGTAAACAACATTGTTAAAGAATCTGCTTTTTCAATTTATCCGAACCCAGCAACAGATGTAGTAAATGTTCAAATCGCTCAATCAGGAGAATATGCTGTTAAGATTTATGATTTAGCAGGAAAAGAAGTTTTCAATCAAGCTGCTTCATACTTTAACGAAAATACAGCAGTAACACTACCTGTGTCATCACTTGCTGAAGGAATTTACATGATAAGCCTTGAAGGTGAAAAACAATCATTCACTAAGAAACTCGTAATTAAATAATCTATATAATAAACTAAGGGCAGTCAAATTGACTGCCCTTCTAAATTAATTATCAATCATGAATCTATTTAGTAAAAAAAATCTTTTAGGAGCCTTTTTATTAGCTTTTGGAGTGTCAAATGCTCAGTTTACTATTTATCACAGTGACGGCAGTGTTATTGAAGATGATAGCGTGTATACGTTCGGTACAGTTGACGAAGAAACCGCTAAACTCGATCTTCATATACAAAATGACTCATCGGAGCCTATTGGGGTAAAAGCTAGAATGCTTGAAATAGATGGTTCAGACGGAACTAATGTGCAGTTTTGCCTAGGAGATTGTTTGTTTAATGTAAACGAAAATTCGATTGTTCCTGTCAATTCACCTTTTCCTATTGCTGTAGGACAAACTACCAATGTAGGAACTTATTTCTGGAACAGAAACGATACCAGTAATTACATTGTTTATCGTTTCAAGGTTTATCAAGTAGATTCTTTTGGTTCAGAGATAGGAACTCCTGTCCATATTAACTATGTTTATGATGCTAGCTTAAGCGTTCCCGCAACACTACAACAAATGGGAATAAACATAAACAATACTATCGTAAAAGACTTGTTTTCTTTTACAGCAGAAGATAATCTTAATGTAGAAGTTTTTGACCTTAACGGAAAAGTGTTGGCACAATATCAAACAGAAGCAGGTCAACAAACGCTTAACATGGCATCTCTTCAAAACGCTATATATATTGTTAAATTTGCGTCAAAAGAAGGAAAGACAGCATATAGCAAAATTGTAAAACAATAGAATTCATACTGTTAATTTTACAAATCCTACTCCTTGTTGGGTAGGATTTGTTTTTTTTGTAAACCATGCATCAACTTTTTTGATAGATTTGTATATCGAACTAAATTCAAACTATGATTCCACTCGAAAAAGGAAGTAAAAAATTGCTCAACGCATGGGCTTTTTACGATTGGGCAAACTCTGTATATAGCTTAGTGATTTCTTCAGCTATTTTCCCGATTTATTATGCTGCACTCTTCAAAGTAAAAGGAATCTCACATATAGAGGTGTTTGGCTCCGAAATTAAAAATACAGCCCTGATTAGCTTCGTAACAGCATTGGCTTTTTTGGGGGTAGCTTTTATGTCTCCGCTACTTTCAGGAATTGCCGATTTTGTAGGGAACAAAAAGACTTTCATGAAGTTTTTCTGCTACTTGGGCGGAATTTCTTGTATAGGTTTGTATTGGTTTAGCCTAGAACACATTTATTTCAGCTTGGCTTGTTACTTCTTCGGGCTTATAGGTTTTTGGGGGAGTTTAGTTTTCTATAATTCCTATTTGCCGGATATTGCCCATACAGAACAACAAGATAGAATTAGTGCCAAAGGTTATTCTTTAGGTTATATAGGGAGTGTAATCTTGCTCATAATTAATCTAACTATGGTTATGGGGGCGGATGATGAAAGTAAAATCTCGATGATGCAATATTCGTTTGTGATGGTCGGAATTTGGTGGATAGGCTTTGCTCAGTATTCATTTTACTATCTTCCTAGAGGGAATAAGAATTCAGAAAAAATCTCTCGGAAAGTTCTTCTGAACGGTTTTAAAGAGTTGAAAAAAGTCTATACTCAATTAGGAGAGAATATTTCTCTCAAGAGATATTTAGGAGCCTTTTTCGTGTATAGTATGGCTGTTCAGACCGTAATGTTGGTGGCTACTTATTTTGGTGAACAAGAAATTGCTTGGGCAGATGATACCGAAAAAACAACTGGACTTATCATCAGTATTTTAGTGATTCAATTGATAGCTGTGTTAGGAGCAACACTTACGTCAAAAGCATCTGAAAAGTTCGGGAATATTGCAACATTGATTACTTTAAACATTATCTGGGTAGCCATTTGTGTGATAGCTTATTTTATTTATTTGCCATTACACTTCTACATAACAGCCGCTTTTGTCGGTTTAGTTATGGGAGGAATACAATCTCTGTCTCGTTCTACGTATTCGAAATTATTGCCAAAAACGACTGATACAACTTCGTTTTTCAGCTTTTATGATGTGTCTGAAAAAATCGGAATTGTAATCGGGATGGCATTATATGGTTTCATCGACCAAATCACCGGAAGTATGCGAAATTCTATCGTATTCTTAGCTACCTTCTTTATTGTAGGTGTGTTACTGTTATTCAGAATTCCAAAGGTAAAAAGCATTTCGCCAAACGAATAAATCGTAACTTTGTCGAAACAATTTTTTAAATGAAAGTAGCAGTTGTAATGGGGGGCTATTCGGGAGAGTGTGAGGTTTCGCTCAGAAGTGGGCAACTCGTTCTTTCTCATCTAGATCGAAATAAATATCAAGGTTTCGAAATTCATATCCTAAAAGAAGGATGGTTCCTAATAGAGGGTGAAAATCGTTTTCCTATTAATCGAGGGAATTTTTCGGTTGAAAAAAACCGAGAAACCATTCGTTTTGATGTTGTCGTAAATGTTATTCACGGAACTCCGGGCGAAGATGGACAACTTCAAGCTTACTGGAAGTTGCTGGGAATTCCATATACAGGTTGTGATTTTTATCAATCGGCTCTTACATTCAACAAAAGAGATACGTTGTCTGTATTGGCTAAATTCAATATACCAAAAGCAAAATCAGTCTATACCTCTAAAAAAGAAACGATTGACCGAGATGCCATTATTGCAGAGTTGGGTTTACCATTGTTTGTAAAAGCCAACCAATCCGGAAGTAGCTTAGGTGTATCAAAAGTGAATAAACCGGAAGATTTTGAAAAAGCTCTTCAAACCGCCTTTGAAGTAGATGAAACGATTTTGATAGAATCCTTTCTTGACGGAAGAGAATTTTCTGTAGGGGTTTTAAAACTAAACGGAAAAACAACCGTTTTGGGTATCACAGAAATTATTTCTGAGAATGATTTCTTTGACTACGAGGCTAAGTATCTCGGAAAGTCAAAAGAAATTACTCCGGCTCAAATAGAACCGGAGATTGAGCAAAAACTCGTTGAAACTACAGCAAAAGTTTATGATGTTTTAGAGATGACAGGATTCTCGAGAGTAGATTTTATTGTGATGAATGGAGTGCCGCATTTTATAGAAATTAATACCAATCCTGGATTGTCGCCTCAGAGTATTTTTCCTCAACAAGTAGCCTATAGAGGACTTGATTTCTCCAATTTATTAGACTCCGAAATTCAATTGGCCTTAAATAGGAAATAGCGTTTCCTATGCCTTATAAAAAACAAGAGATATGAAAAAAGCAGTTTTCCCGGGTTCTTTTGACCCTATTACGTTAGGGCATTACGATATCATCAAAAGAGGAATTTCTCTTTTTGATGAAGTGGTAGTGGCTATAGGTGTAAATGCCGATAAAAAGTATATGTTTTCACTAGAAGACAGAAAGCGTTTTATCGAAGAAGCTTTCAAGGATGAGCCAAAAGTGAAAGTGATTACTTATGAAGGGCTTACAATTGATTTATGTAAAAGACTTAAGGCAGATTTTATTTTGAGAGGACTTCGCAATCCGGCAGATTTTGAATTTGAAAAAGCTATTGCTCACACAAATAGAACCCTTTCAAAAATAGAAACTATATTTTTACTTACAGCAGCAAGCACTTCGTTTATTAGTTCAAGTATCGTTAGAGACGTGATTCGAAACGGAGGAGATTACAGACGGCTAGTCCCTGATTCTGTAATGTTAAAGTAAAGGAATATTAATTCTAAATAAGTCGGGTTAAGTATTTTTATATATATTTGTCGCTACATTTTTTAATTCACAAACTATTACAAATCAATGAAAAACATCAATTTGGTTAAATTATTAGCCGCAGGAAGCTTTTTTTGCGCTATTTTTGCTAATAATGCCACAAACGCTCAGGAAAAGGAAAAACCTGTACTCTTTGGAAAAACCGTTGAAGGAGTGATGTCAAACGGGAAAATACGTTGTCTAAGTACAGAATATAACGAATACTTACAAGAGCGTTATCCTTTGATAGAAGAAGACTCGGATTTTACTTACCAAGTTTTAGATGCTAATGATGAAATTATAACAATTCCGGTTGTTGTTCACGTTATTCATAGTGGACAAGCTGTTGGAGTAGGGCCTAATATTTCCGATGCTCAAGTAATGTCCCAAATTGCGGTTCTTAATCAAGATTATAGAAGACAGCAAGGTTCTCCGGGATATAATACTGATCCTGTAGGAGCTGATACCAAAATTCAATTCTGTTTAGCACAAAGAACTCCTCAAGGAACACCTACCAATGGTATCAACCGAGTAAACATGGGTAATACTGTTTGGAACCAATATAACGTAGAGATGATTCTAAAGCCTCAAACACAATGGGATCCTACAAAATATTTGAATATTTGGGTATGTAACTTCGGAGGTGATTTAAACGGTGTATTAGGATATGCTCAATTCCCTACAGGAACAGGATTACCAGGACTTGGAGGGACATCTTCAGCTTCGACAGACGGAGTTATTATTGGTTATAGATATTTTGGATCAAGTAGTCTTGCTGCCGGTAGTTATTCCCCTCCTTACGACAAAGGGCGTACAGCTACTCATGAAGTGGGCCATTGGTTAGGATTGAGACATATTTGGGGAGACAATAGCTCTTGTACAGTTAATGCTTCAGATAGTTTCCAAGATTATTGTCCTGATACTCCGCCACAAAAAGGTATGAATGAGTATTGTAATCTTAATGCATATAGCTGTAATAGTTTAGATATGGTGAGAAACTATATGGACTATACCAATGACTCATGTATGAACATTTTTACTCAAAATCAAAAGAGTCGTATGCGTACCACTATGCTATATGGTATTCGTCGAGCTTCTCTTAAAACATCGAATGCTTGTACACCGCCTACAGCAAGTACAGAAGATTTTGGTTTAGGTATGATTTCTCTTTATCCGAACCCAACTAGCGATATATTAAATATTGTTGTTCCTGATAACTATGAACTTTCCGGAAATGTTGTGATTTTTAATGCAGTAGGTCAACAAGTATATTCTAGTACTATTGCTAATACAACATTATACAGCATAAATGTGTCAGGATTTAACAGCGGTGTATATTTCATCAAAATCACAAAAGATAATCAAACGAAAACACTACAATTCGTTAAGAAATAATTCTTTCAAATTTATAAAGAGAACCTCACAGCTATTAAGCTGTGAGGTTTTTTTATAGTGTATTTAAGGTTGCTAGATAAAAAACTTAAGTTTAGGACTTAGTAAAGTTGATGCAGCTATAGACGATGGAATAAAGGTATTGCTCTTCTACAGAACTTCGAAAATCGCTTATAAACCCGAATTACTTGCAACTTTTTCCCAACAATACAAAAAGCAATTAGAAGTCAAAAACACAGAACTCCAAAGAATTAAAAACATAGCCTTTTTGGAGCACCTTACTTGGCTTGTGTGAAAGTGATTTTTTAACTTCGAATTTTATTCAGCATGATGTAAGTAAAGAGGAAAATTACTAAGTTAGTAGTACTGTAAAATATCTTTCCAATTAGCTATTGTATGAATCAGAGTGAACTTTTTTATATGTTAGCTCTTATGCGAACAGATGGTATCGGGGATATCTCTGCCAAGAAGTTAATTGCTCACTTTGGGGCGGCTGAAAATATTTTTAAAGCCCCTAAAAGAGAGTTGGAAAAGGTCTTTCGAGTAAGTCAAAATGCTATTGATGAAATTCAGAATAAGAAAGCCTTCCGAGCAGCTGAAAAGGAATTAGAATTTCTAGAGAAAAACAACCTGACAGTTTATTTTTATCAAGACCATAATTATCCGGAAAAGCTCAAGCACTGCCCCGATTCTCCTGTGCTGCTTTTCGGCTCTGGAAATATGAACTTTAATAATATGAAAGTTCTTAGTATTGTAGGAACTCGAAATATAACTTCTTATGGAACTTCTTTTTGTAAGAAGTTAATCGAAGACCTTGTTGTCTTCAATCCAATTATCGTAAGCGGATTTGCTTTGGGAACAGATATTTGTGCTCATTTGTCGGCTTTAGAGAACAATTTACAAACGGTAGCAATTCTGGCTCATGGTCTGAATCAGATCTATCCAAAATCACACAAAAAATATATCAAACAAGTGGAAGAAAACGGAGGGTTTTTAACCGAATTTTGGAGCGACTCCTATCCGGATAGAGAAAATTTTGTTCGAAGAAACCGCATCGTAGCCGGACTTTCTGATGCTACGATTGTGATTGAAAGTGCAGTTAAAGGTGGCTCGCTTATTACGGCTAATTTAGCCAATGATTATAACAGAGAAGTATTCGCGGTCCCAGGGAAAGTCACAGATGTTTATAGTCAGGGTTGCAATAACTTGATAAAAACTCAAAGAGCAAACCTGCTCACTTCTGTAGAGGACTTGGTTTATATGCTTAATTGGGATATGAAACCTAAACCGGAAAAACCTGCTCAAAAACAACTCTTTGTCTCGTTGACAGACGAACAACAAACGATTTATGACTATCTGCTAAAAAATCCAAGAGAACAGCTCGATAGCATAGCCAGAGATTGTAATGTCCCAATTTATAAAACAGCTTCTATATTACTCGATATGGAACTCAAAGGAATTGTCAGGCCACTACCCGGAAAACAGTTTGAACTGGCTTAAAATAAAAATGCGAGATTTTGGTCTCGCATTTTTATGATATGAGTGAAGTCTATTGTAATAACTCATCAACTACATCCAACTCCACTTTCAAGTTGTTGATGATGAAATCTTGTCTTTCAGGAGTGTTTTTACCCATATAGAACTCCAATAATTTTTCGATAGACATCGCTTTGTCGAGCATTACCGGGTCTAAACGCATATCTTCGCCAATAAAGTTTTTGAACTCGTCCGGTGAAATCTCTCCCAATCCTTTGAATCGGGTGATTTCCGGTTTAGGCTTGAGCTTTTCGATAGCTGCTTTTCGCTCTTCTTCGGAATAACAATAAATCGTTTCTTTTTTGTTCCGAACCCTGAAAAGCGGTGTTTGCAGGATATATAAATGACCGTCTTTGATGATTTCCGGAAAGAATTGAAGGAAAAACGTAATCAATAGCAAGCGGATGTGCATACCATCGACATCGGCATCGGTAGCAATCACAATGTTATTGTAACGCAAGTTTTCTATATCTTCTTCGATGTCCAAAGCGGCTTGCAGCAGGTTGAATTCTTCGTTTTCGTACACAATTTTTTTACTCATTCCATAGGAATTGAGCGGTTTCCCACGAAGCGAAAATACAGCTTGCGTATTTACGTTTCGAGATTTGGTAATTGAACCACTAGCCGAATCTCCCTCGGTAATAAATAAGGTGCTTTGAAGGCTCAGTGGATTTTTAGTATCTGTTAAATGAACTCTACAATCTCTGAGTTTTTTGTTATGGAGGCTAGCCTTTTTTGCTCTTTCTCGAGCTAGTTTTCTAATTCCTGATAACTCTTTGCGTTCTCTTTCGGCTTGAAGGATTTTTCGCAACAAAGCATCAGCCGTTTCCGGATTTTTATGCAAGTAGTTATCGAGATTCGTTTTTACGAAATCATTGATATAAGTACGCACAGACGGAAGGTTTTCTCCCATCTCGGTCGAACCCAATTTGGTTTTGGTTTGTGATTCAAAAACCGGTTCGATAACCTTGATACTAATAGCACTTACGATTGATTTTCGGATATCCGAAGCTTCAAACGGTTTGTTGTAAAACTCCCGAATAGTCTTAGCAATCGCCTCCCGAAAGGCACTCAAGTGAGTTCCTCCTTGCGTAGTGTTTTGTCCGTTTACAAACGAGTGATACTCTTCGGAGTATTGAGTTTTACTGTGTGTAAGAGCAATTTCGATATCATTGCCCGAAAGATGAATGATTGGATAAACCATATCATCTTCGTTGATGTTTTCTTCGAGTAAGTCTTTTAATCCGTTGTCGGAATAGTATTTTTCGCCGTTGTAAATTATGGTTAACCCCGTGTTGAGGTAACAATAATTTTTAAGCATTTTCACAACATATTCATTGCGGAATTTGTAGTTTTTGAAAATAGTTTCGTCCGGAACAAAGATTACTTTGGTCCCACGTCTGCGAGTAGTTTCGGTAATATCTTCTTCTAACGTAAGGTTTCCGGCAGAGAATTCGGCACTTTTGATTTGATTGTCCCTTACAGATTCCACACGAAAATAGGTCGATAAAGCATTCACGGCTTTGGTACCGACCCCGTTCAATCCGACAGATTTTTTAAATGCAAGAGAGTCATACTTACCTCCGGTGTTCATTTTCGACACCACATCCACCACTTTTCCAAGCGGAATTCCACGGCCGTAATCGCGTACGGTTACGGTTTTGTCTTTGATGGTAACTTCGATAGTCTTACCGGTTCCCATCACAAATTCGTCAATGGAGTTGTCGATAACTTCTTTGAGTAAGATGTAAATACCGTCGTCGGGAGAAGAACCATCTCCTAATTTTCCGATATACATCCCGGGACGCATGCGGATATGTTCTTTCCAGTCGAGTGATCGTATGTTGTCTTCGGTATATTGTGCTTCTTGCATACGTTAATATGAGGTTTGTACAAAAATAGAATTATTTCTCCAATTTTACGGCACCCGAGTTGATGCAATAACGAAGTCCGGTTGTTTCTTGTGGCCCGTCGTCAAAAACGTGGCCGAGATGCCCGTTGCATTTTGAACACAACACTTCGATTCGCTTCATCCCAAAAGACAAATCTTCGTGATACACTACGCTGCCTTCTATAGCTTTATCAAACGAAGGCCAACCACAATGCGATTCAAATTTGGTGTCAGATTCGAATAATTTATTTCCGCAACCGGCACAATGGTATGTCCCATCTTCAAACACATCCCAATATTTCCCTGTAAAGGCTCTTTCAGTGCCTTTTTGGCGCAGGATGTAATATTCTTCCGGAGAGAGTTTTTCTTTCCACTCTTGTTCGGTAAGTTCTTTTGGATCTTTCATATTTTGTTGATTTTGTTGTCCGTTACAGGAAAAAAGAAAGGGTAAAAATAAAAGGATTAAAAAGGTTTTCATATCAACAAATTTACGAATAATTTTTCAGGAAATTAAAACATATAATTACCTTTGTAGAAACCCCTTTCTTCATAGGAATGAATAAAATCCCTGTTTATTTTATGCCCGGGCTTGCCGCAAGTCCGACAATTTTCGAAAACATAAAACTCGACCCTGAGCGGTTTGAGATTTTTTTGTTGGAATGGAAAATTCCTGTTTATGGTGAAACCTTAAAACAGTATGCCCAACGAATGTGTGAAGACATCAAACACGAAAATCCGATTTTGGTGGGAGTATCTTTCGGAGGAATTTTGGTGCAGGAAATGAATAGGCTAATTCCGGTGAGAAAAACCATTATTATCTCAAGTGTAAAGTGTAATAAGGAATTTCCGAGAAAGATTCGTTTTGCTAAAGTTTCGAAACTCTATAAACTCATCCCGATTTGGATATTGCAAAACGTAGAGAAGCTGCTTCCGTATGTTTTCGAAGAAAAATCAGCTTTTAAGCGTACGGAACTTTATCAGAAATATTTTGCCGTACGAGATACATTTTACCTGAAATGGTCCCTGCAGCAAGTCCTTTTGTGGGACAGAAAAAAACCCGATGCTAACGTAATCCACATTCATGGAGACAAAGATGAAGTTTTCCCGATAAAATATATCAAAAACTGTCACGTTCTAGAAGGAGGAACCCATATTATGATTGTGAATAAATTCCGTTGGCTGAACGATAAACTGGCTGAAATTTTGAGTGAGTAACAGGTTTAAAATTTAGATTATGAAAACATTAAAAAATATTTTCGCGGTAGTATTGGTAATAGCAGTAAGTTTTGTGCTTATTAATGCTTCTTCAACAGAAAATACACCCAACACAATAGAAAATATAACCTTGAATTTTTGTGGGGAGACCGTACCTCTTGATATTCCTGATGTTTGGGAACGCTATGACAGAGAAATAGTAATCAACAAGAATCTGCATGCTTCTACAGAATTGGTTATCAAAAGAGCAAGACGCTATTTTCCTGTGATAGAACCTATATTGGCAAAATATGGAGTACCCGATGATTTCAAATATTTGGCAGTTATCGAAAGTAAATTAGAGAACGCTGTTTCGCCGGCAGGTGCTAGAGGTATTTGGCAATTTATGCCTGCTACAGCCAAAGAATATGGGCTTGAAGTAAACGATTATGTAGACGAACGCTATCATTTAGAAAAAGCAACCGAAGCAGCGTGTAAATATCTTTTGGCTGCTAAAGAAAAATTTGGAACTTGGACGTTGGCAGCAGCTTCCTATAATGGTGGCATGAATGGCATTACAAGACAAATAGAACGACAAAAAGTTTCTGATTTTTATGACTTGCTTCTCACAGAAGAAACGTCTCGCTATGTCTTCCGAATTCTGGCACTGAAAGAAATTATGCAGAATCCCGAGAAGTACGGTTATATAATTCCTGAAAATGAGCTATATCAGCCCTTTAAAACTCAAAAATTAACGGTGGATAGTACGGTCGAAAACTTTGCTGATTTTGCGATACAACACAATATCAACTACAAAACCTTAAAAATTCATAACCCTTGGTTGAGAGATATCTCTTTGCCAAACAAGACCAACAAGACATACTATATCGAGATTCCCGTAAAATAATGGATATATTAGGACAAGCCGTTTACGACTACTACAAGCAACAAAAACGAGGCAAACTTTGGATTTTTGACCAATTCGATCAAAAAACCGAAATGGATACTGCAATTTATTTTCGCAAATTCAGTCAAATGCCTGAAATCGAAAAAAAAGCTCTAGAGCTTTGTATAGGCAAAACGCTGGATATCGGAGCAGGAACAGGGAGCCATTCGTTATACTTACAGGAAAAAGGCTTAGATGTCGTGGCTCTAGATATCTCCGAGTTATGCTGTCAAATAGCTTTAGAAAGAGGGGTGAAAAAAGTAGCCAATACCGATTTTTTCGATTTGAATACAGACGAAAAATTCGATACGCTTTTGTTGCTGATGAACGGAATTGGGATTTGCGAAGATATTTTTGGCTTTCCGATTTTCTTAGATAGAGCCAAAAAGCTTTTAAATCCCGGAGGTCAGATTGTTTTTGACTCTTCGGATATTGCTTATATGTATGAAGAAGATGAATTTCCGGGAAATCGTTATTACGGGGAATTTATCTGTGCTTATGGCTACAAAAAGCAACGAACCGATTGGTTCAGTTGGCTCTACTTGGATTTTGACAGTATGCAAAAAATAGCTACCGAAAAAGGCTGGAAAGTAGAAAAAATCTTAGAAGATGAGCATTTCCACTATTTAGCCAAATTGAACTTAGATAAATAAAAACTGTAAATCACACCAATCTAATTGATGCGACTTACAGTTTAAGTTAGATTAGATGTAGGATTATAATTAATATATTGGCGAATAAACTAATTAAAAGGGAATTAAAAACAATTTTGGGTTTTAGTTGTGCTAAAACGGATGCATTGAACCACATAGCAGTTCCCACAGCCACAAAAAGTTGGAAAAGTTCAATAAATGCTGGAAGATTTTTTAATGCTAATGAAGCTGCAATTGACCCTATACAACTCGAAGCAATAATTCCAAGAACAATCCCGAGGTAATATGCTTCTTGAAATTGCGATAATGATTTATGGTAAAAGCTCATAACTGAAAATTTAAAATTATGAGCTAAGTTAAGGTGAAGTATTGGCTTGAATTTATGATTCAAATCATAATACCATAAGGTTACACCCTCTGATGTCTGAATTGTCAAATCTGCCTAGAATTTCAAAGGTGCCGTTGTCGTATTTCTTTCCTAAATCTTGAGTGGCGATAAAGCTGCAGGAATTAAAATTAGCCAAGTCAATCACATTAACCCCCCCCGTTTTTCCGTTTTCGACCAAAGAAAGAGCGTCTTCGGTATCGCGAATCAGGATACTCATCCAATTCGGGCATTGAAAGATTCCGTTACCTAAAGAATAAGCTTGTGACAAGAGCTCTGTCATTCCATATTCGGAATGGATAGCATCTACTCCAAAACCTTTTTTAAGGATTTCATGTAACTCTTCTCGGATGATTTCTTTTCGTCTGCCTTTCATTCCACCTGTTTCCATTACAATAGTATTTTTCAGCTGGAATTGATGCTTTTCAATCAAATCCAAAAGGGCATAAGTCACCCCGATGAGCAATACGTTTTGTCCTGAAGCATCAAGTTTCAAGAGCTTTTCAGTAAGTTCATCGTGATTATGAAGATAAAACCCGCTATCCGGATTGTTGCTTTTTTTGATTAAATCCTCCACCATATAAATCAGCGAAGAACCTTGTCTTTCCAAATACGAAGGTAGCAAAGCCAAAACAACATAATCTTCAATATTTCCGTAAAACTCAGCAAAACCTTGAAGGTAACTCTGTTCATAAACAGAAACATCAGTCACTAGGTGTGAACTGGTGTTTTGACCTGTGGTTCCGCTGCTGGTAAAGGTGATTTCCACAGGCTTGTTAGACGACAAAACAGCAGTGGATTTAAAAAACGAAATAGGTAAGAAAGGGATTTTATCGATACTTTTTACGGCCATAACATCCGTCTTTAGCAAATCACAGAATTTGCGATACACCTTGTTGTGTTTATACTGATGGCGGAAGACTTTCAAGGTCGTTTTTTCAAACTCCTTTTTGCTCTGTATCGAAAAAATATCTTGTGCAATCATGCGGCAAAAATACGTCTTAAAACTCGAAAGACTTATATTCTCATATATTTTTTTAATTATCTTTGGTAAAACTAACGCCTTTATTAGTAACATTTTAAAACTTATGATTATGAAAAAAACTATATTATCTTTATTTATGGCCTTGGGGCTCACATTGATGGCCCAAACCATAATACTCACTCCTTTTGCCACCGGATTTAGCGACCCGGTGGAAATAGCACATTGCGGAGACGATAGATTATTTATCGTACAGCAAGGAGGAGCTATCAAAGTCGTAAACAGCGACGGAAGTGTAAATGCAGAGAATTTCCTCAACTTGAGCTCTCTTATCAGTACCGGAAGCGAAAGAGGTCTTTTGGGGCTGGCTTTTCATCCAAATTACGAATCCAATGGATATTTTTTTGTGAATTATACAAACACTTCGGGTAATACAGTTATTGCTCGTTACTCCGTAAGTAATTCAAATCCTAATGTGGCAGACCCTTCGAGCGGAGTGATTTTACTTACTATTAACCAGCCTTTTTCCAATCACAACGGAGGTTGTATCAAATTTGGTCCCGACGGTTATTTGTGGATTTCGATGGGCGATGGCGGAAGCGGAGGAGACCCAAACAATAACGGACAAAACAAAAGCTCGTTGCTGGGAAAAATGCTTCGTATCTCAGTTGACGGTGATGTGATGCCATATGGTATTCCGGAAGATAATCCTTTTGCAAATGGTGCTCAAGGAGCAGAAGAAATTTGGGCATACGGACTGCGCAATGCATGGAAGTTTAGCTTTGACCGAGAAACCAATGACCTTTGGATAGCCGATGTAGGTCAAAACGCTATTGAAGAAATCAACAAAACTTCTGCTGCCGAGGCCGGGCTTAATTATGGTTGGCGTTGTTATGAAGGAGATCAGACTTATAACGCTTCAGGTTGCTCAGATTCTTCTACGATGACTTTCCCGATTGCTCAATATAATCACAGTTCAGGCAGATGCTCTATAACCGGAGGCTATGTC
Source organism: uncultured Flavobacterium sp. (assembly GCA_964476555.1). Classification (GTDB taxonomy): domain Bacteria; phylum Bacteroidota; class Bacteroidia; order Flavobacteriales; family Flavobacteriaceae; genus Flavobacterium. The sequence goes on from CAYZBA010000009.1 coordinate 16,674, forward strand.
TATAGGGGGGCTCAATATACCGATATTTATGGTTTATATTTCTTTGCAGATTATTGCTCGAATCAAATCGGAGTGGTGAACCAAATCGGAGAACTTACGTTTTTAAATTCTTATAACGGAAACTACTTTGCTACTTTTGGTGAAGACGCCTCAGGAGAACTTTATATTGCCGGAAAAGGTAGTGGAACTATCTATCGAATTCACGGAAGTGTAACCGCTTCTATCGAAGATGTAGTAACCTCAATCAAAGTGTTCCCTAATCCGACTAAGGATTTTATTTCATTAGAAAGTAGCTCAAGTGCTTTGATTGCAGAAGTGATTCTGTATGATATTTCAGGAAAAGAAATCCTTAGAAAATCTTTGGATGTAACCACTGCTCAAGTGGATGTTTCAAATATCTCTAACGGACTTTACATCATGGCCGTTAAGAATTCCGAAGGAAAAACTTCGAAACACAAAATCAGAATTCAATAACTACTTCCGAGGATGAAATTTATGCACCACTTCCGAAAGGAATTTTCGGTCGAGGTGCATATACACTTCGGTGGTAGTGATAGATTCGTGCCCTAACATAAGTTGAATTGATCGTAAATCAGCTCCATTTTCAAGCAAATGTGTAGCAAACGAGTGCCTGAAAGTGTGTGGGCTGATTTTTTTGTTCAGCTGAATGGATTGAGCTAGTTCTCGAATCATCGTAAAAATCATTGCTCGAGTGAGTGCTCTACCTCTTCGATTCAAAAAAAGCGTATCACTAAAATCCTTTTTAGGCTTCAGAAAAGGACGGCATTCTTTTCGGTAAACTTCAATAATTTTCTGAGTGGTTCCCCCAATCGGAACAAAGCGTTGCTTGTTGCCTTTTCCGGTGACTTTGATGAAGCCTTCGTCAAAAAACAAGTCCGAAATTTTTAAAGAAACCAGCTCCGAAACTCGAAGCCCACAACCGTAAAGCGTTTCCAAAATAGCTTTATTTCTATGAGCAATGAGTCTGTCTTCTTCGGTTTTTCCGTCAAAGCGGATGGCATTAATTAGGTTGTCAATGTCTTCTACACTCAACACATCCGGTAATTTTCGCCCTATTTTGGGAGTTTCGATTAGCTCAAGCGGATTGGTGTTTCGGTAATCTTCGAAAATCAGATAATTAAAAAAACTCTTTAAACCAGAGATTATCCGAGATTGCGAACGAGGATTGACCTCTTTCGAAACTTCATAAATAAACTGCTGTACTTGGTCTTCGGTAATCTTAATCGGAGAAACTTCGATTTGATTTTCCTCTAAATACCTGCACAAACGCAGTATGTCAAAAGTGTAGTTTTCGATAGAGTTTTTCGAAAGTCCACGTTCAATCTTCAGATAGGTTTGATAATCCTTGATATAAGTATCCCAGCTTTTCATACAGAGATGTAAAGTTAGGAGATTTTAGGCTTTGTTTTCCAAAAGAGGCACGAATCTAAAGTTTCCGAACTCGTGTTTTTCGAATTGAGTCTCGTTTTTACGGATAAGAAGGGTCATGATTTGCTCTTTTTCTCCTAACGGAATCACCAATCTTCCTCCGATTTTTAGCTGAGCCATCAAAGCAGGCGGAATAATAGCTGCTCCAGCCGTTACGATAATAGAGTCAAACGGAGCTTCATCCGGAAGACCTTTATAGCCATCCCCAAAAACAAGTTTTTTGGGCCGGATTCCGATTTTAGGTAAAAAGCGTTCGGTTTTTTTGAAAAGTTCGTTTTGTCTTTCGATGCTGTATACTCGCGCTCCCATCGTACACAACACAGCTGTTTGATAGCCCGAACCCGTTCCAATTTCAAGTATTTTCTGGTCTTTTTTAACTTCTAATAACTGACTCTGAAAAGCAACCGTATAGGGTTGTGAAATAGTTTGCCCTGCTCCAATCGGGAAGGCTTTATCTTGATACGCAAAATTTTCGAAGCTGGAATCCAAAAATAGATGTCGTGGAATCTTTCTAATAGCTTCCAAAACAGCTACATCGGTTATTCCTTTTTGTTGTAAAACAGCAACTAGCTGATTTCTAAGGCCTTGATGTTTAGGGGTATCTTTCAAAGTGGTAATTTTTGAGCGATGTAAAACTAGTGAATTTTTAGGTGTAAAGCAATCTTAAAAATAGCTCGAAAGCTTGCCATAGCTCTAAAGAAGCGTTATTTAACGGTATGTTAACATCTTAATAGATTCGCTATCAATATTTTTGTCTATTAGGAATATAATCGCCATGGATAATTTTACTCTTTCCGGTTTATTTAAGATAGTGTTGTTGCTGAGTTGTGGGGTGGTACTGAACTCGTGTAAAAAAGAATTTGAAGACTCAGATTATACAGCTTATTTTGGAGGAGAAATCATCAACCCTAAAAGCGAATGGGTACTCCTCTACAAAGACGGTGAATTAATTGATAGTATTCCTCTTGACGAAAAAAACCGTTTTTTCGTAAAGTATGACTCTCTCCCTGTAGGCTTATATAGTTTTCAACATGAGCCGGAATATCAATATGTTTACTTCGATAAAAATGACAGCCTAATGCTGAGGCTGAACACCCATGACTTTGATGGATCCCTTGTTTTTTGTGGAAGAGGAGAAGAGAAAAACAACTTTTTGATTGAGATGTATTTGCTCAACAAAAAAGACAAAGATGCAATGTATCCGTTCTATGACCTAGATCCGGAAGACTTCCTCAAAGCAACAGATTCAGCTTATCAAGAAGTTCTCTCTTACTATAAAAAACATAAAGAAAAACTGCAATGGAGCGAAGATTTTGAATTATATGCCAAAGCCGCTACAGACTTTCATTATTATACCAAAAAAGAATTTTATTGGATAGCTCACCAAAGCAGGAATCCACACGATACTTTGTTTACACTTCCTGATAACTATTATGATTTCAGAAATAACATAGGAACAAATGATGAAAAGTTAGCTCATTTTATTCCTTATGTCCGTTATTTCACCGCTCGAATCGATAACCTTACTTATAGCAAAGATAAGCAACCTAACGATGTATTAGTCTTAGAAAAATTGAAGCTTGTAGACGAATTGATTAAGAGCCCTTTCTTGAAAAGTCGTATTGCTTCTAACATCGTTTATTTTTATTTGGCATCAGAAAAAGCCCTCCCGCATAATAGTAATGTGCTCCAAAAATACGATCAAATCTGTACAGATAATGCAAGCAAAGAGCGAATTCATAAGTTAGCTGCAGCGGTAAGAAATATGGCTACAGGAAATAAAATTCCTGAACTTAGGCTGAAAGATAACAAAACAACAATTAGCAGTAACGATTTGTTCAATAAGAAAACTGTAATATTTTTCTGGTCAAACAAATCAGAACCACATGCTATTTCTATTCACAAAAAAGTAAATCAATTAGCTCAACAATATAAAAATATACAATTTGTTGGGATTAATGTAGATGAAGACTTTCCGGAGAGCAAAGATTATTTGACTAAAAACAAACTGCTGATACCAGAAGTGAAACAATATCAGATTAGCAGTGGCGAAATAAGAGAAAAATGGGCTGTTACACAATTCAGCCAAGCTCTGATTGTGGATCAAGGAGGAACCATCATTAATGCGTTTACAAATATTTTTGAAGTAGGGTTCGATAAAAACCTGTAATCCTTTATTCTCCCTTTTCAAATAAAAATTATATTTGACCTATGAAAAGTAGATTGATTGTTCTGCTTATAGGTTGGAGTTTGCTCTCTTTTGGGCAAACCGAAGATGCTTTTGTGTATTTTAATGCCAAGCCAAATGCTTCTTACTATCTCGAAAACCCTCACGAAATGCTTTCTGAAAGAGCCTTGCAGAGACGACTAAACCAAAATATTGCTTTAGATATTACCGACACACCTATTCATACGCCTTATGTAACAGAAGTTGGCAACTTGATCTCGGTATTGGCTCAATCTAAATGGCTGAATGCTGTTTATGTTAGAGGGGATTATCAAGCAATTTTAGATTTGAATGAACTCACTTTTGTCGAAAGGATAGAGTTTGTAAACAAAAATCTGAATCCTCTGGGCAGAAAAGCAACTCCTATTCGAAAGCCCTCTGGAGCTCAAAAATCTTTAGACGCTCAAAGTTTTCCTTATGGGGGTTCCGCTCATCAAATTCAGATGCATAACGGAGATTTGCTTCACCAAGAAGGCTATACAGGGTCCGGAAAAATTATTGCAGTTATCGATACAGGTTTTGAAGGAGTCAACTTTACCGACTCTTTTCAGCGACTCTTTGACAATAATTTGATTTTGGGAGGTTACAATTTCATACTTCGAAACAACAATATCTATACAGGCGGAAATCACGGAACAAGAGTGCTTTCGGTCATAGGTGGGTATAAAGAAAACGAACTTGTCGGAACAGCTCCCGATGCTGAGTTTTATCTTTTTGTAACCGAAAATCCCAATTCAGAATCCCCTTTAGAAGAAGCCTTATGGGTAGAAGCAGCCGAAATGGCGGACAGCCTAGGTGTGGATATTATCAATACTTCGTTGGGTTATGATACGTTCGATAATCCAAATTACAATCATAGCTATGAAGATTTAGATGGACAAACCACTTTTATTTCCAGAGGATTAAATATAGCTTTCTCGAAAGGGATGCTTTGTGTAACTTCAGCTGGAAATTCCGGAAATTCTGATTGGCTTTATGTTGCTACTCCAGGAGATGCTCATGGTTCGTTAACGGTGGGAGCAGTGAATTCGGAAGGCGAATACGCTTGGTTTAGCTCTATAGGGCCAACAGCAGACCAAAGAATAAAACCCGATGTAACAGGTCAAGGTGTAGCAACGGTAACAGCAACTCAGTACGGAACCATCACCACAGGTAACGGGACATCGTTTTCTACTCCGATCATCTCGGGATTGGCAGCTTGTTTGTGGAGCGCTTACCCGGAGTTGACTAGCGCTCAACTATTTCAAATTATTAAAGAATCTGCTCATCTGTATCAAAACCCAAACAATTATTTAGGTTACGGAATTCCGGACTTTTATCAGGCTTTTCAGAACGCTGCATTGAGAATTAAAAACCTCGACAAACGACAGGTAGTTCTATATCCGAATCCCGCTACCAATTTTATTTCTTTTCAAGGCAATTCCTCAGAAAAAGCTAACTTAAAAATCTTCGATATCTCAGGGAAATTAATCCTTGACCAAAGACTTACTACAAACCAAAAAATCGATGTCAGCAACATCAATTCGGGGATTTATCTCTATAGCCTTACTACAGAAAACAGCATACAAACCGGAAAGTTTGTTAAAAAGTAATCTTACAAAAGATTGTTTAATAGGAAAAAAGCTAAACTCCCTAAAAAAAGTAGTGTAATAAACCCTTCTTTTAACCAGATTTTAGGAAGTTTCTTCATGAAATCGGACGCTAACATCGATACTGGAGCAAAACAATACAATAAATATGTGTTGTTTTTTTCGACCGAAATCACCGAAATCACCGCAGTTACCAAAAGAAACGAAAGTATAATTTTAAAAGCCCTCTGTAACTTAATCAATAAGAATTTATACGATAACAGCTGTGACAGTACAAGCAATAATGTAACGACGATAAAAGCAATATCATTTGGCGAAAAGTAAAAGTCCTGAAAGTTAAAACTGATGTATGCCTTTTTCCAAACATATTCCAAGATATAATCGTCAAAAGCAAGAGCATAGAAAAACACTAAAACAGAAACTGTAAAAAAGCTTACTACAGGAATCAACCAGTTTCTGATATTTCCGGCTATATGTAAAAAAATGCTGACATAAAGCGGAATCAGAAAAAGTAAAGCCCAAAATTCAAACAGAGCAGCTACACCAATCCACAGTGCCGCATCAAAGATTTTTTGTTTCGGAACCAATAAAGAGTGTATAGAAACCAAACGTCTAAAAGCTAAAATCACAAAAAAGTTCGAGGCAACCATAGAGGTTTCCGTAAAAGCATCCGGAATGAGCCACAAAAACATCAAGAAGAAAAGCAAAGCAAACGAATCGCCTTTGTTGATATCGTTCTTTTTGGCAATAAAATCTGTGAGTAGTAAAGAGCACAATAACAAAGGAAAGTTCGCTAGAAAACCCATGTCTGAACCCAGTTGATAAGCATTTGCTGCTAGTAGCGTAAAGCTCAACATCAGTAGCAAAATGATGATAATAAAATTTATAGGTCGGGATTTTCTAAAAACTTTTGCTATCATTATTTATATTTCTATATTTGCAAAGGTAAAATAAACACTATTTGTAATGAAATCATTTTTGGAAGGAATTCAGTATTTGTTTGAGCAAATTTTATTTGTTCCCTTAAACTATTTTCGTCGTTTAGAGTTAGAAAATTGGTGGACTGCCAATATCATAAACTGGATTTTCATCATCGTTTGTATTGTTGCTATCTTGTATTGGATGAAGCAATTAAAAATGTACAGCGAAAAAAATGACGATGTGCAAGATACAACGGCTCACTCTTTCTTAAAGTAAAACATATACCAATATATATCTGAGAAACCTCAAAGGCATGATTCCGTGCTTTTGAGGTTTTTGTTTTTCTGAACGAAATTTCAGGCTACCAAAGCTTTTTTGGGAGTTCTGACTAGTTTTTTTAGAGAGAAAAAACTATTTTTGTTTGAAATCTTTAATCAAACAGGAATGAAAAAAGCTACTTTATTTGCCTTCTTGCTGACCGGATTTGTCGCAACAGCTCAACAAGAAGAAGCACAGGATTCGACTAAACATTGGACACGCGGAGGAAACGTTTCGTTTTTGCTGAATCAATCTACCTTCGATAATTGGATGGCAG
>CAYZBA010000010.1:0-23433 GCA_964476555.1 uncultured Flavobacterium sp.
AGTAAATGTCTCAACCAAAACCAACCAAAACCGAAACCTCCAAAGCAACTAAGCCTTGGAGGTTTCCATTTCTTTTTTAAAGTTTAATTATTTAAATCGAATATTATACGTAATTCCTAACCCAAGAGATTGGATATTGAGGTCTGATTCGGTGTCGGTATGTTGATAAAAAAGATAGAAATTCCAGTCGTAGGTATTGTATCCAAAGTGCGGATTAAGATAGAGACCCCCGCTGTTGTTTTCTACATTAGTGAGGAATCCATACCCCAAATCGAGACCAATAAACCATCCTGATTCGTTAAAATAATAACGTCCAAACGCCGCTAAAGGAATCAAACCAAAGTCGTCAAAATCGTCTTTAGCGAAATAATTGTTGTATCCCGAAGCCAATCCAATAGCAAAATTAGGGTTAACTAAAAATTGACCTCTTAGATCGAATCCCAGCATAAAAGAGGAGTAATCAGCCGTGTCTCCTAAGGGAGCCGCTATATTTAAACCTAATTTTAGCCATGAATTGTCAGGTGTAATTTCGGAATTTTGTCCAAAGGTGATTCCGAACGAAAACATCGTAAATAATAAAATCAGCTTTTTCATAATCATAAATTTTTTGGGTTACTATACCAAACAGTACCCAACAATAATACCAATACCCTTAAATTAATTTTAAGTTAATCGCTCAATGTTTTTTGTGAAATATCGTAATTAAGCCTTTGTTTATGATAAGTTTCCGTGATTCCGAACATATTTCTGTAATTCCGAACATTATTTTTATTCCATATTTGGAAGGGTTTTGTCAAATTTGTCCAAGTAATTTGAATTAATCCGTACGTTACTAAATTTTAGAAATAAAACTAAGATTTAGACATTGAATTCGAAACACTAATTAACCATCTAATCAAAGCTCCTCTCATTTTTTGTTAGCTTTTACGATTTGAGAGAAAATCTAATTTTTTTATGAGAGGAGTTTATTTATTAAAGGATACAGTAACAAGAAAACACAAATATTGAATGTAATCTTTAATATAAGTAAATGCCATGATTTTATTTAAAAGGTTTTTGTTTAGATTAGGTGTTGGGAATCATAAGTTCGATAGTCGTATTTGGAAAGAAAAATTAGATAAAAGAAAGCTCTTTGTCAAAAACATAATTGAAAGTCAAATAGCTCTAGGAATGACCCGTGAAGAGGTTATTAAGACTTTTGGCTTTGATATGAGAGAGTATACCAATGGAGTGTGTAGTTATGTTTTTTCTACCTTTAAGAATGGCCAGATAAAACAAATGCTTTGCTTTTATTTTGATGAAAATGATAAAGTCATTGATGTGAAGACTAAATTCAGAAAAAGGATTTACTGATTATATCCGGTATGAGCACATATATTCAGTTTGTTAATGATTAGCAAGAGAGCACAAAGAATACACGAATAACATATTATTCGTGTATTCCGCTTCTTCCTAGATGCTGTGAGAGTCGTTTATATTCATTAATACGAAAGCCGTAAGATTAAATTATTCAAAAACCACCTAATTATTTAAGATTACGGCTTCCTCTTTTTCCTTTCCGTTATTTTAGCTATTTTTGGTTTTTCGGATGTAGCCAGATGAATAATCTCCTGAAAACCCCAATAGAATACCTTAAAGGCATTGGTCCTCAAAGAGCAGATTTGCTTAAAAGAGAACTAGGAATCTTCGTGTACGAAGATTTGCTACACCTTTTTCCTAATCGTTATATCGATAGAACCAGATACTACAAAATCAATCAATTACAGCCTACGTTTAATGCAGAAGTTCAAGTAGTAGGAAAAATTATTCACTTAAAAGTCGTTGAACAAAAAAAAGGAAAACGCCTGGTTGCTACCTTCGTAGATGATACCGGTCAAATGGAACTCGTGTGGTTTCAAGGGTATAAATGGATTAAAGAAAATCTGAAAATCAATGAACCATACGTAGTGTTTGGTAAAGTTAATTGGGTCGGTGGAGTTTACTCTATGCCCCATCCCGAAATGGAATTGCTCACAGAACACAAGCAAAACCTAAGGTCTGCCATGCAACCTGTCTATCCTTCAACAGAGATGCTCACCAAAAAAGGCATCTCTTCTCGGGTGATTCACAAAGCCATGCAGCAGCTTTTCCTGGAAACCAAAGGGATGTTTGCAGAGGTTTTCCCAAAAGATTTGATCGATAAATACAAGTTTTTGTCAAAAGCAGAAGCGATTTTTAATGTGCATTTTCCGCAAAGTACAGAAATGCTGGCTAAAGCACAGTTCCGGCTAAAATTCGAGGAATTGTTCTTTATTCAATTACAACTCATCACCCAAAACCTTATCCGTAAGAATAAAATCAAAGGACATAACTTTGAAAAAGTAGGGCATTATTTCAATACCTTTTTTCAGCATCATTTGCCTTTTGAACTGACAAATGCTCAAAAGCGGGTAATTAAAGAAATACGTAATGATTTGGGGAGTAATGCCCAGATGAACAGGCTTTTACAAGGTGACGTGGGCTCCGGTAAAACCATTGTGGCATTCATGGCTATGCTCTTGGCGCTGGATAACGGTTTTCAGGCTTGTATTATGGCTCCAACCGAAATTCTTGCGACCCAACACTACGAGAGTATACAAGGATTCGCCAAAGAATTAAATATCAATATTAAACTTCTTACAGGTTCCACCAAACCGACAGATAGAAGGGTTATTCATGAAGAACTGGAAAACGGACAACTTCAGATTCTGGTAGGTACGCATGCCTTGTTAGAAGACAAAGTCAAGTTCCATAACTTAGGGTTAGCCATTATTGATGAACAACATCGCTTTGGAGTAGAACAGCGCTCAAAGCTTTGGAAGAAGAACAATATTCCGCCTCACATTCTCGTCATGACAGCGACTCCTATCCCTAGAACCTTGGCGATGAGCCTTTACGGAGATTTGGATGTTTCGGTTATTGATGAACTTCCCAAAGGAAGAAAGCCTATCATTACTACTCATCGTTTCGACAATTCCAGACTCAAGGTCTGGAAGTTCATGAAAGACGAAATCGAAAAAGGCCGTCAGGTGTATGTGGTGTTCCCGCTTATTCAAGAGTCCGAAAAAATGGATTATAAAGACCTTCAGGATGGTTATGAGGCCCTTTCGAGAGATTTCCCGTTGCCAAAATACAGCATAAGCATCGTTCACGGAAAAATGAAACCCGAAGACAAAGATTACGAAATGAAGCGATTTGCCGAAGGAAAAACCAACATTATGGTGGCTACAACGGTTATCGAAGTAGGGGTTAACGTTCCCAATGCTACCGTAATGGTAATTGAGAGTGCAGAACGCTTCGGACTTTCGCAATTACACCAGCTCAGAGGTAGAGTAGGTAGGGGAGCAGACCAGAGTTATTGCATACTGATGACTTCTTATAAACTCTCTAACGAAAGCAAAATAAGAATGGAAACTATGTGCTCCACCAACGACGGATTCGAGATTGCAGAGGTAGACTTAAAGCTTCGGGGGCCAGGAGATCTGATGGGTACCCAACAAAGCGGTGTCCTAAATCTAAAAATTGCCGATATTGTGAGAGACAGAGAGATATTGGCTCTGGCCCGGGCTACCGCTTTCGACATCTTACGTAAAGACGCAGGCCTTCAACTCCCCGAACATCAAAAGCTCAGAGAAGCGTTTTTGGAAGTTGCGAAAAAGAAAAATATCTGGAATTTTATCAGTTAAAACCAAGGCTTTTTCTCAACCTGATAGGTCTGATAGAACTCTTCGTCGCTTTTTGTAAGATAAATAATACCTTCGATAAGCCCGATAACAGAAGCAATCCACATCGTAAAAGCCCCAATAACAACACAGATGAGCGGAATCGAAATCAATGTAATTCCAAGTAGAATAAAACCTTCTTGGTTCATTCCTAGGATAAATTTGTGAATGCCAAAGCCTCCAAAAAATATGGCTAAAACTCCTGCTAAAATGCGTTTATTATCTTGTTGCGGTATAGGTTGAGGCGGATTGTTTTCGGGAGTGTTCCAACTTTGGTGTTTTCTTTCGTTTGGGTTGTAATCTTCAGACATTAGTTTTGGTTTTTAGGGTTTGGACAAATGTAATTATTTTTTGGAAAAAGCAATTATTTTTTCGGCAATGGTCCGCGCTAATTTCACGTGGCTTTCAAACGTCCAACCTGCTATATGAGGCGTAAGCAGCACATTGTCTGCCTGATACAAATACCGTAAATCGTCCGGAATATGGTCGCTGTCTATTTGCTCAAAGGAGAGCTTTTCGTATTCCAAAACATCTAATCCGGCACCGAGTATTTTCCCGCTTTTTAAAGCGTCAACCAAGTCTTTTGTCACCACACTTTTTCCTCTGGCCGTATTAATTAGCCAAAAAGGCTTAGCAAATTTATGGATGAAATCAGTATTCACCATTTGGTGCGTTAAAGGTGTCCAAGGTGTATGAAGGCTTATGACATCTGCTTTTTGTTGAATTTCCTCTAGAGAAACTTGTTTGGCGTTCTCGTCTTCCAATCCGTTTTGAATGTCATAAAAAAGCACTTCTTTTACGTCAAAACCTTTGAGTTTTTTAGCAAAAGATTTTCCCATGTTACCATAACCAATGATCCCGATGGTTTTGCCTTCCAGCTCATAACCTCTGTGTTTTTCTCGTTCCCACTTGCCCGATTTTACACTCTTATCCGCCATGTTGAGCTTGTTGAAAAGAGAAAGCAGCATCCCCAAAGCTTGTTCGCCCACGGCATTTCGGTTACCTTCGGGAGCCGAGATGAGTTCGATGTTTTTAGAAGTAGCGTATTGGCAATCTATACTTTCCAATCCGGCCCCTACACGGGCGATAAACTTCAAATTCGAAGCTTTGTCTAAAAAGAGTTTATCAATCTTAAAACGACTTCTGATTACGATTCCGTCATAATGTTGGATTTTATTTTCGATTTCTTCTCTTGGCGAAGTAAAGTCTAAATCGTTAGTAAAACCTGCTTTTTCAAGCATTTCCAGTAAAATCGGATGGTTAGAATCAATATGTAGGATTTTCATTGTTAAGGCATTTCACAAGGCAAAGATACAGAGTTTTTCGGTCCGCAGTTATTCTAATAAGCTAGAATCATTCGGTCATTTCCGTAGATGTCTTTTTTCAGAATGACGTTTTTAAAACCTTTGCCCCGAAGCATTTCCGAAGTTTCTTGCCCGAGATATTGGTTGATTTCAAAATACAGTTTTCCGTTTTCGGTCAAATGCTCTTTGGCAAAATCGGCTATTTTTTCGTAAAACAAAAGCGGATTTTCGTCAGGAACAAAAAGAGCCAAATGGGGTTCATAATCCAATACATTCAGTTTCATTTGCGATTTTTCCAATTCCCTCACATAAGGCGGATTTGACACAATAATGTCAAAAGGGTCGCCTTCCCAAGCATCGCTTAGGATGTCGAATTCCACAAAATGTACAAAGGCTTGATTGTGGTCTGCATTTTTTTGAGCAACTTCCAAAGCTTCATACGAAAAGTCAAAAGCGAAAGTGTCGGCTTGCAGGTTTTTGGATAAACTGATGGCGATGCAGCCACTTCCGGTTCCAATATCCAGAATTTGTAGTTTTTTAGAGTTTTGATGGTCGGCAACAATCCAATTTACTAATTCTTCGGTTTCAGGTCGCGGGATGAGCGTGTGCTCATTCACAAAGAATTCTAATCCAAAAAACTGAGTTTTCCCGAGAAGATATTGGATGGGCTTTTGCTTTTGAAGCTCCTGACAGTAGGCTTCCCACTTTTGAAGTTCTATTTCAGAAAATTCCAGATTAGGGTCCAAGGCCAAATCAACTCTCTTTAATTGGTGTTCGTGCTCGAGAATCAGAAAGAAAAAACTTTCGATTTCGTCGGAGTCATAAATAGGAGAGAGGCTTTCAGTAAAACGGATTTTATAATCTTTGATTTTCATAAAATAAAAAACTTTGCTCGAGAGAGCAAAGTTCTTAAAAAATACGCACGAATTAATAATGTACCTTATAAAATTATTTTGTAGCTTTTACTAACACTTTTAATTCGATGTCGTCGCTGATTACGTTGTCAGCTGCTAAATCTTTGAATACGTTACCCGAACCGTAGTTAACGTTCCATTCCGTTCTGTTGATAGTAAAAGTTTCTGTAGCGATAGTTACTTCGTTTTCAGAAACAGTAACAGTAGCAGGGAATTTTATGTTTTTAGTAATTCCTTTGATAGTTAGATTTCCTTCGATATTCCCGTTAGCAACCGAAGTGATTTCGAATTTAGCTTCCGGATATTGTCCTACGTTAAAGAAGTGATCGGCGTTGTCTTCTCCGGTTCCCTTAAGGTGTCCTTCAAGCCATCCTTTTTTCTCAGGATCATTTGCAAGGTCAAGAACAGTGATAGAGTTCATATCCATAACAAAAGAACCGGCTTCAAGAACATCGTCTTTTACGCTAACTTCTCCGCTTGATAACATAAGCGTTCCGTTGTGAGCACCACCCATTACTTTGCTTCCTTTCCATTCGATTACAGAAGCAGCAGTATCAACAGTGAATTTTACAGCTTCTGTGCTTTCTGTGGCAACTTCTGTAGCCTCACCGGCATTTTCAGATTTTTTACAACTTGTAGCAGAGAATACTAATCCTGCAACCACTACTAAACTTAATAATACTTTTTTCATACCTTTTATTTTAGTTTATTATTATGACGCAAATTTAAGCCGATAAAACAAAAGTTGTCTTAAATTAAAGTTAAAGTTTGTATATACAAGTTTCTAAAAGTGCTTTCCCGACAAGAAAAAGATTGTTTCGAGTTTTAGAATTAAAACCTTACTTTTGCTAATCATAAACTTCGTAAAAATGAATCCTGTTTTTGTCGTCATTCTGGTTTTTGTAGCTCTGTTTGTTGGTATTTATATCGGAAGAATGCTCCTTAAAGCTTCTAAAAGCTCAGAGCAATCGGTTTGGGAAGAGAAGCTCAACCAAGCCACCTTGCGCTATGAACAGTTAAAAGAACAATTCGAACAACAGCGAAAAAGTCTGGAGAATCAGATTCAGCAATTGCTTTCCGACAAAGAAAAACTCCTTTCAGACAAACAATCGTTACTGGTAAATTTATCTAGGAGAGAAGCAGAATTCGAGAATTTGCTTCAGAAGAATGCAGAGCAAAAACAAGAAGTAGAACAACTTCAAGAGAAGTTTACAAAAGAGTTCGAAAACCTAGCCAATAAAATTTTAGAAGAAAAATCTTCGAAGTTCACCGAACAGAATAAAGAAAATATCAAAAATATTCTTACCCCTCTACAAGAGAAAATCCAGATTTTCGAAAAGAAAGTAGAGGAATCTCAAAAAGAAAATATCGGAATTCACGCTTCTCTGAAAGAACAACTCTTACACCTGCAAAATCAGAATCTGAAAATCACTCAAGAGGCTGAAAATTTGACCAAAGCCTTGAAAGGAGATTCCAAAATGCAAGGAAATTGGGGAGAGTTGGTGCTCGAAAGAGTGTTGGAAAAGTCAGGTTTAGAAAAAGACAGAGAGTACTTCGTTCAACAAAGTAGGGTGAATGAAGAAGGAAATCGCTTGATGCCCGATGTGGTGATTCACTTACCGGACAACAAGAAAATGATTATCGACTCCAAAGTTTCGCTGACGGCTTATGAGCGATATGTGAACGAAGACGATCCGGCTTTAAAGAACACCTATCTCAAAGAGCACATCACTTCTTTAAAACGACATATAGACCAGCTTTCTGAGAAGAATTACCACGATTTGTATCGAATGGAAAGCCCGGATTTTATCTTGCTTTTCATCCCGATCGAACCGGCCTTTGCCATAGCTGTAAACCACGAAAACAACTTATACAACAAGGCTTTCGAGAAAAATATAGTAATTGTTACTCCAAGTACGCTTTTGGCTACCTTGAGAACTATAGACAGCATGTGGACAAACCAAAAACAACAAGAGAACGCTTACGAAATTGCTCGATTGGCCGGAAGTCTTTATGATAAATTCGAAGGGTTTGTGTCAGACCTAATCAAGATAGGCAAGAAGATGGATGAAGCCAAAATGGAATATTCCGGAGCGATGAATAAACTGGTAGACGGTAGGGGTAACGTAATCACTACTATAGAGAAACTCAAAAAGATGGGAGCCAAAACCCAAAAATCCTTGCCGGAAAGCCTGTTGAAACGCGCAGAAGAAAATTTATCAGAAGACAATTCCAACTAAATCACCTTATTATATGAAAAATCAACATTTTATCTTAGCGCTACTAGCGTTTGTTTTTATGGGTTGTACATCGTCGGTTAACGAAACAGATTTGCAACACCTAAACGGCTATTGGGAAATCGAAAAGGTGGTTATGAAAGACGGCAAAGAGGTAGATTTCAAAATAAATACGATTTATGATTACTTTGAAATGGACCAAAACCGTAAAGGGTTTTACAAAAAAGTTACTCCTCAAGCAGACGGAACTTTTTTGACAGATGACTTTCGAGAAGAAGTAGAGGTTATTGTCAAAGATAAAGATTTCTACATACAGTTTTTTACTCAGTTCGATACGGTTGAAGTTCGTTTAGAAAAGCTTACAGACAAACAACTGATATACGAAAATCAAGACGAAAAAACCTATATCTACAAAAGAGCAGAACCCATAAACTTGATTCCGTAATGCGAAGAAATAGCGATGATATTTCCGTTTCTGAAGTGTTGAAGGCTTTTATCGAAAAGAATAAGCTGCAACACGGTATTGATGCTGTTGATGTAAAACAAGCCTGGATGAATTTGATGGGCAATGGCGTAAACAATTACACCAAAGAAGTTATCCTACAAAAGAAAACGCTTTATGTATGGCTAACTTCTTCGGTGCTTCGCGAAGAACTCTCCTACGGCAAGCAAAAAATCATTCAGATGATTAATGAAGAGCTTGGTAAGGAAGTTGTTACTGATTTGATTTTCAGGTAAACTATACTTGAATTACCCCCAAATTAAACGGTTTCTCGATAGGAGCGTGGTTGGCCGCTTCAATCCCCATCGAAATCCATTTTCTGGTGTCTAAAGGGTCGATGATAGCATCTGTCCACAACCTCGCTGCGGCATAATATGGTGACACCTGAGCATCGTATTTGGCTTTGATCTTATCGAAAAGTTCGGCTTCTTTCTCCGGAGTGAGTTCTTCTCCTTTAGCTTTTAGCGAAGAAGCCTCGATTTGTAGTAACACTTTGGCAGCTTGTGCTCCTCCCATAACGGCTAGTTCTGCACTGGGCCATGCAAAAATAAGTCTCGGGTCATAAGCTTTTCCGCACATGGCATAATTGCCTGCACCATAAGAATTCCCTACAATAACCGTAAACTTAGGAACTACAGAGTTAGAAACCGCATTCACCATTTTTGCACCGTCTTTGATGATTCCTCCGTGTTCTGATTTGGAGCCTACCATAAATCCGGTAACGTCTTGCAAGAATACTAATGGTATTTTCTTCTGGTTACAGTTGGCAATAAAGCGTGTGGCTTTGTCGGCGCTGTCAGAATAGATTACTCCTCCAAACTGCATTTCGCTGGGCTTGGTTTTAGCCCCGGTAGTCTTTACAATCTTGCGTTGATTGGCTACAATTCCCACCGCCCAACCGTCGATGCGGGCATAAGCCGTAATAATGGTTTGCCCGTATCCGGCTTTGTATTCATCAAACTCAGAATTGTCTACCAAACGTTTGATGATTTCATACATATCATATTGTTCCGCTCTCGATTTCGGAAGAATGCCATAGATTTCTTTTTCGTCAAGAGCCGGCTTTTGAGGTGCTATGCGGTTGAATCCCGCTTTTTCAAAATCTCCGATCTTTCCAACGATACTCTTAATACGATCTAAAGCATCTTTGTCGTCTTTGGCTTTAAAATCGGTCACGCCCGAAATTTCACAATGAGTCGTAGCACCACCCAACGTCTCGTTGTCGATGGTTTCTCCGATGGCCGCTTTTACCAAATAACTTCCTGCCAAAAAGATACTTCCGGTTTTATCCACTATAAGCGCCTCGTCACTCATAATCGGGAGGTAAGCTCCTCCGGCTACACAACTTCCCATCACGGCAGCAATCTGAGTGATTCCCATACTGCTCATAATGGCATTGTTGCGGAAGATACGCCCGAAGTGCTCTTTGTCCGGAAAGATTTCGTCTTGCATAGGCAAGTACACCCCCGCACTGTCAACCAAATAGATAATCGGTAATTTATTTTCGATGGCAATTTCTTGCGCTCTAAGGTTTTTCTTTCCGGTGATCGGGAACCAAGCTCCGGCTTTTACGGTAGCGTCATTCGCTACCACAATCACCTGCTTTCCGCTTACGTAACCGATTTTTACAACGACCCCACCACTAGGGCAACCTCCGTGCTCTTGATACATCCCTTCGCCCGCAAAGGCTCCGATTTCGATGCTGTCTCTGTCTTTGTCCAGCAAATAATCGATGCGCTCACGAGCGGTCATTTTGCCTTCTGCATGAAGTTTCTCGATGCGTTTTTCGCCCCCGCCTTTACTTACTTTCAAAAATCTTTTTCGTAAATCTGCTACTAAAAGCTTGTTGTAATCTTCGTTGATATTAAAATTGATATCCATGAATTATGCTGTATATAGTTTGGTTGTATATTATTAAGTGTATTATAGTTCTACTCCGTAGTCGCCAAAGTTGTATTCGGGTAGAATAAATTCGGAGTTGTTGTTATAAAACCTAACGTTTATGAGTTTGATGTGGTGTATGTAGCCTACCAATTCCGAGGTTATTTCGTCATAAACGGCTTCGGTTTCTACTTGAATGATTCCCGAATCTCCTTCTACGCCATTTTGAGCATACCACTCCTGCACTACACTAGGAGACGTTTGCGGAATCGTAGAGCAGAAATAAGTTCCGGTAACGTTGGCGTCAAATATTTTATAGATAATGCGATTTGTGGTCCCGTTGATTAATGCCGTTCTGGGTTGCCCTTCAGGAGTAATCTCGTTGACAAATAGGCTTGGCTCGGCTTCCATTACAAGGGCTTCTCTTAGATTTAACTTATACAGTAAGTCATTAGTAGTACAACGCTGTACCACATCCGTAAAGTTGAACTTTACAGGATTGTCAACCGTATAATTTCCGAAAGTCAGCTCTTCATAAATCAATTCACTGTTTCCTTTTTTGAAGATAGCATTCTTGATTACAATGTGATGTACGTATTTTGAAATTCCCGTAATACCACCGTTTTGACTGTCATAAACAGCAGCGGTCGAAATTTCGATACTAGCGCCTGGCAAGGCCGTCCATTCTTCTATTACTTGTGGGCTCGAAGCCGGAAAGTCTGCACACAAAACCGAACTGGTTACGGTGTTGTCATAGAGGCGATAAATGAGTTTATCAGAAGAAGAAAGAATATATACCTGAGGAACGATATTGCCGTTGTCGTCACGATTTTCGGCATTAGGAAAATTGCTTAAGGGAATATCGAGGATTAGAACCTCATTGGTGTTTATGTTATAGAGAAAATCGTGATTCGTACACTGATTTATGGTGGAATTAGTAAAGTTGAAGTTGGTAATCGCTAAATCGCCATCGTCGCAGGCCCCTAAAAGCAACAGTAGTATGAATAATGCTGTAAATCGCTTCATTTTTTTAATTTTCAACAAAAGTAGTTTTTTTTTGGAAAGAGGCAAAGATGCAGATAGTCGAAAAAATAGGTATTACCTTAGAAATCGTTTAATTTAAGGATATTTATTACTTTTAGCGAAAAATTTGTCTTTAGAATGGTTCGTATGATATCTTTTAAAAATTGTTTATTCACTTTGCTGTTTGGGCTGTCAATCATATGGTTTACTCAGGCTCAAGAAACAGCCGTCTGCGATTCTTATATCGAGACAGGTGTTGACGCCATGCTCAATCGAGATTATATTACGGCCATAGACAATTTAAACAAAGCTCAAGAAATCGTAAATCAAAAAAAGTGGTACAAACAACAATTTTTGATTTACAACAACATGGGGCTTACCTACTTTAAGATGCAAGACTATCCACAAGCAGTGAGCTATTACCTAAAGGCTTACGAACTGGCGATGAGCAATGCACAACCCATGGATGAAATGACGGTTTTGAATAATATTGCCATTGTTTATATCAGAAATGAAAACCTTAACCAAGCCGAAGAATATTTTAATAGAGCCTATCAGATTGCCGTAGAAAACGAAAAATACAATAAAAGAAGCATATATGCCAGCAACTTGGCTCTTGTACACTTTGAGCTAAAAGACTTTCAAAAAGCAAAATACTTCATAGATGTTGTTCTCAATAGCGAGAATATTCCGCCTCATATCAGAATCAGTACACTTATTGTTCAGAACTCCATATTTTTAGAAAACAGAAAAATAGGTGAGGTGATCCAAAACTGTTGGGTGTTGCTCAAAGAATCAGAGGAACATAATTTGCTCGAACAAAAAAGAGAAATCTTAATTCTACTGGCTAAGGCTTATCAATATCAAAAGAAGTGGGCTCAGGCTTTAGCGATGATAGACCAAGGCTTAGCCGATTGTGATGACATAGAAGTCCGAAAGCGTTTTTTTGAAGTAAAAGCCGAAACCATGGCCCTTTCAGGAGATTGGCAGGAGGCCTTGATCATGAAAGATTCAGTGATTGCCATTACACGAGAAATTTTGGCCAATCAAAATCAGGAGTTGTTAGAAAATGTGACCCTGAAGTTTGAGTTGGCCGAATCAAAGTATGCACTAGAAACCAATAAGATTAATGCCCGGAACCGCCAAAAGTTTTATATACTCACGACTTTAGTATTGGTTATGGCGCTTATCGCTTTAGGAATAGCTTTTTATAAACGTAGTCTTTTTGCAAAACAGCGAGCCATTATCTCTGAAAACAACCTCAAGATAGCACACCTAGAACTCGAACAAGAGGTGAATAAACGCAAGCTCATGGAGCAAGAGTTTAAAGAAAAGCAACTGTTGGCCGACTTGAATCTGAAAAAGCAAAAAGAAAAAGAAGAGAGTCTTAAAAGAGAAATCGAAATCAAAAACAAACAACTCTCAGATAAAATCCTTTTTCAGTCTACCCGCAACGAATTGCTGGAGAATATTATCGAAATGCTTTCGGGTAAACCTGAAATTGCAGGCAATAAAACGTTGTTAGACATCGTAAAGAACCTGAAAAATCACCTGAAAGAAGACACCAAATGGGACGACTTTACCACCCTTTTTGAAAACGTCAACAACACCTTCTTACAAAACCTTACCAACAAACATCCGGATTTGAATGCCAATGACATCCGATTCTTGTCGTTCATTTATTTGAATTTAAATACCAAAGAAATTGCTTCGCTGCTAAACATTAGCCCGGATAGCTGCAGGAAGCGAAAAGAAAGACTCCGCAAGAAAATGAACCTGGACAAAGATTCCTCTTTGTTGGAATACTTGTCCGGCTTGTCCTAAAAGCTTCCAATAGCGGGAATTACTACAAGGCACGTCGCAAAATGTCACACCCCCTGTCACGTCTTTAGACGGGCCTTTTGCTTATTTTAAGGAACAAATTCGTTTACTTTGTCATGTTTCAACGTCGTAGGTAGACTGCGATTTTGAATCAGACGACTGTAATTTGTTTTATTAATCAACTCAAAAACTTTAAAAACATGAAATCAAAACTACTCTTATTTTTGATGTGGTTAATCACATGGGGCACTATGGCCCAAGCACCTGTAATTGCAGGTGATGAAATGCTTTGTCCGGACGGAGAAGGAACGGCTTATGTAACGGGAAACACGGTCTATGATTCTTATCAATGGTATTTTAAACCCATGTTTGGAGGAGGTGACTACCAAGCTATTGCTGGCGCTACAGGTGATACTTTTACGTATGATGCTTATAATTATGCTGTGCACTATATTAAAGTTGTAGTTACATTAGATGGGGTAAGTTATGATTCTAATGCTCTGGCTATTGACAGTTTAAATTGGTTACCTATCGTAACCAGTTTTGATGATCCGGACGGAAATCTCACCTATGACCCGGGGCAGGGATACCTTTTATGCCTGGGAGGCACAGTGAGTATGAGTGTGAACATGCCGTATGAAATAGTGACTTGGTACAGAGATGATGAAGTTATAGAAGGAGAAACAGGCACATCTTTAACCATTACGGAATCCGGAACCTATATTGCCGCTGCTGCTCCTGCTTTTTGCCCGGAAAGCATTTCGTATTCCCTACCTATCACGGTAACGGTTATAGACTGTTCAGGAACAGGTGACCCGGGTGATCCTGGTGATCCGGGAGTGGGAGCCCCTGTTATTGCAGGTGATGAACTCTTATGCCCTAACACCTACGGAACGGCATCTGTGGTGACAGAAGCAATTTATGACTCCTATCAATGGTACTATAAATATTGGTTCTTAGATGAAGAAGATTTTGTGGCCATAGATGGCGCTACCGAGGCTACTTTTACGTATGATTGGTATACCTATGACCAAGCTCTTCTAAAAGTTGTCGTAACCTTACAAGGGGTTACTTATGAATCCAATGTGCTGCAGATTGATAGCTATAACTGGACGAGTTTGTTGCTCTCGTATGACTTGGGCGAAAACGTAACTTTTGATCCTGTGACAGAAACCTTCTTCCTTTGTGACGGAACTACCTTTGACATCTCGGTAAACAATCCACCGTATGATGTGGTGAGTTGGTATAAAGACGGAGTGCTAATCGAAGGAGCAAATGAATCCACTTATACTATTACAGAACCCGGAGTTTATCAAGCAGAGGCAGCCCCATCGTTCTGTCCGGACAGTACGACCATGTCTGTAGAGATGATTGTAGTAGGAAAAGATTGTAACTTAGGAACTAACGTACCTCAAGAAAACCTTGTTGTAACCTATTACCCAAACCCTGTCCAAGACGAATTGCACATCAATATTTCGAATACCGCCGATCCGGTAACCTATGTGATTACAGACATTACCGGCAAAACCGTTAAGAGCGGAAACCTGCCGGGAGCAAATAATACTATAGCCCTAAACAGCCTTACCCTCGGAGTTTATTTTGTAAAAATAACCAGTGGCTTTTATACCGAAGTGGTAAAGGTTATCAAAAACTAATTCAGAAAACAAACAATCAAGCGCTTTAATTAAACCAATTCAAGAGCCTCTCTCAAAGAGGCTCTTTTTTTTATATCTAATTGTTAAGAAAAACTGGTTTTTGTTTTGAAATTCAAAAATTATGTCTGAGCTTACTCAAGGAATCTACTTTATCAAACTATTTTCAAAGGTTACTCTGCTTCCCATAAGATTATCAAAAAATAATAATGGTTAACCTTTTTTGAAGAGGCTACCTTTGGGGAGCCTTTTTTTTAATCTGCTGTAATATAGTGATTTAAGTGTTGGGTGTAAAGTTTGGCACAGATGTTGGTTACAGGTGTTGTGCGGGAAGCTGCAAACAACAAATAAATAACTTTTAAAAAATTACGGTTATGAAAACTAAATTATTTACATCGGTTTTAGCTACTGTGCTTTTGGCATTAGTAAGCTATGGGCAAGACGTTACAACCGTAACCGCTACAAATTACGACATCAGTGATAACCTAGACCTTACGGCTGTAGCTTCCATTTTTGGCGAATCCAAAGATTTGGCAGATTTTGAATACAGATTGAATAACCCGAAAACTCAAATATCTAACCTGGATTTGAATCGCGATGGTAGGGTAGACTACCTGAGAGTAATAGAAGCCGTTGAAGCTGATACGCACCTGATTATTCTTCAAGCGGTTCTAGGACAAGACATGTATCAAGACGTGGCGACTATCGAAGTAGAAAAAGATAAACGCAACCAAACCGTGAGAGTACAAGTGGTTGGAGACGTTTACCTATACGGGCCAAACTATATCTACGAACCCGTATATGTAGTAAGACCGGTTATCTTCACTACGTTTTGGTATCCTCACTACGTAGCCTATTATTCACCTTGGTATTGGGGATATTATCCTAGCTATTACAGCTACTGGGCTCCGTATCCGATTTTTAGATACCGAAGCCACGTATGCAACTATATCAACGTTCATAACACCTATAACTACGTAACGGTGAGAAACTCTACCCGTGCCGTAGCTATGCACAACAGCAGACGTTCTGATTCATACGCCAGACAAAACCCTAGAAACTCCTTTACGAGCAGAAATGCCGGATATACCAACGCTTATGCGATGAACCAATCCAGAAGCTCTAACGGACGTAACAACCAAATGACGGCAACTTCCGGTAGAAATAATCAAGTAAATGGGGTATCACAAAGAGGAGAGTCTAGAAACTTGGCAGAAAACACTAGAACTGCACAACCAGAGAGAACCCTGAGTACGGCTACCAATACTAGAAACAATACTCTAGCCAACGGTAGAGGAACGGTAAGAGGGGGAGATACTCCAAGTGCTACCGTATCCCGAAATGCTACTTTGGGCAACGGAACCGGAACGGTAAGAGGAGTAGAAAGTAACAGTAGCAACACACGAACTACTGTCGGAACAAGCACTCCAACCCGAAGCAACAATAGCATGAGCAACAGCTCGAGCTCTGTTAGAAGTTCAGGGGTATCAACAACCGGAAGTGCAAACAGAAATACTGCCGTAGGAACTAGCACACAACCTTCGAGAAACACTACTTTAAACAGTAGCTCAAGTTCAGGAAGAAGCGCTTCTATGGGAGTAAGTTCCCCGACAGTGCGAAGCTCATCATCTATGGGCACAAGTAGAAGTTCAGGTATGAGCGGAGGTTCCGCTACACGTAGTGCAAGCCCACAAAGCAGAAGCTCAAGATAATTTTAGTTAGTAGGTTAATATATTAATTCACCTGAAAACGGATTACTGCATGGTAATCCGTTTTTTTTGTTTAGTAAATGAATATTCGCCCATATTGACCGATTTGTCATTGCGAATCCGAAGAATCTTTTACCCCTCAATCCAACTCACAATCTCCTTGTCCATAGGAGTAATTCTGGGGCCAACAACCTTTTCAAGCTGCCCTTCTGCATTGATGAGGTACTTCTGGAAGTTCCACTCTACCTCCGAATCCGCAAAACCGTTGAGTCTCTCTTGGGTCAAAAACTCATAAATAGGAGCCATGTCTTTACCCTTAACCGAAATCTTACTCATCATCGGGAAGGTTACTCCGTAGTTCACCTGACAGAATTCCGCAATCTCTTCGTTAGTGCCCGGCTCTTGACTCATAAAGTCGTTGGCTGGGAACCCCACAATCACAAAGTTTTGGTCTTTATACTTTTCATAGAGCGCCTGCAAATCCTTATACTGTGGGGTCAACCCGCATTTGGAAGCCGTGTTCACAATCATAATCTTTTTGCCTTTAAGCGTGGCAAAATCAAAATCTTTTCCGCTAAGGTCTTTTACTTTAAAACGGTAAATGTTGGGTCTGTTTTCCATAGGTTCTGATTCGGGTTTTTCGATAACCTTGTGCTGACAACCCAATAAGAGTCCGACAACAAGGCCTATTAGTGTAGTTAGTTTTTTCATCGCCATGGGGTTTGGTGTTTCAAAGATAAGGGAAATAGTAAAAAGGAAAAAGTTTGAATAGTAAATAAAGGCTTGCGAAATATCAAAATAAAATTTGTAAACAGATTTTAAAAAATACTTTTGTGTATCTCAATATTATTTAAAATAATTGCATAGTATCCAGAAGGAAATTATTCCCTGCCAACCGATCTGCTCACGACACGGTGGATTAGTATACGGAACAGTCGTTCAAAAGTGTTGAGAATCCATAATTCTTTTACCGTTTTGATGCGACATAACAACTATTGATTAACTATTAATTTGTTATGTTATGCTAGTTTATGCAGAATTACAAAATCGATGGAAATTATACTTCCGATCGCTTACAGACGAAAAACTCATCGATGTTTTTAATCAGGAAACCCCAAAAAGAGGCTGGACATCAACTAGAGCCTTATTCCTGAAAATTTGTATCGAAGAAATGTTGGAACGAAAATGAAACCTACAGGAGTTTGTGGTTTTCGCAGTGTCGTTTAAGAACAGAATTCAATTAGAGAATTAAATAAGGGTAATTAAATTTAAATCTATTTAGCTGGTTCACCTGTATGACAATCTCTAGTTTGGATTTCACAAAGAGTCTACATACTATATGTTGATGTAAAATCGAAAAAAAGTTCAATATATTTGTGCTGAATGCATTGCAATACTATTTAATTTTTACGAATAATTTAATAACTATAGTTTGGTCAAATAACTTTAATTTTATATTGACTTAGGAATTCTTAATTTTGTATTATTGTGAAAATTTCTATCAATGGACGTATTTATTACTCATAATCGAGTTATATCAAATTACAAAAATTACCTTCAATCTTTTATTAATATAAAGGATTCAAAAATACTAGAATACATTCTGGGTGAAACGTTTGTAAAAAATGTTATACCTGAACCTTTAATTCAATTCAATCCTTCTTTTCAGAAAGGGAAATCTTTTGAGGACTTAATATCAGAAAAAATTATTCATCCTGAATTGCCTAAAGCTTTAGGTTCATATAACTTATACAGACATCAAGTTGAGGCGATTCGTTTGGGGGTTCAAGACAAGGGATTCGTTGTAACTTCTGGTACAGGTTCTGGGAAGTCCTTAACATTCTTAGCTACCATTTTTAATGATTTATTTAAACAAGGTGAAGCTAAGAAAAAGGGTGTAAAGGCTATTCTTGTATACCCGATGAATGCGTTGATTAATTCACAATACGAGGAAATTGCAAAATATCATATTAATTATTTAGAAAGTTTTGTTGGGAAAGGGGTAGTTAATAAAGAAAACAAATCTTTGAAAGAAATAATTCAAGAATTAGAATCTTTAACCGATAGGAGATTTCCAATATCTTATAACCAATATACAGGCCAAGAAGGTGGTGATGTAAGAAATCGAATAAAAGAAGAACAACCCGACATTATTCTAACTAACTACATGATGTTGGAATTGATAATGACGCGTCAATCCGAAAAGTGGATGCGTGAATCGATGCAACAAAATTTGAAATATGTAGTATATGATGAATTGCATACATATCGTGGCAGACAAGGAGCTGATGTGAGTCTTTTGAATCGTCGTATTCAGACGCTTTGTGAAAATGATTTGATTTTTATTGGAACATCGGCTACAATGGCTTCTCATGGAACACCTTTAGAAAAGAAAGAAAAAGTAGCTGAGGTTGCTTCTCAAATATTTGGTAAAGAAATTAATGCATCAGATGTAATTAATGAGTATTTAGAACCGTGTACTTTAGGCAAAGTTGTAAATGCTTTTTCATTAGCCCAAGCGATAAAAAATGGCATTGATATAAATTGGGATGAAGAACAATTTATTAACAATGAATTAGCCAATTGGATTGAGCTAAATGTTGCGCTAAAAGATAATTATGGAACCTTAGAAAGAGGGAAACCATTAAATATTAACCAGATTGTTGAACTGATTTATAAAGAAACATCTCTTGATAAAGAACAGATTAAGAGTGTTTTGATTGATTTGTTGAAATGGGCTGAGAGAATTAATGAAAAGAATAGATTAGCCAAAACCCGTAAATCATTTTTACCTTTTAGATTTCATCAGTTTATTTCTCAGACTGGTTCTATTTCTGTTACTCTTGAACCTAGAGCAACGAGACATATAGAATCTACTGATGAAATTTTTGTGAAGAAAGATGGAGTTGAGAAGAAATTATATCCCGTCTTATTTTCACGATATTCTGGATATGATTTTATATGTGTTGAGCTAAATATTGAAAAAGGACTATTGGAACCTTTGTCGCCAAGCAACAAGGAAGCTAAAAACAAAAAGCAGGAAGAAATTGACAAAAAGAATCCTAGCTGGGAGGATTTTAAATATGGATACATTGTACTAGACGAGGGAGAAGAATTTTGGAATGTAGATTTTACAGATTTGGTACCATCAGAATGGCTCAATAAGTCGGGTACAGACTTTCTTCCTTATTATAAAATGGTTATGCCAACTCCTATCTATTTTAATTCAGAAGGACAATTCTCATTTGATGCAATTTACCCTATTAAAGGGTATTTTATGCCTAAAAAGCTACGTATAGACCCAACCGCATCGATTGTTTATGAAGATAGCAGAACGGATGACTTTACAAAGTTGTCGCGATTGGGTTCGGAAGGGAGAAGCACGGCGACATCCATATTGTCTTATGTCATTATAGAATCCTTAATGCAGCAAGGTGAAAAAGTACAAGATCAAAAACTTTTAAGTTTTACCGACAACAGACAAGATGCTTCTCTTCAAGCTGGGCATTTTAATGATTTTTATACCACAATTAGATTGCGTTCGACCTTATTTCATGCAATAAAAAATCAGGAGAAACCTATTGAAATTCATGAAATTCCAGAATCTTTATACAAAACACTTGACTTAAGAGAATCTGATTATGCTCTATATCCTTCCAATGATCCGGATTTCCCGGATGAAAGGAATATTGAGGCTCTCAAATATTTATTGCTTTACAGAACGCTACAAGATTTAAAGAGAGGTTGGCGGTATATATTACCTAACTTAGAACAAGTAGCTTTATTAGAAATTGATTATAAAAATCTTGAAAAATTAGCTTCACTTGATGACCGATTTAAGGACATTGAATTTTTGAATACAGCTTCAGTTAAAGAGAGATACACTTTTATCAAAAATATCTTAGATTATTTCAGAACCAACTTCGCATTTGAACATAGATTTTTCAATGATATTGCTAATATCGAAACTCTAATGCGGGATCGATTAAATCCCAATTCTTTATGGTCATTAGATACTAATGAAAATTTGGATAGATCTGCCGAGATGGTGTTTACAATTCCCAAAAAACGTCCTTATGGTAAATATTTAGTTTCATTGGGTGTTCGTTCTAATTTAGGAAAATATATCAATAGAGTTAGACAAGAGCATGGCTATTCCAAGTTGAAAAAAGACGAGTATGAAAAATATTTAGAAGATATATTAAAAATATTGAATCCTGTTGGAATTGTAGCAATTCAGGACAATAAGAGTGATTTGACATCTTATAAATTATTAGCAGACCATATCCTTTGGAAGAAAGGAAATGAAGAATATGTAAGTTTTGATGAAACTCGACTCAATGTTTCAGATGAAAATCTAAAAATTAAACCGAACCTGTTTTTCCAAAAATTATACAAAACAGATTTTAAATCTTTCTCTAAAGAGTTAATTGCAAAAGAACACACAGGGCAAATTGGCGCACAGCAAAGAATAGAAAGAGAGGAAGCATTTAGAAAAGGAGAGATATCAACCTTATTTTGTTCTCCTACTAT
Source organism: uncultured Flavobacterium sp. (assembly GCA_964476555.1). GTDB lineage: Bacteria > Bacteroidota > Bacteroidia > Flavobacteriales > Flavobacteriaceae > Flavobacterium. The sequence continues at coordinate 21,317 of CAYZBA010000010.1, forward strand.
GGAGCTAGGTATTGATATAGCCAACCTTAATATAGTACATATGCGCAATGTACCGCCTAATGCGGCTAATTACGCACAACGAAGTGGTCGTGCAGGTCGTGGTGGACAAACCGCATTGGTATTTACCTATTGTTCTACGATGTCTCCACACGATGTCAACTACTTTAAAAATGCTGCAGAAATGGTTGCTGGATCAGTGCAGCCTCCTAAAATAGATTTGCTCAATGAAGAATTGATTCTTTCTCATCTCAATTCATTTGTATTGATGAATTTGGAAATTTCTGAAATGACAACTTCAGTTGCTGATGTTTTAGATTTAAGTAATGAGCAAGATATATTCGTTAAAAATGATATCTTCGAACGAATCATACTAAATATAAACCAGTTTAAAAGTCAGTTTGCAAAAGATTTTAAGAAAGTAATAGAAAGTATTAGAGCAGACCTAGCTAAAAGTGAATGGTTTACAGACCAATGGATTGAAAAACAAGTCGAAACTTTCCCTGACCGATTTGTTGCCGCATTCAACAGATGGATTCGTATGTTTAAAAATGCATGTAATGTTCGAAATAAAGCTCAAGCCATCTTGGATAACCATACCTATAAGGCTGATAGTGAAGAAAGGAAAAACGCAACCAGACAAGAGCGTTTTGCGAGAAATCAAATAGCTGTTCTTAAAAACGAAGAACAAAAGAATTCGAGCAATTCCGAATTCTATGTGTTTCGATATTTAGCTGCGGAAGGTTTCTTACCGGGTTATAATTTCACAAGATTGCCAATCAGAGCTATTTTAGGTAAGTCGTATAAGGATGATGTAGAAGTTATCTCGAGACCTAGATCTTTGGCTTTGGCAGAATTCGGTCCATTGAATACTATTTATCATTCAGGAAGTAAATTCCGCATCAACCGAATGGTAGTGTCGGATTTAGATAATCAATTGGAGAAATTAAAAGTATCAAAACATACAGGTTATGCCTTTTTTAATGAGGAAGCTGCTATGGCGAATGTAGATCCGATTTCACAAAAATCATTACAAGGAGATGCATTCGAAATTTACACGAATGTGGTTGAGTTTTCCGAATGTGAAGGAGCTCCAATTCAAAAAATATCTTGTATTGAAGAGGAACGTAGTCGTTCGGGATACGAAATTCATTCATACTTTAATTTCCCCAAAGGCATTGAGCATTCAGAATCGGTGGTTTTAAAAGTAGGCGGAGAAAAGATCCTTCAACTGTATTTTAGTAAAACAGCCAATTTGTTCAAGGTTAATAAAAAAGCAAAACGCTCGAAAGAGGATCGTTTTAAAATTGACCAAAGAAATGGTGCTTGGATTCAACAAAAACAATTAGAAAAAAATCCGGATTTAATAGAGCATACCAAAGATATAATGCTGTACACTAAGGATACTGCTGACGTACTTTATTTACAACCTTTGGGAAATCTAGGAGCCAATCCAGACCAAATCATCACCTTAAGTTATGCACTGAAACGAGCAACTGAAAAATTATTCTTGGTAGAAGAAAGTGAAATTGCTGTAAGCATTATTGGCGATCAGGAAAAGCCGAATATTCTCATTCACGAAGCTTCTGAAGGCTCATTGGGAATTCTATCTCAATTGATTAATAACCCTCCCAAAATGAAAGAATGGTTTGAGGCAGCATATGAAATCATTCATTACGACCCTCAAACAAGAGAAGAAACAGAGCTTGGTAAATCTTTGCCTAGAGCTTCTTATCAGGATTTGTTGAGTTATTATAACCAAATTCATCATCAGATTATCGATAGACGCAGCGTAAGGGAAATTATTGAAAAATTAATGGATTGCGACATTGAAGTGGTACAAGGGACTAACAATGACCGTGACGAACATTACAAATATCTCTTAGGAGCTTACGATAAAAATAGTAGTACAGAATTCAAGTTTCTAAAATATCTCTACGATAATGATTATGCATTGCCGGATATGGCCCAGCAAAATTTAACCGATTATTATATCAGTGCTGACTTTGTGTATAAAAATAATGGCAATCATGTGTTCGTATTTGTAGATGGTTCGGTGCACGATAAGCAGGAAGTGTCTGCCGATGACTTGAACAAAAGAACCATACTTAAAAATGCAG
>CAYZBA010000011.1:0-4887 GCA_964476555.1 uncultured Flavobacterium sp.
CGAATGCTTTAAAAGACATTGAGAAACAAGCGGAGGCTTATTGTAACAAAGTAAAACCATACTTTGATGAGATTCGTTATCACTGTGATAAATTAGAGCTTGTAGTTGACAACGAAACTTGGACGCTTACAAAATACAGAGAGTTATTGTTCACGAGATAATTTCCAATAGACAATTCAAATATGAAAAACCATTATTCGAAAGAATAGTGGTTTTTTTATACCCAAAACAAATCACTTGCAATTCCGTCGCTTAAGAATTTGCCTTTTTGAGAAACCTTAAGTGTTTGTCCGTCACTTTCTAGAAGTCCGTTAGAAAGTAGCTTTTCTGAATTTTTAATGAGGTAATCGTAATATTCTTGTCCGAATTCGGCTTTGATTCGCTCGAGCGAAACGCCCCAAATGGTTCTCAGTCCTGTCATAATATATTCGTTGTACCGATCAGAGACAGAGAGCTTTTCTGTTTCAGCGGGTAATTTTCCGTTATTAATTTCTTTAATGTAAATCGAATTGTTGGCAATATTCCAACTTCTGTGAGTTCCGTTATAGCTATGAGCCGAAGGACCAATGCCAATGTATTTTTTACCTAACCAATAACTAGTGTTGTTTTTTGAAAAATAACCTTCTTTCCCGAAATTCGAAAGTTCGTAATGGATAAACCCCTTCTCTTTTAGCTTTTCGACTAAGATAAAGAAATGATTTTCGGCTACTTCGTCTTTTGGTTTTGAGATCTCCCCTTTTTCGATGAGCTTTTTAAGAGCGGTTTTGGGTTCTACTGTTAAAGCATACGATGAGATATGTGGAATTCCGAAATTAAGAGCCATCTGTATATTTTGTAACCATTTTTCGTTAGACATATTTGGGATGCCATAAATTAGGTCAATAGTAATGTTATCGAAATGCTTAACAGCTGCTTCTAAGCAAGATTTAGCTTGATAGGCATTGTGAGCCCTATTCATCATTTTTAAATCTTCTTCGAAAAACGATTGAATCCCGATACTTAAACGATTGATTTTAGTTTTTGATAAGGCGATAATTTTCTCCGTAGTTAAGTCGTCCGGATTAGATTCGAGTGTGATTTCTGGGGTTTCAGAGACTTTATAATGGTAGTAGACTTGCTCTATAAGAAAATTGATTTCGTCAATTTCTAAAACGCTGGGAGTGCCACCTCCAAAATAAATAGTTTCTACTTCTTCGTCCAGTTCTTCTTTTCGCATTTCGATTTCTTGAGCCAATGCTTGAATCATTTCATTTTTCTTCTTGAAGGAGGTTGAAAAATGAAAATCGCAGTAATGGCAAGCTTGTTTACAAAAAGGTATGTGAATGTAAAAAGAAGACATAATGAAGTTTTTTGTTTTGAACACACTTTTCTACAAAAGTGTGTGGTTGCAAATGTAGAAACTAGATTTAATAGTTGTGGAAATTCCACAATTTTTATTTGTGGAATCAACCAAAAACAATTAAAAATTAGTAAAAATATGGATTTGAATAGTTTTTTTACTATTTTTGGGAGCGCAAAATTTGCTGTGGTACGTTTGTTGCCTTACTTTTGCTAAATTCTAAAATTTAGTAAAATGACAACAGATTCAAACAAAGGATTAAAAGTGACCATTGGTATATTGGTTGTGTTACTTTTAGTGAGTGTAGGGTTTAACATCAAACAAAACTCAGATTTAAGTACTACGCAAACAGAGTTAACAGAATCAACAACTGAAAAAGATTCGTTAATTGCCGATTTAGAGGCACTAAAAGCTACTTATGATGCTGCCCTTGAAGAGAAAACATCTCTATCAGAAGAGCTTGAAGCAGAAAGACAAAAAGTAGTGGCACTTTTAGAAGAAGTAAAAAGACACAAAGCAACAGCTTCTTCATTAAGCGGATACAAAAAACGCTATGAAGAAATGGAGAAAAAGCTTAATGCTTTGATGCTTGAAAACGAGCAATTAAAAGCAGAAAACGAAGGGCTAGTAAAGATAGTAGATAGTACCAATACAGTTTTAATCGAGGAGAGAGAATATACTCGAGAACTTTTAGGTCAAAATGAAGAGCTTTCTAAAAAAGTAGATATCGCTTCTAAGTTGACTATTTCTGATTTGAAAACAGGAGCTTATAAAGTGAAAAGTTCAGGTAAAGAAGTAGCTACTGAGAGAGCAAGAAGAGCAGACATTCTGAAAATAGAATTCACTATTGCTGAAAATAAAATAGCAAAAACCGGAGATAAAAGTTACTATGTACAAGTAATTGATGGTAAGAATAATGTGTTAGGAGAAAGAAAAACAGTACAATTTGGCGAGCAGAGTTTGACTTACAGTTTCATTAGCACTATTGATTACAACAATTCAAAAGTAAAAGTATCTGAAAATCTCCGAGGAGATAATTTCGAAAAAGGTTTATATCACGTATATGTCTTTGACGGAAATGAATTAGTAGCCTCTCAAAGTTTTACTTTGAAATAAAAATATTAAATGTTAGATTAGGTGGTTAATTAGAATCCCCGTCTTCGAGTGGTGAGGACGGGGATTCGCTTGTTAAATAAAAAACTACTTAAACTTATAATGTTAATACAGTAAAACTGTAGAACATCCTTCAGAAACATAGAGTGAGCTTTGCCAATAATAATTTGTACTATTACTAGTAGCATAATAGTAATAATAGCCTTCTTCTATTCCATAGAAATTAGCAGCGTATGAGGCTCCACAACCCGGAGAACTGTTATAATAACTTGAAATAGTTCGTGAGGTGATGAAATTATAATTATAGTCGTATAAATTAACTGTTATTGTACCATACACATAAGTATTTGTCCAAAAAGTCACATCTCCGTATTCATTTGTCGGATAAGTATCATCTTCATATCCTCCAAATACAAAAGGTGAGTTAGGAGATACAGAATCTTGCTCACAACTGCTAAAAGAGATAAATAGCATTAGTAGAGCAATTAATTTTATTGTTTTTAAAGTTATATTTTTCATACACTAATTTTTAGAATTTAAAACCTACTCCTATCTGAATACCATCATTATTAATAGTTGCTCCCGAAGTTGTCAACCCTGAATTTATATCTATTATTCCTTGTCGATATCTGAAATCCGCAAAGAAATTACCAAACTGAAGTCCTGCTCCAAGGGGAATTTTAATATCCATAGCATCGATTAACTCGTCTACAAATTCGTCTTGAGAACCTACTTTTACTCCTAGTTCAAAACCTACTTGTAAAAATATAACCCGAGCAATATATATTTTAGGTATTGCATTTAATGCCAAATAGCTTACTCCTGCATCCATTCCTCCCTCTCCGGAATACATCAAACTAAAAGCAAATCCAAAAGTTTTTCCTCTTACTTCAAATCCTAAATCAGCAAAGAATCCAGTACGATTATCAAGCCCAGAGCCTTCTCCATCAATAAGATAATTAGTGGAGTTGATCCCGGCTCTAATAAACCATGAGAATGGTTCGTATGCTACATCAGAAGGTGTACTAACTCTTGGAGAGGTATATAAAGTTCTGCTCGACGGATCCACACCTAATTTGGCCATTGCATAATCTGTTCTATTTTTTTTCTTTTTTTGGCTAGCATTGAAACTTTTCCCTCCTTTTTGAATCAATAACATTCCCGGATAAAAAGGACCTCCGCTTACTTTTTTAAAGTAAGTTCTGTCCTGAGAACTTGGGTTTTCTTCATTAGCCCCAAAACGGTTATCCCAAATCGGAAATCTCTTGTCTACTTTAACTGTTCCTACCGAAACATATCGTGTTCTTCCATTTTCATCAATTCTTTGCTCAATGACTTCAAAAGTTGATTTTTCAGTGAGACCTTCTTTAAGTCCAATTTTAGCTGTAATAGGCTCTCCTGTGAAAAGTGGCGTTTTGGTTTTGAATTCGTCGTGATTTTTTTGAAGTTTAGCGATAACAGCATCAATAGCTTTGGTAGTGGCTCTTTCTACAAGTTGTACTTCAGTCTTGTTGGTAAAAATAGAAGATTGTACATCCGCCCAAGAATTATCAGAACCAATATATTTTAATTTGAAAATTGTTGAATTATCGAAGGCTTGCTTCTTTTCTGGAGTAATGGTATTGTCATCTGCCCAATATTCATTGTAGAAAGTAGCAGCAGTAGCTTCGTCCCAAACTAATTGATATAAATGGGCTGTAGTTTTAACTACATAACCTTTCCCGGCCACAGTCGCTCCTGCTCCAGCTAAGGTAGTAATTGTAGAAGCATTTGAAATTCCGGCATGTTCACCAATAGTTCCCAAAACATTTAGGATACCTCGAGCTTTTTCAGCCACTTCGGCCTTATCGGTATATTTGAATTCGTTTATTAGTACGAAGGTTTTTCCGATAAGCTCTTCTCCTGCGTCAGCTAGCATATCAATTCCTCTTTTGCTGGCCTTAGCAGTAGCAATATCTATGGCAGAAGCATCATAACTCCCTCTTTCGCTAACCAAATCCATATTAAAACCACCTTTTTCGGAACGGTTAAACCACTTGGCAACCATATCACGAGCAATGCTGTTGAGTAACTCTTGTTGAGCACCATATGCATACCCTCCTGAAGGTAGTTCTCCTTTTTGATACACGCGTTTACCAAGATTATGATCATTGAATTTGTCCGGCATTGGGCTATTGGCAAAATATTTTTTGATTTCTTCTGCATAAGGAAGCCCGGGTGTTTCTATCATTACGGTATAGAGCGAACTCCTGCGATATTTAAGTTCATTAGGACTTACCTGTGCCATTCCCCAGAAAAGGGAAAAGAGAGAGGCGATTGTTAGTATTTTTTTTGTCGTAATAGTCATAATATATGGTTATTTATATTGTTTAAAACAATTTATATGGTTTTTAAAGCAGTTTTTTTGAAAATCTTCTAGGTCAACATTCAGTTGA
>CAYZBA010000011.1:4987-23086 GCA_964476555.1 uncultured Flavobacterium sp.
TATATGGTTTTTAAAGCAGTTTTTTTGAAAATCTTCTAGGTCAACATTCAGTTGAATGATTCTTGTACCTTTAATTTGCATATTTGTTCCACCATTTTTGTTCCTAATGGTAATATCTTGAGAATGGTCTGTATCAATTGAATTGTAGTCAATTCTGGTCAGTTTAGTTGTAGTAGAATTGTTTTTTACTTGATGGTATATTACTTCTCGATAATTACTAGCTTGCATTGACGCCAAATTTTGTTTGTGCATCTCAAAAAAGTCTAATTTCTTAATAGCAGTTTTATTAATTTTTACACTTTTTTTGGTCACTTTCATTCCAGATAGGCTTGACATACAACCAGCAAGTAAAATAAACGAAAAGAGAGATAACAAAAGCTTGATTATTTTTGTATTCATAGTAATACAGTAATATTGGCCAGTTAAGTTATTTTTAAAATAAGAGCAAAAAAGCCCTACCAACCTGTTTTTAGGTTGACTTATAAGTTTAAATTATGATAGGGATTTTAAACCATGTCAAAGAGTACTCTTTGACATGGTTTTTAGTAAATACTGAACCTAGAGATTAACGATGTACTTGTGAGTCATCAAAAATATTACCACCACCCTCTAATGTTGTAGTGTACGGTTTTAGGTTGTCCTTGTCCCCAAGCTACTCCAATGTCTCGGATAGCTTTGATACGATCTCTTTCTAACCCAATCTCTTTGTCTACTTTAAAGTTCCATTCTCTTCCGTCTATATCTAATACACGTTTACCAACAGTACTAGCAAAAGCTGAAACTTCTTTATAGCAAGTAGCTCTTGGGTCAATTTCAGATAGAATAGCCGCAACTTTATTGGCTCCTTCTACAGTTGGGTTAGCATTCCAAATATTTTTAGCTTCTTGTAATTTGATTTTACACTCTCTTTCTATCTTTTGATTATAGATTTCGTTTACGACATCTAAACCTTTCTGATAACAAGCTGAAGCTTCTGGAATAGACATCAAGTTATAAATAGCCTCATCAAATTGGTTTTGATTCTCTAGCATTCGTGCTTGTTTGATAATCAAATCACAACGGCTAGTATAATAGTTTACAATTTGTTCTTTTGCTTTTGATACGAATGCTTGGAGCTCTTTATTTCTTGGGTCAACGGTTCTTAAGGCACTAATTAAGGCTTTGGTTTCGTTGTTTCCTACCCCTTTGATAGTCATCGGATATTTAGCGAATACGTTTCCGTCTATACCATCTCCAATAACAAGAGTAAGGTCAAGTGTATAGGCATAGCTAGGAGGTGCAGTTCCTAAAACATCTTTGGTTATTACAGTAACGTTTGCTGTAATAATAAATCTGGAAAAACCATTCCCCATTCCGTTTGCACTTACAATCTGGCTTAATTTATTTTCTAAAACAGAAGTGGCTCCGGTTGTTTTTTCTTCGACAAGTGGGTCAATATAGGTAGCTATTGACAACAACCCTACGTTGTCTGAAGATTGGGCTAAGGCAGAGGTTCTAACTCCTGCAAAAGCCATCATACTTAGGATAAAGACTATTGTTTTTTTCATAAAATCAATTTTTCGGTTATTATTTGTCACCTAAAACTATAATGACTTCACCTAAACCTTTAGTCATTAATTTACTAGTGATGTTGTATGGTGCACCTTTCAAGAAGTCTTGTAATTTTCTCATATATCTCCTTGCATCAGTAGCATTACCTCTGTCATCATAAAGAGGAATTCTTACTTGTTCAAAAAGCATCATGTTTTCGGTAGCATCAGTAGTGCTGAAACGTCCGTTTACGGTATTGTCACTCATCCAATCTTCGATGATGATACCAAGTTCTGTTCCGTCATATTCTGTTTCCAGATCCCCGTCCCAAGAAGCAAATTTTTTGATTCTCACGATAATTTCTCTTCCGTTTGCAAACATATCATCAAAGTGATTTTGGAGCGAAGCGTTGAAATTATCGATATGAGCCAAAACAGCTTCTTCTAACAATACAGGAAGTTCAACAGAAAACGAAGGAGCTCCGGTTCCTACAGCCGTGGCTATTTGTTTGTTCGTATAGGAATCCAAACCTTGCATGTTGAAGCTAACAGATTTCTTAGGTCCTTGAGTGTTTAAGGTCCAAGTAAGTTGGATGATAATATCTGCTTTAGCTGTTTTTCTAAGGATATCAATTGGGCTTTCTGTTACCTCAGAACCTCCTTTAGAAGTCAACATTGCATTTTCTGCACTTTCTGCTTGAATAGATTTCAATACAGATTCTAGATTTTTCAAAGGAAACCCTCTGTCTGCCATCAATCCGTTGATTTTACTGATAACAAGTAAAAGGTCCGTATTTTCTTGAAAAGCTTTTTTGTAGTTAGGGATTTTCTCTATGGTTCCTTGGTTATTAAAATCAGAAGTATACCCGTTCTGATAACACCAAACGTCACTCGGAACTACCATAATGGTAGGCTTTTTTGCTTGGGCTGATACCGATTGTGATACTAGCGTAACGAGCATCAAAATGGCGATATGTAAAAGATTTACTTTTTTCATCATGTTAGTTATTTAATAATACCGTCTTGTTTTAATTTTTGTTGTAATTCAGCACGCAATACTCGAACAACCAATCCGTGAGTTACACTTTCACTGTTTCTTTTTCCGTCTCTCGAAATTTTGTCAAAAATTCTCTCATCTCTCAAAGAAACATAGTTTTTATATTCTCCACCATCTGCAAAAAATGCATTAAAGTAGTTTTCGTATTTTTGTTGTGCATTTACCTCAAAAACAAGAGGTTTCGTGTTGCACTCTTTTTTGCCGTCAGAAATTCCGTTAAAGATTACATCTCTTACAGCATTCTTTTTAGCTTGTTCTACAGCATCTGCTCTGTTTCTGCCATTTCCCCAAGCTTTAAGAGTTTGAGAGCCATCGAGTTCTACTCCCATACATTCTGTTTTGTAAGAATAAAAAGAGGCCACAGTCTTTTCTGCACATCCTACCAACAAAGTTCCTATTGCCACAAATGCTATTGCAAATACACGTTTCATAATTTTATTTTTAGAAATTAAAATCCTGTTGATAATCCCCTAATCACTCCGGCTGCTTCAAGATCTTTTCTTAAGGCATCTTTCATAACAGATACTATCACTCCTACTTTGTACTCTTTCCCTACTTTCATGCGGTCACCAACATCTATATTTCCGTCAGATGATACGCTTACGTATTTCATATATTTTCCGCCGTCTTCAAAGAACATCTTGAAGAATTCTTCATGCTCAGCTTCTGCATTTGGGCTTGAAGCTAAGGGTTTTTGAGAAGGGCATCCTTTAGCACCTCCTGCAAATCCTTTGAATACAACTCCGTGAACCGCGTTCTTTTTAGCTTGTTCTAGAGCTACGTTTGGCTTTTTGGAATAAGACCATACTTTGATTAAATATGTTCCGTCTGTGCCAACTCCAGCACATTCAATTTCATATCGGAATTCTTCAGTGGCTTTGTTTGCTTTTTTCTTTGCTTGGCTAAATGCAGATATAGAAGCCAACACTAATAAGATTGTCAATACTCTTTTCATAGGTTTTGTCTTTGTTAAATATGTTAGGTGATTATTTACACTTTTCTGAGCTCGATATGTTTTAATTTTAGCACATGCGTATCTTGACTAATATAGTCTTAAATAGTTTGTAAATGTTTCTTAAGAGAAATATTAAAACATGTATCCTACAGAAATTTGAAATACAGAATTGGTATATTTTAATGTGTCAGAATTGTCTGCACCATTGATGTTGGTTAGCCCTAGATTATATCTTCCTTGGAAGAAGATACCGCTTGGTAGCTCATAACCAAGACCTAGGTTTACCCCAAAATCAACAATGTTTTGGTCTTCAAAGTCAGTGTTTCCGTTATTTCCTCTTTCAATAGAGTTGATTAGAAAACCTACTTGAGGTCCTGCTTCAATACTGATGTTATCAGCCACATAATATTTTAGAAGTAATGGAACATTGATGTAGTTGAATTTTTTCTTTGTGTCTTCCCCTACATAACCTTGACCTGAGTAAAGAAGTTCCGGCTGGAAAGAAGCTTTGTCAGAAATGATAACTTCTGCTAAGAATCCGATATGGATGCTCGTACGGATGGCCATATCTTCATCTATATCATTACTCATAAAATTAGAAACGTTTAGTCCTGATTTAAAACCTAATTTAATTCCTTCTTCTCTTTTAGATGATTGAGAATAAATGGTTGATGAAGCTAACAATGCTCCACAAAAAAGCAAAAATAGTTTTCGCATTTTCATATTAATATTGAATTTGGTGTTAAAATTATTAACAAAAGTAGATTGAAGGGAAATACCACGCAAACATTTCAACCTATTTTTTTTGTTTTAGGATATAAAATCACCCTTATGGGTGAATGCTTTAAGTTTTTTTAAGGATGAAATGACTACTTTTGTGAAAAAATATAAGTATGCTCGAAGATAAAACTCCACATAGAACATCTCTTTCAGAATTAGGTGAATTTGGCCTTATTGATCATCTCACAAAAAACTTTTCACTAAAGCAACCATCTTCTTTAAAAGGTATAGGAGACGATGCAGCTGTTCTAGATTTTAAAGACAAGAAAGCAGTAGTGTCAACCGATTTGCTTATTGAAGGGGTTCATTTCGACTTGTCGTATATGCCTCTAAAACATTTGGGATACAAAGCTGTTGTGGTAAATGTGTCGGATATTTGCGCGATGAATGCTACCCCTACTCAAATCACAGTTTCTATTGCAGTTTCTAATCGATTTCCGCTGGAAGCACTCGAAGAGTTGTATGAGGGAATTGCTCTTGCTTCTAAAATTTATAATGTAGATGTAGTAGGAGGAGATACAACATCTTCTCAAAAAGGTCTAATTATTAGTATTACTGCTATAGGAGAGGCCAAAGAAGAAGATATTGTTTATAGGAGTGGTGCCAAACCGAATGATTTGATTGTGCTTACGGGCGATATAGGTTCTGCTTATATGGGGCTTCAAGTTTTGGAGCGTGAAAAAAGAGTTTTCCAAGTAAACCCAAATAACCAACCGGATTTGGAAAATTACACTTATCTTATCGAACGTCAACTAAAGCCTGAAGCAAGAAAAGATATTAAAGAGCTTCTAGAAAAACTGGAAGTAAAGCCCACTTCTATGATTGATATCTCTGACGGGCTTTCTTCGGAGTTGTTACATATCTGTAAACATAGTAAAGTAGGATGTAATCTGTTTGAAGAAAAACTTCCTTTTGATCCTCAATTCATTTCTGTATGTGAGGAATTTAATCTTGATGCTACAACAATTGCGTTGAGCGGAGGTGAAGATTATGAGCTTTTATTCACTATCAACATCCATGATTTTGATAAAATCAAAGGTAATCCGAATTTGACTGTTATTGGTCATATCACCGAAGAGAGAGAAGGTAAGAATTTGATTACTAGAGCAAACACCAAAATTGAGCTTAAAGCTCGAGGTTGGAATGCATTGAAAGATGAGTAATTAGGGAAATAAAAAACCTCTAAATTGTTGAAAACAGTTTAGAGGTTTAAAAGTACCTGAGGCGGGAATCGAACCCGCACTCCGAAGAACACGAGTTTGAGTCGTGCGCGTCTACCAATTCCGCCACTCAGGCAAAATTCTTTTCAGAATGGAGTGCAAATGTAAAAACAAAAAACCTTTTCTGCAAAAATATTTTTCTGTTTTTTCTTTCGGTGTCCGATAAAATTCATAAATTTGCACCTCGTTTAAAAAACGACAACACTAACTAACTACTAAACAATAAATTGACAATGTCAAACTTTGAACCAGAAGCAAAGGTTTTTGCTTGTACACAAAGTGTGTATTTAGCGGAAAAGATAGCGGAAAGCTATGGAGTTCCACTAGGAAAAGTTACGTTCTCAAAATTTAGTGACGGAGAGTTTCAGCCTTCTTTTGAAGAATCAATCAGAGGGTTAAGAGTTTTTATTGTTTGCTCTACGTTTCCGAATTCGGATAATTTGATGGAGCTTTTGCTAATGATTGATGCAGCAAAAAGAGCTTCAGCAAGACACATTACAGCTGTAATCCCTTATTTCGGTTGGGCAAGACAAGACAGAAAAGACAAACCAAGAGTTCCGATAGGGGCAAAATTGGTTGCCAACCTGCTTCAAGCAGCTGGAGCTACCCGAATCATGACAATGGATTTGCATGCTGACCAAATTCAAGGATTTTTCGAAAAACCGGTTGATCACTTGTTTGCTTCAACAATTTTTCTACCATATATCCAAAGCTTGAATCTGGAAAACCTAACTATTGCATCACCGGATATGGGAGGTTCAAAAAGAGCGTATGCATATTCAAAATTCTTGGGGTCTGATGTGGTAATTTGCTACAAACAACGCAAAAAAGCCAACGAAGTAGGAATTATGGAACTCATCGGTGATGTGACAGGGCGGAATGTCGTATTGGTTGACGATATGGTTGACACAGGAGGAACACTAGCAAAAGCAGCTGATTTGATGATAGAAAGAGGGGCTTTGAGTGTAAGAGCAATTTGTACACACCCGATATTGTCAGGAGATGCGTATGAGAAAATTGAAAAGTCACAATTAAAAGAATTGATTGTAACGGATTCTATTCCGCTTAAAAAGCAAACCGAAAAAATAAGAGTTGTGAGCTGTGCTCCGCTTTTTGCTGAAGTAATGAAAAAGGTTCAACACAACGAATCTATCAGCGGAAAATTTTTAATGTAAATAATTTAATAACTATAATTTTTAAACAATGAAATCAATTTTAATCAAAGGACAAGAAAGAGAAAGCGTGGGCAAAGCTGCGACTAAAGCCTTACGTAATGCTGGATTGGTTCCTTGCGTGTTATACGGAGGAGACAAACCAGTGCATTTTTCAGCAGAAGAAAAAGCATTCAAAAACTTGGTTTATACTCCGAATGCACACACTGTTGAAATTGATTTAGGCACAAAAAAATACAACGTAATTCTTCAAGACATTCAGTTCCACCCGGTAACTGACAGAATTCTACACGTTGATTTTTATGAATTGAACGACAACAAAGAAGTAACTATTGAAGTTCCTGTAAAAGTTGTTGGAAATTCAAAAGGAGTAATGGCCGGAGGAACGTTACACTTGAACATGCGTAAACTAAAAGTAAAAGCGCTTCCTAAAAACCTTCCTGACTTTGTAGAAGCAGACATCACAAACCTTGAAATGGGTAACAAATTGTATATCACTGAGCTTAAATCAGATAAATATACATTAATGCACCCTGACAATACAGTGGTAGCTCAAGTAAGAGTTTCACGTGCTGCGATGAAAGCTGCTCAAGAAGCTGCAAAAGCAGAAAAAGGAGAGAAAAAGAAAAAATAATCTTTTTAGAACCTATATACCAAAGTGTCCCGATTTTGTCGGGACATTTTTTTTAACGAAAACCTTATGTTTTCTTTTTGCTGTTTTATGAATGAAGTATATTTGCAAAAACTGAAATAAAAAATGAGAAATCTTATAGAAGAACTTCGTTGGAGAGGCTTAGTTCACAATATAATAGACGGAACAGAAGAACAACTTTTAAAAGAACCTACGACTGCTTATATCGGTTTTGACCCAACTTCTGATTCGTTGCACATCGGTAGTTTGGTGCCTATTATTTTGTTGGTTCATCTTAAAAATTTCGGTCATAAACCTATTGCTCTTGTGGGTGGAGCAACCGGAATGATTGGTGACCCTTCCGGAAAATCAGATGAGAGAAACTTGCTTACAGAAGAGGTTTTACAAAAAAATGTAGAAGGAATTAAAAGAGTGTTATCTCGCTTTTTAGATTTTAATTCGAAAGAGGCTAACGCTCCTATTTTGGTAAATAACTACGATTGGATGAAAGACTTTTCGTTCATTGATTTTGCTCGTGATGTGGGTAAACGAATTACCGTAAACTACATGATGGCAAAAGATTCCGTGAAAAAACGTTTTGATTCAGATGGGGTTGGAATGTCTTTCACAGAGTTTACTTACCAACTTATTCAAGGATACGACTTCTACCATTTATACAAAACACATAATTGTCTTTTACAGATGGGAGGTTCGGACCAGTGGGGAAATATCACAACCGGAACCGAGCTTGTTAGAAGAATGGGGGGCGAAGATGCTAAAGTCTATGCAATGACATGTCCGCTAATTACTAAAGCAGACGGCTCTAAATTCGGAAAATCAGAAGGAGGTAATATTTGGCTGGATGCCGATAAAACTTCGGTATACAAATTCTATCAATTCTGGTTGAATACATCCGACGTAGATGCTGAGAAGTACATTAAAATCTTTACTTTCTTAGATAGAGACACGATTGAAAACCTCATCGAAGAACACAGAGAAGCTCCGCATTTGAGAGTATTACAAAAGCGTTTAGCGGCTGAGGTAACCACCTTCGTACACTCAAAAGAAGCTTTAGAAAAAGCTATTGAAGCCTCAAATATTTTGTTTGGAAATTCGACTACTGAAGATTTAAAACGCTTAGACACAGAAACATTTTTAGATGTTTTTGACGGAGTTCCTCAAGCCGAAATTCCTCTTGCCGACTTAGAAAATGGTTTGGATATTGTTACGGTTCTGAACGAAAAATCAGGATTTATGAAATCGAATAGTGAGGCTCGAAGAGCTTTGGCAGAAAATTCGATTTCTGTGAATCGTGAAAAGGTTCAAGAAGGCTTTACATTGACTAAAAACGATTTGATAAACAATGAGTTTGTTCTTTTGCAAAGGGGTAAAAAGAACTACTTTGTTTTGAGATTTGTATAAGAAACAACTCACCTCCTGAGCTACTACTCGGGAGGTTTTCAAAATCTAAAAACAAGCCCATGACCATCCTAAAAACAATCTGTTGGGTTTTATACCGAATTTGGTTTTATATCTTAGTGGCAACAGCTATTCTGCTGTTGCTGCCATTTTTGCTTGTATCGATTTTGAAGGAAAAATGGTATCCGTATTTTTTTGTTATAGCACGAATTTGGGCGAAATTCATTCTATTCGGAATGGGTTTTTACTACAAGATAAAAGCGGAACAAAAGCTCGAAAAAGGCAAAAGCTATATGCTAATTGCCAATCACACATCCATGACCGATATTATGTTGATGTATGCTGTGGTAAAAGACAATCCGTTTGTTTTTGTAGGAAAACAAGAGCTTGCTAAGATTCCTCTTTTCGGGTTTTTCTATAAACGAACCAGTATTTTGGTGGATAGACAAAACACAAAAAGCAAACAAGAAGTATTCGAGCAAGCTCAAAAAAGGCTTAAACAAGGGCTTAGCATTTGTATTTTTCCAGAAGGAGGAGTGCCTGATAGTAGCATTATTCTGGATGAATTTAAAGATGGAGCATTTCGCTTGGCCATAGATCATCAAATCCCGATTGTTCCGATAACTTTTTATGACAATAAAAAGAGGTTTTCTTATAAATTCTTAAGCGGAAGCCCCGGAAAAATGAGAGTAAAAATCCATAAATTCATCTCGACCGAAGGAAAAACTCAACAAGACAAAAAGGCTTTGAAAGAACAAAGCAGAACTGTTATTTACAACGAACTTATAGGGAATAACTTTTAATTTTCCACGACAGGCTCTTCTACAAAAGCAACTCTCACGAGTCCGTCTTCATCGATTTTTGTAAGTTTTACTTCTTGTAAAGTGTTTGCTAAATACGGATTCCAAGGAGCTTTTACTTTTACGTAGTTTTCTGTAAATCCGTGGATGTAACCTTCGTGGTTTTCGTTTTCGAACAATACCTTTTTTACTTTTCCAAGTTGGCTTTCATAAAAATATCTACGCTTTTTGACTGATAAACCTCGAAGCATTTTACTTCGTTTGCTTCTTACATTCATCGGAACCACACCATCCATTTCTGCGGCCAAAGTATTGTCTCTTTCGGAATACGTAAACACGTGAAGATAAGAGATGTCTAACTCATTCAAGAAGTTGTAGGTCTCCAAAAAATGCTCATCGGTTTCTCCAGGAAATCCAACAATTACATCAACACCGATACAAGCATCAGGCATTACTTTTTTGATTCTTTCTACTCGTTCTGCATAAAGCTCTCTCAAGTAACGTCTTCTCATTTTTTTGAGAATGTCATTACTTCCTGATTGTAATGGAATATGGAAGTGAGGCACAAAAGTTCTACTTTGAGCCACAAAATCAATAGTTTCATCTTTTAATAAATTCGGTTCAATAGAAGATATTCGAAGTCTTTCGATTCCTTCTACTTTATCTAAGGCTTGAACAAGCTCAAAAAAGGTATGCTCGTGCTTTTTGTTTCCGAATTCTCCTTTTCCGTAGTCGCCAATATTTACTCCGGTAAGAACAATTTCTTTGATGTTTTGAGCAGAGATTTCTTTGGCATTTCTTAGTACGTTTTCCAAAGTATCACTTCTAGAAATTCCTCTAGCAAGTGGGATTGTACAGTACGTACATTTATAGTCACAACCGTCTTGAACTTTCAAAAAGGCTCTGGTTCTGTCCCCTATAGAGTAACTGCCTACATAGAAGTCGGCTTCAGCAATTTCACAAGAATGAACTTCTCCGAAATCATTTTTAGTAAGATCGTTGAGGTAGTCTGTGATTTTGAATTTTTCGGTAGCTCCTAAAACCAAATCAACTCCATCAACGGCAGCCAATTCCTCAGGCTTTAATTGTGCATAACAACCTACAGCAGCCACAAAAGCCTTGTCGTTTACCCTTAAAGCTTTCTTGACAATTTGCTTAAACTGTTTGTCGGCATTTTCGGTAACCGAGCAGGTGTTGATGACATAAATATCTGCTTTTTCTTCAAAATCAACCCTTTCGAAACCTTCTTGTTGAAAGCTTCGAGCAATGGTTGAGGTTTCCGAAAAATTGAGCTTGCAACCTAACGTATAGAATGCAACTTTTTTGTGCTGAGACATTTGGCAAATAAAATTGGGCTGCAAAAGTACGAATTTTGTTTGAAAGGAGAAAGTTTTAAGAAATTAGCTTTTTAAGTCGTCATAAAAATAAAAACTGCCTAAAAAAGATATTGAATCTCTTTAGACAGTTTTAAAGCTAACCCTTAATTTTTATTTTATCCGCATTTCGAAGAACCGCAGTCTTTACAAGTCAGGCAGCCTTCTTGATACATTAGGTTTGTGGAATCACAATTCGAGCATTTCCCTTTAGCTTGTGTACCGTCTGGAACATAGCGTTTCAAAGCTCTTGCCACTCCATTTTTCCAAGTATTGATAGATTCGTTGTCTAATTGTAACCCATTGATGAGCTCCACTACGTTTTCGATTTCCATGCCATGACGTAGCGTTCCCGAAATCATTTTTGCATAGTTCCAAAACTCAGGGTTGAAACGATATGAAAGTCCTTCGATAGTAGTTTTGTATCCACGTTGGTTAGAATATTGGAAGTCATATCTACTATTTCCTTTTTCATCTTTGTTTTTGATGATAAGTCCTTTTTCAACCCAACGAGGCAATAAGATTCCGTCTTCGTCATCTGCTAACCCGGTAAAGATTTCGTAAGGACGACCTTCGATAGTTCCGATAAATGCAATCCATTTTTCTTTGTTGTTTTGGAAGCGGACCACATCAGCCTCCAAAACTTGCGGACGTTTGGTTGGGAAAACCAATTTGTAGTCCACTTCCATATCTTTAGGTTCTTTTTTCTCTTCAGCTGAAATTAATACTCCTGAACGAGACCCGTCACGATAAACAGTCACACCTTTACAACCTTCTTCCCAAGCGGTCATGTATAGTTTGTCAACCAACTCCTCGGTAGCATCATTCGGAATGTTGATAGTTACCGAAATCGAGTGGTCTACCCATTTTTGGATAGCTCCTTGCATTTTTACTTTACTTAACCAATCTACGTCGTTAGAAGTAGCCTTGTAGTAAGGTGATTTTGCAATAAGCTCATTGATTTCTTCTTGAGAATAATTTTTGGTTGTGTCGATTCCGTTTACTTCCATCCATTGTTTGAATTTGTGGTGGAAAACGATATATTCTTCCCAAGAATCTCCTACTTCATCTACGAAGTCTACTCGAACTCCTTTGTCGTTCGGGTTTACTTTTCTTCTTCTTTTATAAACAGGCATGAATACAGGCTCAATTCCCGAAGTAGTTTGACTCATAAGAGAAGTACTTCCTGTCGGAGCAATAGTAAGTAGAGCAATGTTTCTACGTCCGTATTCTTGCATATCGTTATATAGAGCGGGGTCTGCTTCTTTGATACGCAGCATAAACGGATTGTTTTGTTCACGTTTTGCGTCAAAAATGGCGAACGGACCTCTTTCTTTTGCCATTTCCACAGAAGAACGATAAGCAGCTAAAGCCAACGTTTTGTGGATTTTTACAGAGAATTCATTTCCTTCAGGACTTCCGTAACGGATGCCAAGAGCAGCTAGCATATCTCCTTCTGCAGTGATTCCTAATCCTGTTCTACGACCCTCTTCTGCTTTGATGCGAATCTCTACCCAAAGGTTTCTTTCTACTCTTTTGATTTCAGGATCTTCTGGGTCTTTGTCAATTTTAGCGATGATAGCATCAATTTTTTCAAGCTCTAAATCAATGATGTCGTCCATCATTCTTTGTGCATAACCCACGTGTTCTTTGAATAGTTCAAAGTCAAAATAAGCGTCTTTCGTAAACGGATTAACCACATATGAAAACAAATTGATAGCTAACAAACGACAAGAGTCATAAGCACAAAGTGGGATTTCACCACAAGGGTTAGTAGAAAGGGTTTTATATCCTAAATCAGCATAGCAGTCCGGAAGAGATTCTTGAATGATAGTATCCCAGAACAAAATTCCGGGCTCAGCCGATTTCCAAGCATTGTGAACGATTTTCTTCCAAAGTTCTTTGGCATTGATCTCTTTAGTGAACTTAGGGTTGTCACTAAAGATAGGATATTTTTGAACATACATTTGGTTGTTTTTAACCGCCTGCATAAACGAATTGTCTATTCTAACAGAAACGTTGGCTCCTGTAATTTTACCTTGCTCTAATTTAGCATCGATAAAATCTTCTGCATCCGGATGGTTAATAGAAACCGAAAGCATAAGAGCACCTCTACGACCATCTTGTGCTACCTCACGAGTAGAGTTTGAAAAACGCTCCATAAACGGAACCAATCCGGTTGAAGTTAAAGCTGAATTTTTCACGGCAGAACCTTTCGGACGAATGTGAGATAAATCATGACCCACTCCACCTCTACGCTTCATGAGTTGAACCTGTTCTTGGTCAATTTTCATGATTCCGCCATAAGAATCGCTTTCTCCTTTATTCCCAATTACAAAACAATTAGATAGAGAGGCTATCTGGAAAGGATTTCCAATCCCGGTCATTGGACTACCTTGCGGAATGATATATTTAAAGTCTTTTATCAAGTCATAAATTTGCTGTTCAGACATCGGATTCTTATAACGAGATTCGATTCGAGCGATTTCTGATGCTATTCTGCGGTGCATATCCGCAGGAGATTTTTCGTAAAGGTTTCCTTCAGAATCTTTTAAGGCATATTTGTTTATCCACACTCGGGCAGCCAAGTCATCGCCTTTAAAGTATTTTAAAGACTCCTGAAAAACCTCTTCGTTGGAATAGATTTTCCTTTTAGCCGTTTCTATCATTGTTTCCATAGCGTTTCTTATTTAGTTTGTTTGTTGGGATAAAATTACTCAAAAAAATAAGAATCAAAAAATCATGTTTAAAAAAGTTATCAAGAATCAATTGTTAATATTTTGATTCATAGTTATTTATGAAAAATGAAAGCTCAAAAAGTTAACAAAAAAATATTTTTATGAAATTATTTCTCGATTAGAATGCTGACTGCATTTCCTCCGAACCCTACTGCATTTATTAGGATTTTTTGAAGAGGTTTGTTAGCTTTCTCGGTAGAAACAAATGGAATTTTGATAAACTCTTGATTTTGTAACATTAACAAAGCTAATTCAATACTTAAAGCTCCGGAAGCACCAAAAGTGTGTCCGATTTTCCATTTATTAGATGTAAGAAGTGGAAGATGTTTTCCAAAAATCTTTTCAATAGCTCGAAATTCTGATAAATCGCCTTTTATAGTTCCGGGTGCATGCATTACGATAGCGTCTATTTCGTGCGTGTGAGTGTTTTGAAGAGCCATTTTCATAGCTTTTTGCATGCTTTCAGCTTCTTCGGAAATTGAGGAGCCGTGAGTAATCGTCTCAGTAGCGTATCCAAAACCGGTTATATAACCCAAAGCATTTTTTGGGGCTTCTTTTTCTAAACACAAAACGGCTGCCCCTTCGCCTAAAACCATAGTGTTTTCGGTTTTCTGTAAATCAAAACTTCTGCACGGATATTCAGAACGAGTAGAGGCGTAAATTTTCATCGCTTTCATCTGGGCCAAAGTGAAAGGAGTAAGCGGAGCTTCACTACCACCTGCTAGGAATTTATCTGTCATTCCGGAATTTATCCAAACAATTCCGTTAAGTATGGCATGAAGTGCTGTAGAACATGTTATGGAATGAGAAATTTCGGGTCCTTTACTTTTTAAATCTTGAGCTATCCAAGAAGAAATGTTCCCTAAAGTCGTGCTAGGCGAAGATTGTGTGCTCGTTTTCCCGGTTTCGATGAATTCTTTGTGATGTTTTTCGAAAAGTGAAGTAGCTCCTCTAGAAGAACCAATATTGATTCCGAACACATCATTTGATGTCCATCCGGCTTTTTCGATAGCTTTTCGAGAAGCTAAGATTCCGTACAAAACCGAGTTGTCAAGATGTCTGTATTTGCTTTTTTCTGAAGCTAAGACGGATTTAATTTCTGCCAAGTCATTGGATAAAGCACAAACTAATTCTTCATGCCCTCCGATTTCTTTTTCTGATATAAGAGAGGTAGGGTTTTGGTAATTTTTCCAAACCGTTTCATTATCAGAGCCTAAAGCAGAAAAAGAAGCAACAGAAGTTATGGCAACAGGAATCAAAGCCGTAAAATTTTTCAGCAAAGGTACTTAGAAATGTTTAAAAACATAGTATCAGTAAAATAACTACCTTTGCAAAAAAATATCAGAATGCATAAAGCAGGTTTTGTAAATATTATCGGAAACCCGAATGTTGGGAAATCAACTCTTATGAATGCTTTTGTAGGAGAACGACTCTCTATTATAACATCAAAAGCACAAACAACCAGACACAGAATTTTAGGGATTGTAAACGGAGAAGATTTTCAGGTAGTCTTGTCGGATACTCCGGGAATCATCAAACCCGCTTATGAGTTGCAAGCTTCGATGATGGATTTTGTGAAATCCGCTTTTGAGGATGCTGATATTTTGATTTATATGGTTGAAATAGGAGAAAAAGACTTGAAAGACGAAGCTTTCTTCAATAAAATCATCCATTCTAAAATTCCGGTTTTATTGTTGTTGAATAAGATTGACAAGTCAAACCAAGAGCAACTCGAAGAGCAAATTGCTCTCTGGAAAGAAAAAGTGCCTAATGCTGAGCTTTACCCTATTTCGGCTTTAGAAAACTTCAACGTTAAAGAAGTATTTGATAGAATCGTAGAGCTTCTTCCGGAATCACCCCCATATTACCCGAAAGATGCTTTGACTGATAAACCGGAACGCTTCTTCGTAAACGAAATAATCAGAGAAAAGATTCTATTGAACTACGATAAAGAAATTCCTTATGCTGTTGAAATCGAAACAGAGGAGTTTATCGAAGACGAAGACATCATCCGAATTAGAGCGGTGATTATGGTTGAGCGTGATACTCAAAAAGGAATCATCATCGGTCACAAAGGGGCTGCATTAAAAAAAGTAGGAATTCAGGCCAGACAAGATATGGAGAAGTTTTTCGGGAAACAAATTTATCTGGAAACTTTTGTAAAAGTCAACAAAAACTGGAGGAACGACCCGAGACAGCTCAGACGTTTTGGATATAACAACAAATAAAATTAGAAATCAGAATACTGCCCAAATGTTTAACATGAACATTTGAACCTTAAAATTTAAAACAAATCAATGAATAATATAGTAGCCATAGTAGGACGTCCGAATGTAGGAAAATCAACTTTGTTTAATCGTTTAATCAAACGAAGAGAAGCCATAGTTGATTCGGTGAGTGGAGTAACCCGTGATCGTAATTACGGTAAAAGCGAATGGAACGGAAAAGAATTTTCTGTAATCGATACCGGAGGTTATGTGAAAGGATCAGACGATATTTTTGAAGGCGAAATCCGTAAACAAGTAGAGTTGGCAATTGACGAAGCAGACGTAATTCTCTTTGTTGTAGATGTAGAAGAAGGAATTACTCCTCTTGACGAAGAGGTTGCAAATTTGCTTCGTAAGGTTACTAAACCCGTACTTTTGGCTGTAAATAAGGTGGATAATGCCATGCGTCAGAAAGATGCATTTGAATTCTATAATTTAGGTTTAGGCGATTATTATCCGATTTCGGGAACTTCAGGTAGCGGAACAGGAGAACTTCTAGATGCTTTGATTGCTGCCTTCCCTGAAAAACCACAAACCGAAAATGTAGATGAAAACTTGCCAAGATTTGCTGTGGTAGGAAGACCTAATGCAGGAAAATCAAGCTTCATCAATGCCCTTATTGGTCAAGACAGATATATCGTAACAGATATTGCAGGAACTACTCGTGATGCTATCGATACGAGATATAATCGCTTTGGGTTTGAATTCAATTTGGTTGATACAGCCGGAATTCGTAAGAAATCCAAAGTAAAAGAGGATCTGGAATTCTATTCGGTAATGCGATCTGTGAGAGCTATTGAACATAGCGACATTTGTATTTTGATGGTAGATGCTACTCGTGGATTCGAAGGGCAAGACCAAAGTATTTTTTGGTTAGCCGAGAAAAACCGAAAAGGAATTGTGATTTTAGTGAATAAGTGGGATTTGGTCGAGAAAGATACTATGACCACTAAGCAATACGAAGAAAAAATTCGTAAACAAATCGAACCATTTACAGATGTGCCAATTGTCTTTGTTTCGGCATTAACCAAACAAAGACTTTTAAAAGCTTTAGAGACAGCTGTTCAAGTATACGAAAACCGCAAGCAACGTATACAGACCTCAAAACTGAATGAGGTGATGTTGAAAATTATCGAAAATTATCCTCCGCCAGCATTGAAAGGAAAATACATCAAGATTAAGTATTGTATGCAATTGCCGACTCCGACTCCGCAGTTTGTGTTCTTTGCGAATTTGCCGCAATACGTCAAAGACCCATACAAGCGGTTTTTAGAGAACAAACTCAGAGAGCATTATAATTTTTCGGGGGTTCCAATCGATATTTACATAAGAGAAAAGTAACCTAAAATGCTCAGAAGAATTCAGATTATAGTGCTGTTTTTCTTTTCTGTTTTTGGCTTGGCTCAGAAAGCAGAACTGCGATTCATAAGCACCGTAACTGTTGAAGCCGATTTGTATTTTGGTAAAGATGCTTTGGGGTATGATTATTTTACTAAAAATAACGTGCTCTATAAGCAAAAAAACACCGAAAAGTGGGAGTATAAGAACCTTTCGTTGGGTAAAATCACATCGGTGGATTTGATAAATCCGCTTAAAATCTTGGTTTTTTATCGCGATTTTAATTCGGTTATTTTGCTCGATAATCAGCTCTCAGAAATATTAAAAATCAATTTGTCTGAATTTGATTTGGTGGCGCAAACCTGTTCGATGGCTTCAAGAAACAGGCTTTGGGTGTATGATAATCTGACTGGTAGTCTTTTCTTGGTGGATTATCAGAATAAGAAAAAAACAAGTATCAACCAACCTTTTCATAGCAACTTTAAGTATTGGAAGTCCGATTACAATTATTGGTTCAGGGTTTCTGAGGAAAATGAAGTTTTTAGCTATGATAATTATGGGAATGTCATTTTGCAAGGTCATCTTCCGGAATTTAATAATATATTAATGACCGAAAACAGGGAAATATTTTTAAGTTTAAATGATAATTTATATTTTTACCAAAGCCTGAAAGAGGAGCCTCAGGAACTCTCTTTATCGGAAAAAGTATTTGATAGTTTCGATTACAGAAGCGGAAATTTATCTATTTTTACTAAAAATAAAATTCAAAATTACCAACTAATACTACCATAATGCACATTGCTATAGCAGGAAACATCGG
>CAYZBA010000012.1:0-23039 GCA_964476555.1 uncultured Flavobacterium sp.
AATTTATGCCTGTGGAATTATATGAGTCTGATGCTCAAGGAACTCCTTTTACAGCACTTCGAATAGCAACAACCAATAACTATCCGTGTAGTAATTATAACCTTGTGACAACTCAACAGAGTGTAAACGGAGAACTTACGGTTCGTTTTAAGAGAATTGATGCTCCAACGAATTGTGTTACGACTCCGGGTCCTGCGCAAATCTTTGTAGCCATGCCGACAAATACAACGAAAATCATTTTTAAAAACGGCCAGATTATAGATACTTATCATGTTGCAATCACAGCGCAAAAAGTCATTATTACTCCGGAGGTCACAAACTTCACGGAGTCGTTGCATACCACAACATTCCGTTATCCTCAAAACACGTTTGCTTATGTTTGTGGAACGTCGTCTGAAGATGTGGCTATCTATAACGAATTCTTGAACATACTACAGTCAAATCCTGCCTTTACGGAATATATATTTGAGGGCGATGGTCGAATTCCGTATGCCGAAACTTCGTCAGGACATGATGTGAACCATCCGTCAAAATATTTTAAATACAATAACACTTCTGATTTTAATACAGCAGGGCAGTTGTTAGAGAATTTTACTACGCAACACATTACTCCAAACAGCGGAACCGGAATCTGGCTTCAAAGCTGGGACAACAGAAATTATATGAGTTGGGAGTTTCAGTAAAAACAAAATTCTAAAATAACTATATTAAATCCCTTACAAAAGAAGGGATTTTTTGTTTTTTAGAAAGTTAGGTTAATTTGTTTATATTTACAGTTTTAACTTAAAAATATGGCAGAATACATCATTCAAACTAAGGGTTTAGACTTTCATTTTTCGAAGTCTAAAAAAGCGATTGACAACTTGTCGTTGAACGTCCCGAAAGGAAGTATTTATGGATTTTTAGGCCCGAACGGAGCCGGAAAATCAACTACTATGCGACTACTTACCGGAATCATTCCCGATGATTCGGATTCGATAGAAATCTTTGGAGAATCCTTACAGAAACAACTTCCGGAAATATTTAATAGATTAGGTTGTTTGGTCGAAAGTCCTGCTTTATATCTGCATTTGTCAGGTTACAATAACCTAAAATATATTGCTAAAATCCGAAAAGTTGATGAATCCCGAATCGACGAAATGCTCAAAGTGGTTGATTTATACAACGATCGTAACCGAAAAGTAAAGCAATATTCCTTAGGGATGAAGCAAAGGCTTGCCATTGCAATGGCACTACTTAGCAGTCCTGAAATTTTACTTTTGGACGAACCTGTAAACGGACTTGACCCTAACGGAATTATCGAAATCAGAAAATTACTTATGCGAATCAATCAAGAACTCGGAACTACGATTTTTGTGTCGAGCCATCTGCTTTCTGAAATTGAAAAAATGTGTACTCACGTTGGGATTATTTCAAAAGGAAAACTTCGATTTGAAGGAACCATGAGAGAGCTTTCTCAGAATTTCGGACAATGTAAAATAACAATTAGTCTTAAGAATTCGAAAGAGATTTTAGAAAAGATTCCAGCGGAGTACAATGCGGTAGAAATCGAAAACGAGTCAAAAATTTCGTTGATATTATCAGATAAAGAAATGATTCCTGATTTTACGAAAAAACTCATTGATTTCGGAGCCGAAATTTATGAAATCAAAATTCAGGATGGTCTGGAAGAATGGTTTATGTCTCTCACTCAATAATCTTTTGCTATGTCTATACTAAATAATTATACCACAGCGCTCCGCTCAGAATTTATTAAAAAGAAAGGAACCGGAACTTATTGGCTTTGTTTTTCGTTCGGGGTTCTTATTCCGCTTATCTATTTCATCAGTATGTTTATTTTATGGGAAGATAAGGAAGTTGTAGCTATTCCATACAACTTATATGAAAAGAATATCGGAGAGATGATGTCTCCCTTTTTAGGTTTCTTTTTTCCGTTGCTCATTATTATCATAGCTGCAAAAATTACTCAAATTGATCACAAAAACGGAGGTTGGCAACTGATGGAAACCCAACCGCTATCTAAGTTTTCGATTTATGTGTCTAAACTTAGCGTTTTGCTTATCGGGAATTTAATTGCGATTCTTTCGTTTTTGGGCGCTTCGGTTATAGTTGTTTGGTTACTTTCTATGATAAAAGATATTCCGGAAGGTGTTATTACGAGTATCCCGTTTGGCTATTTGGGACAACTCATCATCAGGATGTTTATAGCCGGATTGTTCTTGAGTATAGTTCAATTTGTGATTTCAGTAGTTTTTAGAAGTTTTATTCTCCCGATTCTTATCGGATTTTTTGTCATGTTGGGCTCCTTAATTCTAGAAGGATTACAGATATATCGCATGTGGAATCCTTTTACGATTCTTAATCATACAGCCGCATACCCTAAAGGAAGTCAATTGGATTACTTTTTACTGTATACCGAAAAAATATCTATGGTTGGTTTCTTCATGATAGCCATTATCGGATTTATTTGGTATCAGAACAAAACCTTTAAGCGAACTTTTACGAAACCGAAAAACCTCAGTAAAGTTTTGGGAATAGCTCTTGTAGGAGTATTAGGGATTAGCTTTTTGAATAGCCCAAATACTTATGACAAGCATAATCGAACAGTAATAGCAGGAAATATAGAATCAGACGAAAGTGTTCAAAAGGCTTATGTGATAGACAAGTTTATCAACGATACTATAGCTGAAATTGATATTCAGGATAATAAATTCCATACGATAATTAAAAATGAAGTTCCTTTAGAACAATATTATGTCATTTTTAAAGCTTCTAACCAATTTTATACGGAATTGTATTTAGGTACGAGTGATAGTATCAATATGGATATACAGTACTATAAAAACAATAGCAATTTTAGAACGACTAGAGGAACTCGTTTAGCAGAAAATCAATATACTCCTGGTGGTATGTTTGGAGGTTGGTCGTATGCAGGTTATTTGATTTATGATAATTCCTATTTAAACCGTCCGGAGAAAGTGATAAATGAAATTTATAAAGAATGGAAAGAAAAGCTTAGCAATTCTGACAAATATAGAACACCGGATAATTATGCTCCTCAAGCTGATTTTATAGAAAGAAATAAAAAGGTGCTTACTTTGGAATATCTCAATATGTGGAATACTTTCGAAGAGAAGTTGAAAGTAGTAAACCCGGAAATTGTCAAAAATACGCCTAAAAAAATTCAAGAAATCAAAGATTATATTTCTCTTGAAGATAATAGTTTGATAACTAACGAAAATTATTTTAAGCATATAATGTATGAATATACCAAACAGGATACAACCGATACAGATCAAATAACCAAAAGACTAAATGCTATTTCGAAGTTAGAAAACAAGGAGTTTAAAGACAGATTGTTATTCAGTTCTTTGAAGTCTTCTTTAAAGTCCGCTTCTGATTCTGAGGAAAGACAAGAACTCATCAGAACCTATGGAGAACAAATCAGTAACCCGAAACTGAAGATGCTAGCATATAGCCATTTTACCACTCAAGAGAAACTAGCCAAAGGTAATCCGGCTCAGGATTTTGTAGCTCAGAACCTTGATGGAGAGGAGGTTCGCCTTTCTGATTTTAAAGGAAAATATGTAGTGATCGATGTTTGGGCAACCTGGTGTGGGCCTTGTAAGGTAGAGTCGCCTCATTTTGAGCGAATCGCCATTAAAAACAAAAACAATCCAGATGTCGTTTTTATAGCTTTAAGTATAGATAAAAAGAAAGATGATTGGTATTTACAGGCTAAAACTAAATCAGAATCAGTTGTGCAACTTCATCTATCAGGAGAAGAGGAGAGGGCTTTTAGTAAAGCGTATGATGTAGAGTTTATCCCGAGGTTTATTTTTATTGATAAAGAAGGCAATTTTGTCAATTCCAAAATGATAAGTCCGAGCCAGAATTATTTCGAAACCATCATTAACGAAGAATTAAAAAAACAAGAATAACAGTTCAATGAAATAGCTTTTTTGGGTCGAAATACTATTAAAATAATATTGTCAGTGCAACGGATTTGACGTAACTTTGCCATCCAAAATTTTATTCTTATGGTTTATAAATTCCGAGTGATACTCGATACAGAAGAAGATATTTTCAGAGACATTGCCATTTTGGACACGGATACTCTGGAGGATTTGCATAACACCATCAGCAATGCTTTTGGTTTTGACGGAAGCGAAATGGCATCGTTCTACACTTGTGACGACAAATGGAATCAAGAAGACGAAATTCCCCTTTTCGACACAGGAGAAGAGGCTGGTGTACAAAAAACCATGCAAGACTTTGTGCTGAAAGATATCCTACACAAAGAGCAAACAAAAATCATCTATGTGTATGATTTCTTGAACATGTTTACATTCTTCGTAGAACTAGCAGCTATCGAGGAAGAACAAGTAGGAGAGAGCTACCCGAGCTTGTTGTTTGCACACGGCGAAATTTCTGGTATCGACCAAAAAGACTTTATGGCAGACTTTGACGAAGAAGAAGATTTGTACTCCGATTTCGAAGACGATTTCGACGAAGACGACTTAGACATGTTTGGAGATGATGAGTTCGGAAGCTATGATGACTTTTCAGACGATAATTGGAATTAATTTTTATAAGTTCCTGAGAAGCTTAGTTCCTGAGGAACTTAGACATTAAAAAGATGAAAACCTACAGAGATTTACTGATTTGGCAAAAATCAATGCAATTGGTTACGGATACTTATTTGATAACAAATACTTTCCCAAAAGAAGAAGTTTTCGGACTCACTTCTCAAATTAAAAGAAGTATTATATCAGTAGCTTGTAATATTGCAGAAGGCTTTGGAAGAAAATCAGGTAAAGAGTTCGTAAGGTTTTTAAACATCTCAATAGGTTCTTTATTTGAATATCAAACTCAAATAGAAATTGCGAGAAACATAAAATTCATCTCTGAAGAGGATTTCAATCAACTTTATGAAAAAAGCAGAGAAATAGAAATAATGATAGTATCTTTCTCTAACAAAATTAACCATTAAATTTTTCTGTTTTGTTTTGAGCTATTTAGCTAAGCTACTAAGTAACTCAGGCACTCAGCTACTAAAAAAACAAAAAATGATAAACCTATTCAATCTCAATATTGACAACCTATCTATCCACCGTGTGGGTAACAAGCATAAAGGAGAACCTGTGTTTTTATCAGAGAACCCTTACAGAATTACTGACGAGCTAAGTCCGCTATTGAAAGAGTTTTTCTTTAAACCTTTTAGAGAAAAGGAGGAAAACTATTTTCAATTTGCTCACGAAGTAGATTTGGAATACAACGAGATGTATAACTTGGTAAACGAAATGTTTATCAACCCGAGCAATGCTCACGAAGTTTCGAAAAAAATCACACAGCATCTATACGAACAATCCAACCATCCTCATATCAAAAGCGGGGAGGTGTATATCGCTTATTTAACCAATGTTTCGATAGACAACAACATGGTGGATGCTATCGGAATTTTCAAAAGTGAGTTAAAACACGACTTCTTGCAGTTTGAAGAAAAAGGAACCAATCTAGACCTGATTCTTCAACAAGGAATCAACTTGAATAAGTTGGATAAAGGTTGCCTTATATTCAACTATAAAAAAGAAGAAGGATATAAGATTTTGAGTATCGATAACAACCGCTATGATGCGAAATATTGGTTGGAGCATTTTTTGAATGTAGATGCTTTTCAAGACGAGAACTTCATGACGAAAAAGTACTTGAAATTCGTTCAAGACTTTGCCAAAGACGTAGTGCTTCCGGCCGAAGATAAAAAAGAAGAAGTGATGTTTATGAACCGCTCGGTAAACTATTTTGCGAAAAATGACGAGTTCGAAGAAACAAGCTTCTTAAACGAAGTGTTAGACAATCCGGATTTGATTCCTGAATTCAAAAATTATAAAGTAGACAAAGGGAGCAAGTATTCTATTGAAGATGTAACCACTTTTCCGATTGCAAACAATGCCGTTTCTGACGTTCGTAAGAAGATGAAAAACGTAATTCAATTAGATACGAATATTCAGATAAAACTGGATTTCATCAATCCGGAAAGTGCTGAAAAATTCGTGGAAAAAGGTTGGGACGAAGAAAAACAAATGTATTACTATTTGGTTTATTTTAATAAAGAACAGAAAAGTTAGTAGGCAGTCACAGCTGTCAGTAATCAGTATATAAATCCCATTTTGATAATTCAAAATGGGATTTATCGTATTTCTACAGTATTTTTATCGCTTAATTTCAATAGTATGCAAATCCGAAAAGCCCGGCCACAAGATGCTTCTTCCATTGCTGTTTTACTTTTACTGGCGATGGAAGATATTGTCTATGAATTTATAGGAGAAAAATCATACAGTAAGGCTATCGAGTTTTTAAAGGCTATGGTAACTCAAAGGCAAAATCAATATTCGTATGAGAATTGTTGGGTAGCAGAAACCAAAGAAGGAATTATAGCTGTTGCTTGTTTGTATGATGGAAGTCGATTACAAGAACTGCGAAAACCTGTTGCTCATTACATCAAAGAGCATTTTGCTCAAGAGTTTAATCCGGAAGATGAAACGCAAGCAGGTGAGGTGTATATCGATTGTGTGGGTGTACATCCGAATCAACAAGGCAAAGGAATCGGTTCGAAAATCTTTGCTTTTTTGATTGACCAATATGTAATTAAACAAAAACAAATATTAGGATTGTTAGTCGATTATGACAATCCGAAAGCTGAAAAATTATATCTGAAACTAGGTTTTGAAATAATCGGAGAAAAGACATTAGTCGGAAAAAGATTAAAACACTTACAGTATCGACCCTAAAGAAAAAATCCCTTTAAACTCTGCTTTAAAGGGATTTTCTTGGTTTATTTCTGTTCTCTTAGTTTTTGACTGTTGGCTACTTTGCCAATCGTGAGTCCTTGAACGATAATCGAGAACACCACTACGAAATAAGTTATTGAAACGATAAATTCCTTCTCTGTACTATTGGCAATCGAAAGGGCCAGAGCAATGGAAACTCCACCTCGGATTCCTCCCCAAACAAGAACTTTTAGGGTATGAGGCGTAAATTTATTCTTGAAAGGAATGATTTTTGTTGGCAACCAAATAGAAATTGCTCGGGCTATTAGAACCACTACAATCGCAATGATACCCGGCAGCCAATAATCCGGTAAATCCGGGATTAACAAGAGTTCAAATCCGATGAAAAGGAATAATATAGCGTTCATGATTTCGTCGATAAGCTCCCAAAATTTGTTCAAATAGTCTTTGGTTACCGAGGTCATGGTGAATTTTTTGTTGAAGTTACCCATAAATAATCCGGCAGCTACCATGGTCAGCGGGCTCGAGAAATGGAAGTAACGAGCAATCAAATACCCTCCCATGACTACAGACAAGGTCGTAAGTACCGAAAGTTTGTAATCATCAATGTTTCGCATTGCTCTAGAGGCCGTATATCCTAAAAGCGTACCCAAGGCTATACCTCCTCCGGCTTCTTCAAACAGTAATAGTGTGATGTGTCTGAAAGATAAATCCACATCTGCTCCTTGAGCCAGCGATAATATTATAGCGAAAACCACAACGGCTACACCATCGTTAAACAGAGATTCTCCGGCTATCTTGGTCTCTAGTGATTTCGATACATTGGCCTTTTTCAAAATACCCAAAACAGCAATAGGATCTGTAGGCGAAATAAGAGCTCCAAAGAGCAAACAATACAATAGCGATAAATCAATACCAACTAATGGAAATATCAGGTAGAGGCCATATCCTACGACAAAGGTAGAAATAATTACGCCCAAGGTCGAGTAAATCATAACCGGACCTTTTTGCTCTTTTAAGTCGTTGATATTAACGTGAATCCCTCCGGCAAAGAGCAGGAAGTTCAACATGGCTCCCATCAGAACTTCAGTAAAATCAAAGTCTCGAATGAGTTGTGAAAAATGTTGTAGGGTGTCTGGAAAAAGACTGTTTCCGCAAATTACCATAAAAACCGAAACAACCATGGCAATAATCATGATACCGATAGTAGCAGGAAGTTTCAAAAAACGATAATTGAGGTACATAAAAAACGATGCAATCACAATGAGCATCGAAAACGAATAGTATAATTCCATATTGTAATTTTTTGCAAGCAAATTTATCTTTTTTTGCTCAAAAATCTGTTGTCAGAACTTAGAAATTCAAGAGTAGTCTATGTTTTTTGTGCCAGAGAAAGGAATGTTTTTTTTGATTTTTTATTTTTCGAACTTCCTAGCTAAAACAATATCTTTGCACTTACAATTTTTAAGCCTGTAGCCATGAAAGATTTTTTGAAATATCAAGCTCAAACTTCAAAATTTCCTCTCGGAATAGAAGTGTCGCATGCCAAGGGTTCATATATCTATGATACCAGCGGAGGTAAACATTTGGACTTTGTAGCAGGAGTGTCTGCTTGCACTTTAGGGCATTGTCACCCAAGGGTGGTTGAGGCAATCCAAAAACAAACCGAAACCTATATGCATGTGATGGTGTATGGAGAGTATGCCCAAAGTCCGGCTGTGGAGTTTTGTAAGCTATTGGCAGAAAATCTTCCGTTTCCGCTTAAAAAGACATATTTGGTAAACTCCGGAACCGAGGCTACAGAAGGTTCTATTAAACTGGCTCGTAGAGTAACCGGACGTTCTGAAATCGTTTCGATGAACAATGCCTATCACGGCAACACCATGGGCTCTATGAGCGTGATGAACTATAAAGAGCGAAAAGCGCCGTTTTTGCCACTCATTCCTGATGTGAAATTCATCGATTTTAATGATGAAAGCCAGCTAAATCAAATTACAGAAAGAACGGCAGCAGTGATTCTAGAGAGTATTCAAGGCGGAGCCGGATTTATTGAGCCTAAAAATGACTATTTCAAAAAAGTTCGTCAACGTTGTAATGAAGTAGGAGCTTTAATGATTGTTGACGAAATCCAACCCGGATTCGGGAGGACCGGAAAACTATTCGGATTCCAAAACTACGGAGCTGTTCCTGATATTATCACTATCGGAAAAGGAATGGCTAGCGGACTTCCTTGTGGAGGTTTCGTCGCTTCAGAAGAAATGATGGATACCCTTTCCGATAATCCGAAAATGGCTCACATCACCACCTTTGGTGGGAATCCTGTTGTGGCAGCCGCTTCATTGGCTACTTTAAAAGAAGTGTTGGAGTCAGACCTGATGCCTCAAACACTCGAGAAAGAAAAACTATTCAGAGAATTGCTCGTACATCCGCTTATTAAAGAAGTTCGTGGAAAAGGTTTAATGCTGGCTTTAATGACTGAAACCGAAGAGATTACCAACCAAGTTATTTTGCGTTGTAAAGACAGAGGTCTTATTCTTTTCTGGTTATTGTTTGAGAAAAAAGCCGTTCGAATTACTCCGCCAATCAACATATCTAAAGACGAGATTAGAGAAGGATGTCAGATTATCCTTGAAGTTTTGGATGAAATAAGTAAAGAATAAGTAAAGGGACCAACTCTTTAAACCAAATGCTTCTCGAAAATCTTGCGAGCTTTTTTTGAAGTAACTTCTTTTTTATACATGTCTTTGT
This sequence comes from uncultured Flavobacterium sp., assembly GCA_964476555.1. Lineage (GTDB taxonomy): Bacteria > Bacteroidota > Bacteroidia > Flavobacteriales > Flavobacteriaceae > Flavobacterium. The sequence continues at coordinate 9,540 of CAYZBA010000012.1, forward strand.
GCTCTATGTAAAACACTGGAGCACTTTTACATTTTCCTTGACACTTCATCTTCTGAAGCGCAATACACAACCCCGATTCTTCTATCAGTTCTTTCAGGCAGTCTTTTGCTTCTTGGTTATATTTGCAACACTTTTTACCATCGCAAAAATAAACCACCTTATCTTTTTCTTTGTGTGCCATGGATGAATAATCGTCTGAAAACGAGTGCAAAGATAAACTATAATTTTTATTTATTCCAGATAAGAAAAAATAAATAATAGGTACAGGCAATTTCTCACGAAAAAGGTATCTTTGTAAGAAATCAGTATCACGTATGAAAATCATCATTTCTCCAGCCAAGTCTTTAGATTTTGAATCGCCAGTACCAACTGCTGAATTTTCAGAGAATGCGTTTTTAAAAAAGTCAGAAACCATCCAAAAAACGCTCAAAAAGAAAAAACCAAAAGAGCTTTCGGAGCTTATGGGAATTTCTGACAAATTAGCTCAACTCAACTATATTCGCAATCAAGAGTGGAGCTTACCATTCACACCCGAAAATGCCAGACAAGCCGTTTTTGCCTTCAACGGAGACGTGTATTTAGGCTTAGATGCCTATACCATTGCGCCGGAAAAATTACCCGTATTGCAAGAAAAACTCAGAATTCTTTCGGGTCTGTACGGAATTTTAAAACCTTTAGACCTGATTCAGCCATATCGTCTGGAAATGGGAACCAACTTACAGGTTGGGAAAGCGAAAAACCTGTATGAGTTTTGGAAGAAAACGCTTACGGATGCTCTTAACAAAGAACTTTCTAAGGATGAATTGGTTGTCAATCTGGCAAGTAAAGAATATGCAGATGCCTTAGAATTTAATGCCCTAAAAGGCAAAGTCATCGTTCCGGAATTCAAAGATTACAAAGACGGACAACTCAAGATGATTAGCTTTTTTGCCAAAAAGGCAAGAGGACTCATGACTCGTTATATCATTGACAACAATTGTGAAACGATAGAGGATTTAAAAGGATTTAATGCAGAAAACTATCGCTTTGACGAAAATCTTTCAAAAGGAAATAAATTAGTATTTACAAGATAATCTATCTAACTTTCAGGATTCGATAAATCGTTAATCCCTAAAAACTGTAAAAGATGAATTTTTTGGCTCATATCTATCTATCCGGGGATGACGATTTAATCCGAATCGGGAACTTTATGGCCGATGGAATCAGAGGGAAAAGCTACGAGGATTATCCGGAAAAGCTCAAAATCGGAATTCTCTTACACCGATTTATAGATTCCTTTACGGATGCTCACCCCATTGTGAGAGAAAGCACCAAACGCCTCCATTCCAAATATCACCATTATTCCGGTGTGGCCGTAGATATGTTTTATGACCATTTCTTGGCAAAAAACTGGTCAAAGTATTCCGATGAACCACTGGAGGAGTTTGTACAGAAATTTTATACGTCCTTACAAGACAACTATGACTTGTTGAGCGATAAAACCAAGCATCTGTTGCCATATATGATAGAATATAATTGGCTCTGGAATTATCAGTTTTTGGATGGTTTAGAGGATATTTTAAAACAAATGGACCATCGAACCCTATATAAATCAAAGTTGAGCTATAGCATACAGGATCTAAAACAAAACTACGACGCTTTCGAAGCTGAGTTTTTTCCCTTTTTTGAAGAACTCAGAACAGCTACAGCCCAAAAGCTGGAAGAACTCCTCCGGGGTACTTAAAAGTTCACTTTTTTCACCATTTCTTTTCCTTCTTGAGTGATAATTTTTACGATTACAACTCCGTTTACTGCGAGTTTCGTAACTTCATGTTTATTGCCTTGGGCTTCAGAAGTATAAATAGTTCTGCCCAATAGGTCAAACAACGCTATTTTTTGAAGTTCAAACCCTACTGTTTCGATGTGTAGGCTGCTCCCTTGTTGGAAAGCTATCCAGTTATTTTCGAAATCGAAAGCAGGCGAGCTCAATGCAGGTTGGTAAACCACTTCAAAACGGGAGTCGAAAACACCTACTTGACTAGTAAACGTATAAGGATTTTCTTTCAGGTTGTGAGTTGTATTAGTAAAGTTGTCCTTCAAATAAATTCCTTGATTTTCGCCTTCAAAAAGTCCATCAAAATTACTGAGTGTAATGGTGAAAGTTCCTGCCTCTACTGCTCTAAAGCCTATAGCGACACTGTCTGTCATATCAAAAGGAGTCGGACGTCCCTGGATGACAAAAGGTTCTCCCGAATCTTCAATAATGCTGTAAATAGCATTTCCTTCATAACCAAACATCACTCCATCAATCTGATTATCTACGCCATAAGTTGCTCCATCCATATATCCGATAAGGATTTGGTTAAGAGCTGTTTCTTCGATAGATAAATTCAACCAATAACGATGAATGTCAATTTCCATTTGTCTGAAAAACATTCCTAAAGAAGAGGAGCGCATAGCATTCGTAAAGCTAATACTAGAGATGTCGGCAGCTACCGAAGCTATAAACCCTTGTCCTGTGGCAATTTGTCCGTTAGGGATGTTGCTGCTTCCTGTAGCGGCTGCTCCTCCCAACATCGTATAACTAGCCCAATTGTTAGGTTGCCCATCATAAGAGTTGTTTTGCGGAGCATTTGTATTGGTCCAAAAATATAGTGCCTGTAACCCCGAACTAATTAAAGCATCAGCACTAATAGCACTCGGGTACGGATTTCCTAATCCGTTATAGGCGTTTCCAGTAACACTTACCGGGAAGTTTCCATTGTTTGGAATCCCTGTAAAAACACCTTCATAAATTTCCGGGGTGTTTCCGTTTTCGTTAACTACCCAATTGTTCGGAGAGCGGAACAAATATCCTTCTCCAGGCAAGAAGATGCTCTCTTCAGGGTTGTAATAACTGTTCGAAAGAGCATTGTATTTATAAATTCGATTCGGAAGTGTCTCCGGAGAAAAAGTTTGTAACCCTTGATTCGCGACAGGCGAGCTCCATAAAGTATAATCCAAGCGGAACATCGGATTGCTGTTTTGTCGAACAGTAATACTTCCGACATTAGCCACATTTTCGGTTTGAATTAGGTTTCCTCCGCTTTCTACCACGAAATCAGTCGCGAGGGCTTGATTGGAAATTTTTCCGTTCACCGTAACCGATTTACTTTCAGGAATGATGATGCTTCCACTAGGGAACACATGTAAGGTTTTAGCAGAAAAGCTATTGCTCACTACCAAATCCCCTATAATGACAGTACTTTTGTTGCTATCGGGCAGCATGTCATTCATCCACTGGTTTTGTGCTGTCCAGATGGCGTGATAGTTCACATTATTGGTGTGATAAATGATTTCAAAGCGATAGTCAAAAGTCCCTACTTCTGTAGTAAATTCATAAGCGCTTTGCTTGATGTTGTGATACGTTTGAGTAAAGTTATCTTTGATGTATATATCTTGATCTTCTGTTAAGAACAATCCGTCAAAATTGCTGAGCGAAATTGCAAAAGTCCCCGCATTTAAAGCTCTAAATCCCAGTGGAACCACGTCGTTTGGATTAAAAGGCAAAGCCCTCCCTTGAATAACAAATTTCCCCGGATCATCTTCAATCAAACTGTAAAGGGCATTCCCTTCATAACCGAACATAATCGCATCAATTCCGGTATCTTTACCCATAGTGGCATTCTCGATATATCCCACCAAAATCTGATTGAATACAACTTGAGAATTTGAAAGGTTAATCCACATGCGGTGTCTTTCGATAAGGGATTCAGTGCTTTTCCCGAGAGCTGAGAAATAGCAAAAACTAAGTATAAAAAATAGTTTTAACTTCATAGGGTGATTTTTGTTGGTACAAATATAAATATTTATTCGAAATGTTGTTAATTTCGGAGAGATGGTATTAAAATGTTTAATACGAGATTGTATTTGATAGGCTTATTAGTACATCAAAAATTAATTACATTTGCCACTGATGAAGGCAATCCTAAAGAACATACTCGGCTTTATACTTTATTTTATGGTTTGGGTAAAGCAAAGCGTTACGCCAAGACAGTTTTTGATTTTGGCTAGTGTGCTTGTAGGAATTTTTGCCGGCTTGGCCGTAGTAGCATTAAAAGGCTTCGCCCACTGGGTGTTTTTGTTTTCGCAATACATTGACCGAATCCTGAAACTCCCATTCAGTAACAGTATTTTGCCTGTTATCGGAATTTTCCTTACGGTTTTTGTTGTACAACGATTTTTAGGGGGGCAAATCGAGAAAGGCCTTTCGCAAATTATGTTTGCAGTAGCTCGAAAAAAGAGCATCCTCCCCAAAAGGCAAATGTATGTTCAGATTCTCACCAATTCCCTAACCGTAGGGTTTGGGGGGAGTGCTGGAGTAGAGTCTCCTGTAGCCATTACCGGAGCGGCTTTTGGCTCCAATCTGGCACAATATTTCAATCTGAGTTATAAAGAGCGAACCCTTCTTTTGGCTTGCGGAGTGGCTGCCGCCACGGCTGCCGCCTTTAATGCCCCTATTGCCGGAGTGCTGTTTGCCATAGAAGTGATTTTGGCCGATATGAGCATCACGGCCTTTATCCCGATTATGATTTCGGCAGCTACGGGCGCTATCGTTTCCTCTTTGTTTTTGAGCAAAGATGTAATCCTGAACTTTACCGGGAACCAAAGCTTTGAGTTTCATGAAATCATTTTCTATGTGATTCTCGGGCTTATCACCGGTTGGTTTTCGGTCTATTACTCTCGGAGCTACCAAAGAATTACAGAATATTTCAACCGAATTAAAGGAGCTTACAAAAAAGCTGTTTACGGGGCGGTGTTTTTGGCACTATTGATTTTTGTGGTGCCAACGCTTTTCGGACAAGGATATGAGAGTATTAAGGTGCTTTCAGGAGACAACCCTAGCGAACTACTGGACGAAACACTGTTTGCCGGATACAAAGACAGCACTTGGGCTTTACTGCTGTTTGTCGGGTTAAGCGCTTTTTTTAAGGTTTTTGCAGTAGGTTTTACTTTGAATAGTGGTGGAAATGGAGGTAACTTTGCACCTTCGCTCTTTGCGGGCTCTTATCTAGGATTTTTGTTTGCCCATCTGGTCAATTGGTTAGATGTTATCAGAGTGCCCGTAGCGAGTTTTACATTAGTCGGAATGGCAGGAGTTTTCAGCAGTTTGTTTCATGCACCCCTTACGGCGATTTTCCTCATTGGCGAAATTACCGGAGGTTATTCGCTGATGGTTCCGCTATTGGTGGTGTCGTCAGTGAGTTTTGCCGTAGCTAAGCAGCATGAAACTTATTCGATGGACCTGAAAAAGCTGGCGAAAAAAGGAGATGTGTTTACTAGTAATAAAGACAGAAACATACTCTCGGCCATTTCGCTCGACGAAGTGTTGATAACAGACTATAAAACCCTGAGCCCTGATGACGGATTGGAAAAAGTCGTAGACTATATTTCGAGATACAAACAAGACTATTTCCCGGTTTTGGATGCAGAAAACAAATTGGTCGGCGTAGTGGAATTCGACCATATAAGAGATGTGGTTTTCAATGCTTTCCGAGTTAAGTATACCAAAGTATCCGAAATTATGGAAAAGCCTGACACGGTTATACATTTCGAGAATACGTTGTATATCATGCTGGAAAAGCTCGAACAATCTCAAAAAGAGCTCTTGCCGATTATCAAAGATGGTAAATATTACGGGTTTGTTTCGAAAATAGCCATTCTTAAAAAATATAGAGAACGACTCAAATCTATGAGAGTAGAATAATTAGTAATAAAATAAAGGATTCAACGGTTCAACAAAACAACGACTCAACATATAAAATATGAGAAACAAATTCTATAACTATATCCAACAACTTCAAGACACGATTTGTTCCGGTTTAGAGCAAACCGACGGAAAGGCAGTTTTCAAGCAAGATTTATGGGAGCGCAAAGAAGGCGGTGGGGGGAGAACCCGTGTGATTGAAAACGGAAATGTGTTCGAAAAAGGAGGCGTAAACATCTCGGCCGTTCATGGAAAGTTGCCGCAAACTATGCAAAACTATTTTGGCGTAAAAGAAGCAGATTTTTTCGCCTGTGGTCTTAGTTTGGTGTTACATCCAAAGAATCCGTTTGTGCCGACCGTACATGCCAATTGGAGGTATTTTGAAATGTATGATGCCGCCGGTAACGTAATGCAAAGTTGGTTTGGTGGAGGTCAGGACCTGACCCCGTATTACCTTTTCGAAGAAGATGCAAAGCACTTTCACTCTGTTTGTAAAGAAGCTTGTGACAAGCACAACCCGGAATTTTACCCGAAATACAAAAAGCAATGTGATGACTATTTTTGGAATGCTCACCGTGGTGAGGCCAGAGGAATAGGAGGGTTGTTCTTCGATTACTTAAAACCCAACGACAATCAAACCGCTGAAGATTGGTATAACTTCGTAACCGAAGTGGGCAATAGCTTCTTGAAAGCGTACCTCCCCATTGTTGAAAAGCGCAAAAATATGTCTTATACATCTGCCAATCGAGATTGGCAAGAAATCCGTCGTGGGAGATACGTAGAGTTTAACCTGATTCACGACAAAGGTACACTCTTCGGACTAAAGACCAACGGCCGTATTGAAAGCATTTTGATGAGCTTGCCTCCTCATGTGCAGTGGGTGTATGACCACAAACCCGAACCAGGAAGCGAAGAAGAAAAATTAGTACATGTCCTAGAACATCCGAGAGAATGGTGCTGAACGGATATTTTAGAATCTTAAAGTCCACCTACAGAAACGTGAAAACAAAATCGAACTATGGTGTTTGTGTTTTAAAGCATAAGCTCCATAGTTTTTTTAGGGTACAGGTATCGCATTTCCGGTGTTATGGAAAATGTTAGTTTCGACTGAAGTGTTTCAGCGCAATAAGGAAATCTTAAAATCTCAAAACCTGATTTTCGTCATAAATCGTTTGGCATCTTCCCTTTACCTTTGCCCTACCAAAAAATCCAAAAATGAATACCCTTATCAGAAAGTATAACGTTCCTTGCCCTCGTTATACGAGTTATCCGACTGTCCCATACTGGGAAGAAGATGCGTTTACGTATGACCAATGGGTCGAAACCGTAAAAAGGTCATTTATCGAAAGTAATGATTCTCAAGGTATCAGCCTATATATACACTTGCCTTTTTGCGAAAGCCTCTGCACCTTCTGCGGATGCAACAAGCGAATTACCAAACAGCACAGTGTTGAAACTCCATACATAGAAGCCGTTCTAAAAGAATGGCAACTCTACTGCAATTTGTTTGATGACAAACCTCATATCAAAGAATTGCACTTAGGGGGCGGCACGCCAACTTTCTTCTCTGTAGAGAATCTCAAAAAACTTTTAACCGGAATTTTCGAAAAATCTGTGATTGATCCAAATCCGGAATTCAGTTTTGAAGGCCATCCGAATAACACAACCAAAGAGCACATGCAAATGCTTTATGATTTGGGTTTTAGACGTGTGAGTTTTGGTGTTCAGGATTATTCACCAACGGTTCAGAAAGCCATTCACAGAATCCAGCCTTTTGAAAATGTTCAGAAGGTAACCCGGTGGGCTAGGGAAATTGGTTACGAATCCGTGAGCCACGATTTGGTTTTCGGGTTGCCTTTTCAGAAAATGGATGATATTAATTATACTATCGAAAAAACCAGACAATTACAGCCCGATAGATTGGCTTTCTATAGCTATGCTCACGTTCCTTGGATTAAAGGGAACGGACAAAGAGGCTTCAAAGAAGAAGACCTTCCGAAAGATATCGAAAAACGAGAAATGTATGAAAAAGGAAAGCGTCTTTTAGAAGAAAAGGGTTATATAGAAGTAGGTATGGACCACTTTGCTTTGCCAACGGATTCGCTGTTTAAAGCTTCCGAAAATGGCAAGCTACACCGCAACTTCATGGGGTATAACTCTTCCAGAACTCAACTGATGATTGGCTTAGGAGTGTCTTCTATCGGAGATTCACTGTATGGCTTTGCTCAAAACGAAAAGGATATCGAGAGATATTACGAACTTTTGTCGCAAGACAATATTCCGGTAGTAAAAGGACATATTCTGAGCGAAGAAGACCTTTTGATTCGCAACCATATTTTGAATTTGATGTGTCGTTTCTATACTTCTTGGCAGGCCCAAGAAGATTATTTCGAAGAAATCCCACAAGTGCTGGAATCTCTACAAGAAATGCAAAAGGACGGATTGGTAGAAATCGGAGAGCATTCCCTCAGAGTAACTCAAGCCGGAAAGGCTTTTGTGAGAAATGTTTGTATGGCTTTTGACCTTCGGTTAAAGAGAAAAACTCAACAATCAAGGCTTTTTTCCTTGTCAGTTTAGTCTTATAGCTCTTTTAAAATCATTCGGGCACGGGCTTGATATCCGGCAGAGTGTTTTGTGTAATCTTGAGAGAGTATTTGCTTGAGCTCCGGATGAATCCAGTCATAATATTTTCCTAGCTCAAAAAGGATTTCCATGGCATAAGCTTTGGCAGCAACTTTAGTGTCTGAAATCAGCCAGTCAAACGACGTTTCAATCAACTTTTGCCTCTGACTTTCAGATAGTTTTTCTCTGTACTGATGAGTTAGAAAAACCATTACCTTCGCTATGGGCCTAATGGCAGATTCATTAGTGTATAATGGAAGAGTGTTGCAAAGTTGCTCAATGTAAGGATAGATAACCTCGAGTTGCTTTTCGCAAATGAGTTCCAACACCCAGCAAGCTTTGTGGTGGTTTGGGTCAGTAGGAGCAAAAGCAAGTTGAATGACTTCCTCCAAATAAAGAGGATTTTCTAGTGCCGCATCACGAAGGTCTTCTCTGTCTTTGCGGTAGGCTTTAAGATTGTGCAGCTGATTTTTGAACACGATTAAGCCTTTTTAGTTCCTGGAACCTCACATATACACTCAAAGCATTCAAATAACAGATGATGATGCCTTTTTCTCCATCTAAAATCCCTAATCTCACGAAATAAGCATATAGAAATTTATACAGTGGCTTGATGTAAAAATGAAACAAATTGGGCTTTTTGCCTTTACTATGAAGTTCTCTAGCTTTCAGCTTGCCATAGGCTACCATTTTCCTTCTATAATCTTCGTAGCTGATGTATGAATAGTGAATCAACTTGTTTTTCAGAATCCCGATGGAGCCGTTTACGATTAGCGTTTCGTGAACCAACAAGTCTTCTTTAAAGTGAGCTTTTCCTCTGCGAAACAGTTTAAAGTTTTTATCGGTTTGCCAACCACTAAAGCGCAATGGCTTTTTGTTGAACATGAATTTGCGATATACATAATAGGCGTCTTTCGCATCCGGTTTCTGAACTGTTTCCAAGATCTCTTCACGGAGTTCAGGAGTGATGCGCTCATCAGCATCCAAAAACAAAATCCATGGGTTGGAAGCCAGTGAAAGAGTGAGGTTTCGCTGCTTGGTGTAATTCTCAAATTCGTTCTGAACTACCTTTATATGTGGAAACCTAGAGAGAATTTCCATAGTCTTGTCTGTACTAAACGAGTCAACTACAATGAGTTCGTCCACGAAATCAAGACTTTGTACAAGTGCTTCGATGTTCTGTTCTTCGTTGTAAGTTATGACTAAACCGCTAATTTTATTTTCGTTTGAAACAGACATTTAATTATAGAGGTAGTTTTTAATATCAGGCAAAAATAGGGCAAAGAAATTATTTATACTACTTTTACGTAGAAAAGGATTGATTTTATACTACTTTTGTAAAAAAAAAAAATTTCGAGTAGGGGAGACTATTTGAGTTATTAATTGTTTAAAAAATTAAAAATCAACATCTTACTAAATGAAAGCATCGGTTATTGTCAGTACGTATAATTCCAAAGAATGGCTAGCAAAGGTTTTATGGGGGTTGCATGTTCAAACTAACTTGGAATTTGAGGTAGTCATTGCTGACGATGGTTCTCGTGATGATACCCGAGAGATGATTGATGAGCTTAGACCTCAACTCAACTACCCAATCACTCACGTTTGGCACGAAGACAATGGTTTCCAAAAGTCGCAAATCCTAAACAAAGCTATCGTGGCTTCCAAAACCGATTACTTGATTTTTACAGATGGCGATTGTATCGTTCGCAAAGATTTTGTCCAAACTCATTTAGATTTTCGCAAAGAAGGGCACTTCCTTTCCGGAGGCTATTTTAAACTCCCAATGAGTATCTCTAAGTTGATTTCAAAAGACGATATTCTGACTCAAAGGTGTTTTGATATCAAGTGGCTCAAACAAAACGGGCTCACATCTTCCATTAAAAATCTGAAGTTGACAGCTAAAAAGCCATTTGTAGGTCTCTTGAACTTTTTGACTCCTACAAGCCCAACATGGAATGGTCACAACGCTTCCGGATGGAAAAAAGACCTCGTTACCATCAACGGATTTAATGAAGAAATGCAATACGGAGGCCAAGACCGCGAGCTGGGTGAGCGCTTAGTTAACCTCGGTATTAAACCAATTCAAATCAGGTATTCGGCTATCTGTCTTCACCTAGACCACAAACGAGGCTACAACACTCCGGAATCTATCCAGAAAAACATCAATATCAGAAAGAAAACTCGTAGCGAGAAAATTATCAGAACTCCAATAGGAATCGAGAAGTTATAATCAAATTCTTCCTAAAAACTCTCGCAACTGATTTTCAAAAAGGTTAAACTTTAGCTTTTTATAGAGTTCCAAAGAATGTTTTTTAAACTTCTTAGGTGATTTTCCGTTATAGATTTCCGGATGAAAATCTTTGAGGTGGACAGCCACATGGTTCTTATCGGCCGAGTTGCTCCAAGACTCTTTTTTAATCCAAGGCGAAAATATAGCAAACGTAGGGATTTCCAAAGCTTTTGCCATATTAACGGCTCCGCCTTCGTTGCCAACCAAAGCATCACATTGAGAAAGTACAGCCAAGAAATCTCGTAGGCTTTTCGTATTGAAATCAAAAATGATTTTGGCTTTTGTTTCCGGTTTACACCAATCGAAAATTGCTTTGGCCTCTGCTTCTTGGTTAGGCATAAAGTTAAAAAGCATCTGGCAGTTGTTAGAGAGAGCTATAAAATCCAACATAAGGGCCATCTCTTCTGCTGGAAGACTTTTGTCTAGAGAGCTCCCCAGAACACCAATCATAATAGTTTTTTTGGAGGCATCAACTCTGCTTTGTAGGGCAGTTTTGGCTTTTAGAATTTCTTCTTCCGTCAGATATATTTTGGGAAAATCAATCGAAATCATCTCTCCGATAAGAGCTTGAGCGAGCTCCAATCGGTTGTATATAGCAGCGCCTTGAATGTTAGGAGATGTTTTTATAGGCTGGTTATAAAACAAAGAAGTATACGGTTTCTTATGCCCGATTCTGATTTTAGCATCCGAAAAATAAGCTGGAATCATACTTTCCCACTTTCCGTATGCGTCAATCACAGCATTGTATTTTTCTGCCTTTAGCTTTTTGCCAAAACGCACTAGCTTTGACAGACCTTTATGTTGTTTGGAATCAAAGATAATTAACTTATCTACATAAGGGTTATTTTCTATCACTGCTACAGTATTTGGATAGATCATGTAATGAATCTCCCAATCAGGATGTTTGGTTTTTATTGCCTGACAGATAACAGTGCTTGCCAACACATCACCAATCATCTTTTGTTGTATGACAAGTACTCTCATAGCCCTCTATAGATATATTCTTTTGATTCCGAGTCGACTTCTTTGATCAATTTTCCGTTTTCATAAAACTTCCAGATTCCTTTCTTCAGGCCTTTTTCATATTGACCTTCAGCAACTAGGTTACCCGAGTAGTCTCTGTAGGTTACCCAACCGTGAAACTGATTGTTTTTATAAGGGATTTCTTCCAAAACCACTCCGTTGTCAGCATATTGCTTAAACACGCCTTCTTTTACTCCATCCACATAGTGAGTCTCAGAAGCTATCTTTCCGTTTTTATAAAATACTTTTCGGACTCCGTCAAGCTTTCCGTTTTTATAGTTTTCAATCGCCATGATCTGAGGAGATTCTTTGTGGTAAAACTTCCAAACCCCTTCGTTTTGTCTGTCTTTGTTGATGCCTCCTTCGCTTACTTTATTTCCTTTTCGGTCATAAAAAACAGCATAACAACTTCCGTCACCTTTCGAGAAGTCACGAGTGGCAATTACCTTACCGGCCTTAGTATCATCAAAATATTTAAAAATACCGGTTTCTTTACCGTGCTCAAAAATACCTTCATATCGAGGTCTTTTGGTTTTTTCGTAAACTCCTTTCCATAACCCATGTCGATTCCCATCAGCATCATATTGGTTGATTTGCTCCTCTTGAGCAAAAGAAAAAACAGTAAATAGAAGAAATACAATCAGAAACTTTGGATGTAGAATTCTAGAATTAACGTGTGCCATGCGTTTCATTTTTCAATTCTTGGATTTTTAGGTTCTTCAATTCTTTGTTTTTTCAATCTTGGACAATAAAATCTTTAGGGTCTTGTTTTTTAAATTCAGGTTGGATATTAACGTGGTTAATACCAAATTTGTTGTATAATACTTCTTCGATTTGCTCTAAAACTACGTTAAATTCTGAGAGTTTCAGGTCTTCCTGACAATCCAAGTGAGCTTCCAGATGAAGTTCTTCTTCGTTGAGGTGCCAGATGTGTATGTGATGTAATTTATTGACTTTGTCAATCTTGTGTACTTCGCGAACGACTTCCTTTACATCAATCGAAGCAGGAGTAAAAAGCATCAACATTTTAGTAGATTCCATCAGTAACTTTCCTCCTACAACAATCAGATAAATAGCAATCACCAAAGTCATCACACTGTCTATCCATACCACACCGTAGAATTTCATCATTAAACCACCTAATAGTACGGCTACAGATGCCATCATGTCCGTAAACAGATGCAAATAAGCGGACTTCATGTTGAGGTTGTGTTCTGCATCTTTTTTCAAAAGTAACACAGACAATCCGTTGACAACAATTCCCAATACAGCTAGCCAAATTACCATATCAGAGTTAATGGTAATAGGAGCGCTAAATCTCGCTATGGCTTCGTATACCAAATACAAAGCAACCAATATCAACGTAAAAGAATTCACGAAAGCAGCAATCAACTCCGCTCTTTTGTAACCGAATGTCTGAGTGGTAGAAGCTTTTTTCTTCGATAATTTATGAGCAATGTAGCTAAAAACCAACGACAGAACATCACTGAAGTTGTGTAAAGCATCCGAAATCAGAGACAAGCTACCTGAGACAATCCCTCCGATTATTTGAGCTAGAGTGACTACCACATTTAGTATGATAGAAAAAGCCAGATTAGAGCCTTTTACTACATGCTTTTGAATCCTATGATTGGTATGTTTGTGCAAGGCAAATGCTATTTATTGACAAGAAATTTTAGCAACCCTGTTTTGATGTCTTCCACCTTCGAAATCCGTAGACAGGAATGTCTCTACAATGCCGATAGCTTGCTCTTTCGAAGTATATCGAGCAGGAATACTTACGATGTTAGCATCGTTGTGCTGTCTGGCTAAAGCCGCAATTTCTTTTATCCAACACAAA